>JADIYI010000007.1 GCA_016705365.1 Gammaproteobacteria bacterium | reverse complement strand
CAGGCGTGCTGGCTCGCAACCGGCAAGGGTGCGTCCGCGACCACTACCGGGGCGGCGGGCGGCACCGGTGAGCGCGACCATACCAGGCCCGCGTGCGAGCCTGGCAGGTTCAGCCGCTTGTAGAAGCTGCCGTTCAGCTGGGTGTGCTCGATCAGGTAGCTGCGAAAACGCCGGAACAGCTCGCGGTTGACCTCGAGCGACTGCGCCTCGTGCCAGAAATCCTTCAGCGAGCCGGAGAAGGTCAGCCCCGGCATATCGTAGATCGCGGCGCCGCAGGCCTTCAGCGGGGCATTGTGATAGAGCGCCGAGAGCCCCACCGTGCTGTTGACCACCACCACGCCACGCGCATGCTGCAGCAGCGTGGGCAGGTGCTGGTCATGGATATAGTGCAGCCGCCCCTTCAGCTGGTGGACCCGCTCGAGATAGCGGATCAGCTTGCCGTAATCGTGGTAGCCGCGATCCATCGGGTGGTGCTTGATGACCAGGTGCGTTTCGGCCGGTGCCTGCGCGGCGAACGATCGCACCACGTAATGGATGAATTTCTCGACCGTGTCAAAACCCGAGTGGATCTGGATCTGGGCATCGTTGTGGACCTGCAGCGGCACCAGGAAATACTGGCCCGCGAGCGGCCCGGCGAGCTGCTGCTGCACGCGGCGCTCGCGCCAGGCATAAAGGCTCTTGCGGCAGAAACCGCGAAACCACGGCACGGCCTCGAGCAATGACAGGCGCCGGTGATGACGGTAGCCGCGAAACCACGGCTGCAGCACCAGGCTGGCCACGTAGTAGAGGATCGCCCACAGCGCGGCACTCCAGAACGCACCCTCGATGCGCCGTGCCGGCCCGGGTTCCTTGACCTCGCGGTTGAGGTAGAACAGCGGCGAGCGCGGCAGCTGCGAATGCCCGTTCACGCCGTAGCGCTCGAGCGTCACGTAGTGGGGGCGGATATAGCCTTCCTCGAACACGCCGATCTCGAGACCGCGGAAATTCGCGACCTGGCGCGCCACGCGGTGGACCGGGCGGCAGTCGCCGAACATCAGCACCACGTCGATGTTGCGCTCGGTGATCACGCGCCCGAGAAAATCGGGCCACTCGTCGAGGGTGCCGCGGAAATTCAGCCCGTCGAAGGGATAGAACAGCAGGTCACCGCCGTTGAAGTTGATCTTGCAGACCTGGGCCCCGACCCAGCGCAGATCGCGCGCGAGGCGGTGGAAGAAGGGGCCGACCGGGGATTGCAGCAGCAGAACACGCTTGCCGCGAAAGGCTTCCAGGCCGGTGGCTATCATGCAGATCCTCGAGGTACGTTGAAGCAGTATCCGCGAAGGCGGGAAGTGTACCTTTATCGGGAGGGGTAGCGGCACCCCCCATTCGCGTGCGTATTCACCTTGTGCGGCTCAGCAGCACCAGCAGCGGGCGCAACAGCGCGCGCCACCGGGGCCGGCCATGGCGTTCGCGGGCCTGCCATTCGGCGAGGTCGAGCAGGGCATTCCCGGGGTCGGTGAAGCGCCGCGTGCGCCAGCCGAGATAGGCCGGATACAGCAGCAGGGTGGCGGCGACCAGCTCATCGAGACCGCGGCGCCGGGTACGCCGCGCCAGCGCGTGGCGATCCTCGGTAAGACCCCAGCCGGCATAGAACGGCAGCCCGTGACACACCACCCGCTTGCCCCGCAGCAGGGCCTCGAAACCGGCCAGCGACGTCAGGACCTGCACCTCGTCCACCGCCTCCAGCAGCTCGCCCATCGGGCAATCGAGCACGATCTCGTCGCAGCAAGCCGCGGCCTCGTGTTCGCCGTGGCCCGCGCGGCGCAGCCCCGCCACCACATCGGGGTGCGGCTTGTAGAGGATCCAGGCCTCGGGGTTCGCCGCGCGCGCGGCCCGCAACAGCTCGATATTGCTCGCGATGCCCGGGGTCGCGAGCGCGATCGCCGCATCGCTCTCGACCTGCCCCACCACCAGCACCACCCGCGCGACGCCGGGCGGACGCTGCCATGTTCTGGCGCCGACGTTGTACTTGGTGAGGCCCGCCGCGACGATGCCGCGGCGCAGTTGCGCGGCGCGCTCCAGCAGCGGCGCATCGAATTCATGGTGCTCCAGCAAGTGCTCGAGATCGGAGGGACTACGGGCATCGAAATAGATCCCGCGCCGGTCCATCACCCAGCTCAGCGGGCGGACCAGGTCGGCACCCAGACCCACCGAGCGCAGGAAGCCGTCCTCGAGATGCACCCGTTCGGTATCCGCCGCCACCACAACCTGCTGCCGGCCCCACACCGCCAGCGTGGCGCCTCGAGGCACGGCATGCGGGCTGCGCACGAAACGTAGATTCGAGCCGGCGAAATAACGCCGCAGCAGCGGTTTTTTCCAGGGCGAGAAACCGAGCGCATGGACCACGGGCGGAAAACGCGCGTGCATGCGCCGCTGCAGACCGAGATGCGCGAGCACGACTTCGGGGCCGCAGACCGTGCCGCGATCGGGATCGAGATAGCGCGGGTAATCCACCAGCGCCGCATGCGCGAGCTGCGCCAGCGTGGCCGCGGTGCGCCGTTCCGGGGCCGGCAGCTCGTCATGGCTCAGACCCCAGCCGGCATAGAACGGCATCCCGAACACCCGCAGCCGGCGCCCCCACAGCAGCGCCTCGAAACCGAGCTGCGAGCTCACCACGTATACCGCCTCGGCGCGTTCCAGCAGCGCCGCCGGGTGCACGTTCTCGGCCAGCACGCGCACGCGTGGCCGGGCCGCGGCGCGCTGCAGATCGATATGCCCCCGCGCCTTGCCGGCGAATACATCGGGGTGGGTCTTGAGCAGCACCGTGCAGCCGGGGTTCTCAGCGAGCGCGGCCTGCAGCATGCGCTCGAAACTTGCCTGATCGGCGAGCCCGTACGCGACCGAGGCATCGCCGCGGGTCTGGTCCGCGACCAGCACGAAACGCGCCGGCAGCTCGCCCGCGTGATCGCGCAGCGCGTTGTATTTCGAGACCCGCTCGCGGCGCCAGGCCGCGATCAGCGCTTCGCTGCGCGCCAGTTGTTCGGCATCGAGCGCTTTGGTCACCAGCCGCTCGAGCCGCGAGGGGCCGCTCGCGTCGTAGTAGATGCCCTCGTCATCGATCACCAGCGACAGCGGCGGATCCTCGCTGCCAAGACCGAGCGAGCGCAAAAAACCGTCTTCGAGCGCGATGAACGGCAGGCCGTGGCGCGCGGCGTAACGGCGCGCGCGCGCGGTGCCGGGGCGCCGGCCCCAACCCGCGATCGCAGCGAGATTGCGCGGCGCGAACAGCCCCGAACAGAACACGACCTCGGCATCGAGAAACTGCGCCAGCACCGGGATGCGGCGGATACCGCGTGACAGCACCCCGATGCGGCGCCGGCTCACGGCAGCTCCCGTTTCGCGCGGGCCTCGTGTTCGCACCAGGCGAGCGCGCGTTGGTGAATTGCGTGGCGCGTGGTTTCGTCACGCATCAGCGCGAGCACCGCCTCGACCCACTCGCCGGGCTTGTTCGCGCACAGCACGCCGGTTGCACCGGGCTCGATCTTCCCGGCATAGGGCGCCAGTGCGGAGTAGACCCCGGCGGCGCCGAGGCGCGTGATATCGAACAGCTTGGCATGCGAGCGCGCGCGGTTGAACGGCGTATCGAAACACGGCGCGAGCCCGACCAGGTAATGCGCACCGGCGGCATGCGCGAGGTATTCGGGCCAGCGCATCGGGGGGCGCACCCGCACCCGCGGGATGCCCGCGAACAGGCGCCGCACCCGTGCGTCACCGAAGATCTCGAAGTGCCAGTCGCTTTGCGCGGCCTGCAGCTCACGCACCACCGGCACCAGCCAGGCGATCTCGTCGCGATGCGCCCGGCTGCCGTGATAGAAATAGATGCGCTCGGGTGCGGCGCGGTTGGCGCACGGCAGGTACAGCGGTTCGCAGACGCGCGCCGCGGCCTCGGGATAGCGCCGCCTCAACTCGTCGGTCGAGACCCACACCTCGGAACACACCCGCTCCAGCGCGCGCCGCGCCAATGCATAACGCCACGCGGTGCGCCAGGCATAGTAGAGCGGCAATTCGCCGGCGCGCATCGCCTGCGGAATATCGTCATCGAGCAGGTAGACCACGCGCGCGAGCCGGGCGCGGTGCTGTTCGAGCCAACGCAGCCAGCTGCGCGGCGCATGGCGCACGATGATCACGCACGCGCCATCGGGCAGCACGCAAGCGGCGGCCCGCGTGGCCCGGGTATCGATATAGCGGGCTTGCTCGCCGAGGCGCGTGCGCAGGTAGATATCGGTGGTGGGAATCAGACCCGGTGACAGCACCAGCCACTCGCCGGCGTGTTCGGTGCGCGCCGCGCGCGGGCGGAACAGCCCCGCGCCACCGGCGATGGATTCGAGCATGCCGGCGAGCAGGCTGCGCATGCTCATGATCCACGGATGCGTTTGCGGAGCGGCCTCGAGCTTGCGGATGCGGGCCTGCGCCTTGAGCAGTTGTGTGTCGACGCGAAACAGCGCATCGAGCGCCGCGGCCGCGAGCTGGTCGGATTGCGCGGCATTCGCGGGCGGCGGCTTCCAGCCCTGCACGCCGCGACCGGCGTAGAACTGCGCGGACCACCACGCCGGGTCATCGCGCATCCGCGCGCGGCTTTCGTCATCGAGCAGTTCGAGCAGTTCGAGATTGCTGCCATGGCTTTCGTGCACGATGCGCGCGCAGGTGTCTGCATCCAGCACCCACGGCGTGCCGGCACCCTCGAAATGCAGATGGCGCCCGATCGCGAACTCGATCGCCGAATCGTCGGGCGTGGCGCGCAGCCAGCGGTGGCGCTGGAACACGCGCAACACGGTCTCGGGCAGGCTCGGGTTGACCGCGGCGGTGGCGCGGCGCGGCGGCGCCCAGCAGGGCGCAGAAATCCGCCACGATATCGGGCGGCAGCAGGCGCACATGCACTTTCGACACACCCGGCACCTGCTGCCAGCCATTGACCACATCCGCCCAGCCCACGCGTTGCTGCTGGTTGCGTACCCAGCGTTGCGGTGGCACGTCTTTCCACGCCCCCCACTGCCACCACGCCGAGTTGCACCACGCCACCTGCGGACGCACGTAGATCACCACCTCGGCATCGACGCCGAGCTGTTCGAGGATGCGCGTGTCGCGGAATT
Source organism: Gammaproteobacteria bacterium (assembly GCA_016705365.1). Classification (NCBI taxonomy): domain Bacteria; kingdom Pseudomonadati; phylum Pseudomonadota; class Gammaproteobacteria; species Gammaproteobacteria bacterium. Next base: position 18,961 of record JADIYI010000007.1, on the reverse strand, counting down.
CCGCGTGCTCGTGCCCCCAGGCCTCGTTCGAGAGCAGCAGGCGCGCACCGCCGCTGGCCGCCTCGCGCAATTGCCCCGCGACGCCCCGGCGCCGCACGCCGGCGAAGCCGCCCAGATGCGCAACGCGCACCGAGGCCACGTAGCCGCTGGAAAGATTCGCCGCGCGGTCGCGCAACGCGCTGCCCTGCAACAGCTTTCCATTGCCTAGCAGGGCCACGTAGCGCAGCGCGCGAGCGTCGCGGTCGCGCAGTTCCGGCGAGCCCGACAGCGCCAGTTGCAGCGCGCTGCTGCCGCACTTGGGCATGCCGACATGCAGCACCACGGATATGCTGTTCGGGCGGCTCATCGCGGCGCGCCGCTCAGCCGGCGTCGTCGAGCAGGTTGAGGATGCGCCCGATCACCGCGACCTTGTCGGGCAGCGGCGGCGCTTCCCAGGCCTCATCGCCACGCGGCTCGGGCTCGCGGAACAGCACGCCGTCCTCGCGCCCGAGAAAGGTGCGCGCGATGTATTCGTAATCGGGGCGGTTTTCCTCGATCAGGCGCCGGCGCAGCCGCGGGCGCATCAGGTCCACCGCGGCGGCGGGCGCCGCTACGCGCTCGGCCAGCAGCTTTATCTTCAGTGTCTCGCGCATGCGCGGCGAGATCCGCGCGCGCTGCACCAGGTCAAGGATATGCACCACGTCGCCGGCCAGCGATTCGTTGACCCGTTCGCTGCTGCCCGCCGCGCCCGCGGCAAGTTCCGCGAGGCCGGTGGTGCGCAGGAAATCGGCGACCACGCCGCCCTCGTTCTGGGCCGCTTCGTAGGGGCGCACGCAAATCGCGGGCACGCCGAACACCTCGGCCCAGCGCTCGAGCAGTTCACGATGGCTGGCGCGCGCGCTCTTGCGCTTGCGGCAGAACTGCAGGTAGGCGTTGATGCCCGGTTCCCAGGGCGGGTTCGCGACCATCTTCACCGCCTGGTTATACGACGACAGCCACCAGTGATCGTGGCGGCGCAGGTACACGACGATGCGGCAGTCGAAGGCGGAAAGGAATTCGCGCACGCGCGCGATGTCGCCACGCAGCACGAAATCCTCGGAGCTGAGGATCACGCTCTGTGCATCGCTGGCCCGCACCTCCTCGAGCAGCGCGCCGCGCAGGGCTTCGAGTTCCGGCGCATTCACCGGCGGCTTGCCGTGGGCAAAGCCGAGTGCGCGGCTGAGGCCGTAATGCGCTTCGCCGGCCCGTCCGGTGACCGGGTACAGCACGCTTTCGCGCACGAGCTCGGCGCGATGGCTGCTCAGGTAACGCTGGATGGCGCTGGTTCCGGTCTTGTTGATTCCGATATGGAGATACAGTCTGGGCGGCACGAGGTTTCCGTGATGAACAAGGGAAAACACGGCGCCACTCGAGCGCCGCGCCCCATGTTACCGGACCTTGGGAGTCCGGCGCAGCCTGTCATGCCCGGGGCCGTGCGCTTGCGCACTCCCCCGGGGCGGCTACCGCTTTATTCTCCGGCTGGTGCCTTGGCGGGTTTGATTCGGCGGAAGAACATGCGCTTCTCCGCCGTGCTTTTACCCTCGGGGGTGACCTGCTTCACGGTGAAGCGTCCCAGCCCCGGGATCTGTACGACGCCTTCATCGGTCTGGTCGATCTGCGCTCCGATCTGGCTCACGATCGCGCGCACGAGCCGCGCGGTGCGCTTTTCCGGCATGTTGCCGATCAGTTTTTCGTTCTCGGTGCGCAGTTGCTGCACAAATTCGTTCATCTTCATTTCATATGCTCCAATGTTGGTAAATACAATCAAAAAGGGGTTATTTTTTGCATCAAAAAGGCAAAAAGGGGACAGATTTATTTTTTTTCGGGCCCGACGCAAGGCACTTGCTGCTCCGCTCACTGGACTGGCGGCCCTCCGGGCTGCCCTCTCTCCGCCCGGAGCCTGCTGCGCAGTCTCCGGTCCTCGCTCGGCGCTGGTCCTTTATGTTCGCTACGCAGCAACCACCTTGCGTCACTCGGCTCGTGCCGGGTTCGGGGGGAAGAGGAAGAAAGAGAGGCCGGGAGTTGGTCTCGCGTTCTGGGCTTTTTGTGGGGTGCTGGTGCTTCGGGTTTGCCAGGTAGTGGCTGTCATGCGTTTTCATCGGGTGTCGTTCGGCAAGGTGAATCGCGTCAGTCGATCACGCGCTTGATGGTCTTTCGCAGCAACTGCAGCTCGGGAAGTATACTGCCCGTAATCCAGTCCAGTTCCGAAAGATTATCCTGGCGCTGGAACCAGCGATTGGCGGCCGCGAGAGTCTCGGCCAAGGTCCGTGCGGCAAGCTCCTCGCGGAGCCCGGTGGTACGCTGCTCGTGCTCGATCCAGGCGCAGGCCTGAACATATTCCTCTTCCGTGAGTTCAGCGTGCAACTCCTTGGAAATAATCGGATTTCCCAATGGAATACGCCCGACCACCGCAGCCTTCGGACGCTTCAGCTCCGGATCGTAGGTGGTGCGGATGAACTGCACCACGTTCTTGCGAATCCTGAAGTGCACCGCAACTCCCCGCTCAACACATGACGCCGGCATTATACTGCCCGCATTTTCTACATTGCAACAATTTCTTAAAAAAGAACAGATTTATTTATCGCACCACGCCCAACGCAAGACGCAAAACGCAAGACGGCTACTGCGTAGCGAACATAAAGGACCAGCGCCGAGGGAGGGAGGGAGGGAGGGAGGGAGGGAGGGAGACTGCGCAGCAGGATCGGGACCGACCGAAACCGAGGGTCGCCCGGAGGGCCGCCAGTCCAGTGCGCGAAGCAGCAACCGACTTGGGTCGGGCCGCTCGAAAAAATAAATCTGTCCCCTTTTTGGTCGCTTTTTGTTTTTGGTCCTGGAAAAATAAATCTGTCCCCTTTTTGGTCCCCTTTTTGGGGTCAATTTTTCGTTAACACCTGTGACACCTGTCCTTGTTCGAGATTCAGGGAGGCCAACTCTTCGAGGCCAATACGGACATTCTCCCTCGCGGCACCTTCTGTCGCGGCACGAACGCGGTTGGCGCCAATCAGCCCGCCCTCGAATGCTCCACCGGTATAGGTCGATTGAACATTCTTGTGCAGTAACAGCGTATTCCCGGCGCCACCATGAAGCTCCCAGACCGCATTCATGCTGACTTCCATCCTTGCGCTGAATGATGGCGCACTGACTTTGATGATGCGAATTTCCAGCTGATACTGTGTGCTGTTGCTGTCGTCGGTACTGGAAAGAAGCCCACTGGCAGCAATGGCATCGGTGACGGTTTGCTCGAAATACTCGGTGCTGATGCCGGCAAAAGCACCCGTCACCGTCAGGCTGACCTGACCTATATGGTGACTTTCCGATGCTGGCGGATTCTCCGGAATTATGGTTTTAGCTATGGTCATCATCGGGCATAGCGTCAATGCACCGACCACGATGAACCATAATGCGGAGCGCCGGGGCGTGCATCGATAGCCAAAACTATTCATTGCTCATCTCCTCTCCTCTTCTGAAAAGATCACTCCGAACACTTCCTCACTCATTCCCCTCAACGCCCTGACCCTGACCATTCATGGAATGATCAGGGTCAGGAGCAGCCTCTTTTGCGTGCTTATTATCCGCCCAATGATGGGTCCTTCTGGGCAGCCCACTCACGTGCGTAGACTGTCCATTCGCCTTCCTCGACGTCCTCCTCCTTACGGCGAATCGAGGTAGCTCTCGACACGATGAACCAGACAAGAGGTATTACACCGCCGAAGATGAACACGGCCCCGCCAATCGAACGCATGTAAGTCAAGGTTGCGAACACGGGCCCTGTTACGATCTCCGCAGATCGTGCGTACCAGGTTCCCTCGGTGAAGGCGACCCAGGTCTGATACAGTCCGACCGGAAACAGATCGAGGAACATCATCATCGCCAACCCGATGTTGAGCGACCAGAACGCCGTCTTGATCAGTTTGGGATTCCAGGCAGACTTGTGGAACAAATGCTGGCAGCAGAACAGCATTCCACCCAGTGCAATATTGCCTTTTACCCCGAACATGGCGGCGTGAGCATGGTTGCCGGTCAGGTAGGTTGCATGTTCATAATAATTGACGATCGGCAGGTTGATCAGCGAGCCCAATACTCCCGCGCCAAAAATATTCCAGAAATTGACACCAAGTATGAACAGCCAGACACCCTCCATGACAAAGGTCTGCTTTCCCTGGATACGGTACTCTTCGGCCCTGTTGCCCTCCTGCCGCATCTGCCATGCATCAAGGGTAAGCAAGAGCAGCGGCAGAACCTGGAGGGTCGAGAACACGCTACCAAGCGCGATGATCCCGGTCGGTTTGGCAATCCAGTAGAAGTTGTGGGAAATGCCGATTGTTGCGGTGATCAGGAAGAGCATCACGGCGAGAAAGATAACGCGTTCCGCCATCAGTCGCGTGATCAGACCCATCTGGACGAGCATGTAGCCGATGATGACGGTTGTGAATACTTCGAAAGTAACCTCAACCCACATATGAACGACCATCCAGCGCCAGTAGTCCGAAATGGCGAAGTTCATCTCCGGCTGCACCAGCAGGCCGAAGAACAGGAACATGACCATTATTCCGCTGCCGTAAAGAAGCCACGAGGGAACCGACCAGATATTCTTTCTTGTCAGCCACGGCTTCACGCCACGGTAGATTATGAATATCCACAGGCTGAACGCGGCCAGCAGGGTCATCTGGAAGAATCGCCCGAGTTCCATGAACTCCCAGCCCTGGCTTCCGAACCAGTACGCCATATCGCCCGTGATCATCCCCGTCTGTCCGAGATAGATGCCCACCAGGGCGCCTACACCGGTAATCATGCACAGCGCAAACAGCACGTTGATCAGGAACTTCTGGCCTTTCGGTACTTTCGATATCCTGGGCAGGAAAAATAACGTGTAACCGACCCAGCACATGAAGAACCAGAATATCTGCAGCAGGGTATGGTAGCTCCGAGCAACACTGAAAGGGATGAGTTCGTTCAGAGAAACACCGAAAGGACGGACGAAGTCGGTTGCGGCAATGACGCCTCCCAGTATCTGAACACCGAACACCACGATGGCCAGAACAAAAAATTTGTAGGTGGACCGCTGGGTGGGACGAACGTATTCGTTCTCGAGATCGTAGGTAGTGAGATAGGTCTGGCTCCCGCCTTCGTCGTCGCTATCGAACACATCGACAGGCGCCGTTTTCATCTGGCCGTATACGTACAGGACTGCTCCGATACCCAGAAACAGTGCGAAAATCGAAAGTACGCTCCAGAAAAAAGTTGCTTGGGTCGGCGTGTTGCCGGCCGCCACGTCACCGGGCCAGTTATGCGTATAGCTGTAGGTTTCGCCCGGCCGATTGGCACCGGAAACCCACCCTCCCCAGAAGAAGAATGATGTCAGGTTCCGAATGTCGTCCGGGTCCGAGATGAATCCAGCCGGATCGAATGCTTCTGAATATTTGGAATCGGTAAACATCCGAGTGTAATGATCGTTCAATTCCCGGAATGCGTTGATCTGAGCGTCGTTGAGCCGAATGTTCCCGGCGTCCTCGTCCCAGGTGTTGGTGTGGATCTCCCGTATTACCCTGGCAGCGATCGCATCCCTGTGGTACTGCGTCAGAGCTTCAGGACCCTCACGTTCCTTCAACTCGTTTTCATAGAAATTTCTCATGCCGACAACAGTCCGGTGCAAGGCGTCGGCCGTGAAATCCGGCCCTCGTTCCGCACCGTCACCCCAAAAAGAGCCGTAAGTCATCAGGCCCCTGAGGTGAAACACTTTCTGTCCAAGTATGATTTGGTCCTGGGATATCACTGTCTCACCGCTGGGCGACACGAAGTCGACCCGCGGCGGACTTCCCATATAGGTGGCGCCGCCAAGATAAATCAGCCCGGCGATACAAATCGCGGCGACAATCAGGAAATGTGCCAGCCAATATCGCTTGTTCAGCAATATTAGTGCTGTATTCATCTTCAGTGTTTCGCTCATTTTCGAGCTCCTCTGTTAGTGTAGAGTCACAAGGCACCGCAAAGTCTGGCGGACAAACGTCGGGGCTATTAAGACAGAGATTCCTGAATACCGCATCCGCCGTATGACGGATGACTTGTCGCTAAAAATGATGTTTCCGCCAGCCGCGCATTCGCAGTCACGGTGATGGTGGAATGGCACTTGCTCGCGCCGATGGCGTTACAGATGACCATGGGTGCGTGTCCCGAACACCGCTATGTTTCGCTTGAGGATCTCGACCAGAGGGAATTTGCCGAAACAGACCCACGGGGGGTTTTGAACCAGTTTACCGAGGAGGCCATCCTGGAGAGGCGCAACGCTGTCCTGCCTGCCCTGTTTTCCTATCTGCAGACACGCGTCGATGAACGACAGCAACCCGGCGAATTTATCCTGACGGGATCCCAGCAGTTTGGCAGGCACACCGCCCTGTCACACAACCAAAAGCAACAGTCCGAGGGCGAAAAGCTGCTGGCACTGTGGGCGGTGCTCATGACAGTTGACTATCGAGATGCTCTCGAACAACCGCCAGGTCGACGACCAAACCACCCAACATTTTGTCCACTGGCGCCGAGCCATCGAACAGCGGATTGTCATTGGCTGCATGAATCCACCGATCGTTTTGCGCCTCATCCGGAAAGAGAATCTGTAACGCCCGGTAGATACCCAGGATATAGCTGGCCCGTTCCAGACAGTCCCGGGTCAGCTTTGCTTTTCCCGGCTGGTTTTTCCAGTTGTAGAGCGTCTTTTCATTGCTCAACCCCAGCAGCGTCATCTGCTGCTGCCCGGTAAGACGCCAAAGCGAGAAAATGTTGAAGATCACCGGCAGCAGGGAACCCGATTCTATCGAGTACGGCTGCGATAATTGCTCGAAGTTGGTGTCTATCATTTTCCATACACTGTAAGAATACAGCATCGGCAGACTCTCATACTGTACTGTTACAGTCAATGAGCGCCACGGACGGACTCCTGAACGCTCTCCTTGCTTTTACGGAAACACTCCGCAATACTTTCCCTCGTTACGGATTTATTCCGTAGAGAATTTTCGGAGATGATTATGCCCAAACCTGTACGTTATGAAATGCAGTGGGATGAAGAAACCTATGCACTGGCAGAGCGCGCGGCACGTGCGTCGGGCTTAACCAGTATCAAGGCCTATGTCACTCAGCTGGTGAAGCAACATGCGCCTGAAGTATTGGAAGCCTACAGCAGTATTCAACTGACCAATGCGCAGTTCGACGCTTTTTGCGAGGCCTGTGACAATCCGCCTGCGCCAACAGCCAGGCTTCGTAAGGCAGCACAAGCACTTGACCAAGAGGGCTTCGTGCTGAATGCCGACCGTTGAGTTTTTGCCACTGGATCCACGCGCGATCAATGTCAAAACATTTGATTGCGGCAAGGAGTCCATCAACGTGTATCTTCGCCGCTATGCGGCGAAGAACATGGCACTGAACCTGAACCGAACCTTTGTACTCCCCTTTACCACCGAAGACAGTACCACCGGGGACAGTTCAGCGAAGCCTCAGGTAGCCGCGTACTACACGCTGGCCCATCAGACTTTGGTGCGCGAAGAACTGCCAGACCCGTATCGCCTGCCGCGCTATCCCGTTCCCATCATTTTACTGGCGCGACTCGGCATCGACCAACGGTTGCATCGGCAAGGCCTGGGAGCAAAAACGCTGGCGCATGCGCTAAGGCATGCCTATCAGATAGCGAGCAACCCGAAGGGCTTGCCCGCCATGGGCGTCGTCCTCGATGTGCTCGACAACGACGCACTGGCCTTCTACCAATCGTTCGACTTCTTCTTGCCGTTGACCGCCAACCCCATGAAGCTGTTTGTGCCCATGGCATCTCTGGAGACACTGTAACTACAACTCCCTGGACCTGCCCGATCCGAAGTCACAGACATTTTTTGAAGGCACTGGCCGTGATGGTCACAGCAAAGGCAAACATTATTTGCCACCGCCTGTGAATGCCCGCCAACATAAGGTCGAAAACAGGATCACCCCTGCATAAACGAAAAAGCCCGGCAATTACGCCGGGTTTCGTGGCCCTGGAGTCTGTTGTTACCAGGCGGTGCCTGACATTGCCCGTCAGTGCCGGTCACTCCCACTCGATTAGCAATAAGCAATATTTTTACTTGAATAAATATAGCATAATGCTATATTTTACACATGAGCACAGTGCAGTACAGCAGGAAAGCAATTAAAGGCATTCGGAAACTGCCCGCAAACGTTGCTGACCAGTTTCGTACTGCATTTCAGGAAATAGCGGATAGCCGTGGCCATTGGAATGTTAAAAAACTGGCAGGCCGGGAAGGTTATCGTCTGCGGATTGGCGGGTATCGTGGTATTTACAAGATTGAAGGCGAACAGGTAACGGTTCTTGTGTTAGATGTTGGCCCACGTGGAGGTATCTACAAATGAGTACACAGATCATTGAGAACAATGGCGTGCCCGAGTATGCGGTGGTGCCAATTGCCGACTACCGGGCATTAATCGAAAAGGCTGAAATGCTGGACGATGTAGCCGCTTTTGATAAGGCCGAAGCCACACTGGCGGCAGGCGAGGATGAACTGGTGCCGTCTGATATCGTTGATTTATTGCTGGCCAATGTGAACGCAGTGAAAGTTTGGCGTGAGTACCGTGGCTTGTCACAGGCTACTTTGGCTGATGCTGCAGGCCTGTCACAGGCGTATATCGCGCAGATTGAGACCGGCAAGCGTGAAGGACGGGTTGATGCCTACAGGGCTATTGCCAACGTCCTGGAAGTCACTGTAGATGACTTGATTTAATATGAAGAGAACGCAAGCCATTACATCGGACTTATTCTGCGTATCGGGAAGAGTGGTGGCAATAACTATCGTCGATGTGGAAGATATACTGCTCCAGTGCGAGCCTCCACTTACTCGGGACTGTAACTAAATCTGTGTAACTGCCTATGTGTTGCCAATTCCGGTCATTCCCACTCGATTATAAATAAGCGGGTTTTCTTCTTTATATTCATGAAGATATTTTTGGCCTGCAGCCTAATACCATGAAAAACACCATGCTCAGAATTTATTGATCAATTAGAACTAACGAGCATATGTTTATTGGTACCTACCTCTTTGGAAGGCAGGGTTTAATCAACACCCATAAATCAGCTAATTGAGAATTACATTGACAATTAGCCGAATAATTCCATAATGTAGTCATGGAAAGCCAACAGAAACCAATCGTGACCTATATCTCCCGAAACGCGGAATCCAGACTTAAACACTTCGCCAGTGGCTATCCAGTGCTTGTCATCACGGGTCCACGCCAGTCTGGAAAGTCCACCCTGGTTCGACATGCTTTCCCCGAGCATCGTTATGTATCGCTTGAAGATCTCGACCAGAGGGAATTTGCGGAAACGGACCCCCGTGGCTTTTTGAACCAATTCAACGAGGGTGCCATCCTGGATGAGGCGCAACGTTGTCCTTCCCTGTTTTCCTATATTCAGACCCGCGTCGATGAGAAACAACAACCCGGTGAATTTATCCTGACGGGTTCCCAGCAATTTGGCCTGTTGTCAGGGATCACACAGAGTCTCGCAGGCAGAGCTGCATTACTGACGCTGCTACCCATGACTTACGACGAGTTACAGCGCGCAGAAAAAGTTGACCAGAACCTCGATAAGATTCTCTTTGATGGCGCCTACCCCCCAATCTTCGACCGCGGACTTGAACCACACCCCTGGCATGGAAACTATGTGCGCACTTACCTGGAACGAGATGTCCGGCAATTAATCAACGTCCAGGATTTGGGAACCTTTCAACGCTTCCTGAAATTGTGCGCAGGCAGGACCGGACAACTCCTCAATCTTTCCTCGCTGGCCAACGACTGCGGGATTACGCATAACACGGCCAAGGCCTGGATATCCGTGCTGGAAGCAAGTTACATCGTGCATCTGTTGCCGCCACATCATCAGAATTTCAATAAGCGTCTAGTCAAAACACCCAAACTCTATTTTTTGGATACCGGTCTTGCAACCTGGTTGCTCGGCATCCAAAACCACGAACAACTGTCTACCTACGTTCAACGGGGTGCCTTATTCGAAACCTGGGTTATCAGTGAATTGCTGAAAGCCCGTTATAACGCGGGTGAAACCTCGAACCTTTACTTCTGGCGTGATCGTCCGGGACACGAGGTAGACCTACTGATTGACCATGGCACCCATCTGTCACCGATGGAAATCAAATCTGGACAAACCATCAATAAGGATTACTTCAAGGGGCTGGAATTCTGGCGAAAACTGGCCGGTAACACCGCCGGACAAGCATGGCTGGTTTATGGCGGCGACAACCGACAGACACGTTCCGCTGTCACTGTTCTGCCTTGGCATGAAATCCACTCCGCGCAGATTGTTATGACTGCATGATTCAGCCATCATTCCCTATCCGCGTCTATTTTGCTCAGATCATCCAATGCACTTTCAGTCATAAAAATCAATGCATTAAAAATACCGGTCACTCCCACTCGATTGTAAACAAGCCGTTTTTATCTTTTATATTCAATGGCTTATTTTCCCTCTAATTCGCAATACCATGAAAAATACCATGCTCAGAAAATGCTTAAAAATACTTTGAATATTGGCCAATTGGCCGCTGCCTTACAAATCCCTAGGCCACCCTCCGTGCTTTGACTTCGAGGTGTATACCCTCCTGCTCCTGCAGGTAGTGGATCACAGCAAACAGGTTACTCGCCTGAGGATTCCCTTTCGGCCCAAACATGCGCATGAGGCTCTTGCTCGATTTGTCGAAGACTTGGGAGAGCTCCTCGAACCCCATCGTCGCGTTGATATAGTCGCGCAGCACTGCCTTGCCCGTATCGACGTCACCGGCGAGCAGGCATTCGGCTCCTTCCTGCAGCAGAGCCTTACGGAACGCAGGATCCCGTTGAGCGCGTGCCTGAATGGTGTCCTTAAAATCTTTTGTCAGAGCCATCGTTACACCTCTTGCCGTTATCGGCGTTTGTAGTCGCGCCAATGCCCTTTTGCAGCCGAAATATCCGCGTCCTGGCGTTTCTTGGTGCCGCCCGCGAGCAATAACACCAACCGGTCGCCCTCCTTGCCGAAGTAAATCCGGTACCCCGGACCAAAATCGATGCGGTACTCATAGACGCCGGCACCCACACCTTTCACGTTAGAGAAATTTCCCTGCTCCATCCGATGGACGGCTGTCGCCACCTTGACCGCCGCGGCGACATTCAGACGATTGAACCATTTGGCATATGGACTGCTTCCCTCGGCATCAAGGTATTCCCTAATCTCGATCATGTGATCCAGATGGTAGCATATATGTTACCTTTATCAACGCCCAAATAGTCATCCATTTTCGCCCACGGGGGAATTGTCGTCCCCATGGTCTCGCATTCGCCCCTGCAGAGCCTGGCGAACAAACTGTCTGGCCGCGTTCTGTCTTCCGGCATTGTCGTTCACCTCGACGAGCAGCCGCATCTGCTCGCTGACTTCGTCAGCCTTATTCAATCGGGTGGCAGCGTCCATCGCCAGGTAATACGCGGCCACCACATCGATGCTGGTCACCTCGTAACCCCACCCTTCACTCAACCAACGCAGCGCCGCCATGGCGGTACCGAGAGCAAATGCCGGTGCCGAGTCAAGATAATCCCTGGCCGCCCTGGTCAGCGTTTTCGGATCACAGGGACTCTGGTTGGCGAGTTCCAGTGCCAGATCAAACAACTCGAGTTTCTTCGCGGTTGCAAACCACTTGCCCTCTTCTCCCGGCGTGGTCTTGATTAGATCAGCAAGCATTTCTGCCGGCTCCATCATCGGATAGCGATTCGCCACAGCACGATACCGCGCGAGATACGAATTGCCCTGGGCCGCGCTTAACCCATAGCGCCGATAAGCCTCGTCCTGCAGGCCGGAGGAAATCAGGATTTCTTCGCAGACTTGGTCAATCGCCGAATCAGGTTGGTTGAGCCCTCTCGATGCCTCGGCGTATTTCAGGGCTTCCGACTTCTTGCCCATCGCCAGCATTGCTTCAACACCGAAGCGGCGATAATGCCAGAAGGGTTTGCGGTCCAGCGCCAGCAGGTCAAGCAGATCCTGGTGACGTCTGGCCACCAACAGACAGGACAGACAGGCCGATGCGCCATGAAAATAGTTACCCGGATTCGGGTCAGTCCAGCACGACTTCAGCGTTGGCATCAATTCCTCTGCCCACTGATTGGCTGTTTCCAACGATCCACATAGCTCGCCCCAGCGGTCACCCACCGGGCCAAGGTAATCGACGCCATCATCTTCCATGGCCTGCCATACCCGTTCGAGCCATTTGTCGCGCGTTTTGGCCTCAGCCGGCGCATTGATGATTAAGGGAATCAGGTCATAAAGTGTTTTGTTCACTGCGGAACCCAAGGCACCGCTGGAACTGTCCACATGCTCCAAGGCAGGCCAAAGCTTTTCTATCAGGCGAACCGCGCCTTCTGCGGCGAGAACAGGCTCCTGCTTCGCAACCTTTTTGATTTCGGAAACAGCTTCGCGACGTCGTTGGCAAGCTAACCTGGAGGATTTCCAGCTATAGGCTCCAGCACGGAAGCGTGCGGGAAAGACCCATTTCTGTTTCGAGGATTTCGTCATGCCCTCACCCACTGCGTTGTGCAGCCGGATTCAACTCCCTTCCTGTCGAGAAGTTTCTAAAAAACATTGATAACGCGGATTGTATTATCAATTGAGCTTATTTTATTTTTATATTTCAATGTGTTACTCATTCCGGTCACTCCCACTCGATTGTAAACAAGCCATTTTTATCTTTTATATTCAATGGCTTATTTTCCTGATAAACGGCGATACCATGAAAAATACCATACTTAGAGATTCCTTCGAAAAGTTCTATTTTTCCACAAACCCATAAGCACTGGATGCCTCATTCGAACGCTATACCAAGAGGAGATACAGGTTGATTACGTTAGCAATATGTGCGAGCGACCAAAAAAGCCAATTGTAAAAGTCCCATTTTGGGACTAGCATGTCGGTAACATGAGAATCATCGCACTATCGACACTGAAAGCCTTCTGGGAAGAGAACCCGGAATATCAGGATGCCAAAGAGCCAACATTGGCCTGGTACCGTCATGCCTTGCATGCGGACTGGAGGTCACCTGCCGAGGTAAAGCAGGCCTTCAGGAATGCCAGCATCCTTAAAGACGGCCGAGCGGTGTTCAATATTGCGGGGAACAAGTATCGACTTGTCGTGTGGATCAATTACGCCTACAGGGTTGTATATATCCGCTTTATTGGCACCCATGTGCAATACGACAAGATTGATGTGCAAACCATTTAACTACCGGAGGATTAATCATGGACATCAAACCGATTAAAACTGATGCTGACTACCGTGCGGCATTAAATGAAATTGAAAGCCTGATGATGGCTGGGCCAGACACCCCGGAAGGTGAAAAGCTGGATGTCATGGTCACACTTATCGAGGCTTATGAGGCCAAAAATTTCCCGATGGATTTGCCTGATCCTGTTGAGGCAATCAAGTTCGAAATGGAACGCAAGAGCTTGACCGTAAAAGACTTGGAGCCGATGATCGGCAAAAGTAATCGCGTTTACGAGATTCTTAATCATAAACGCTCGCTGACTTTGAAGATGATCTGGAAGCTTCACGAAGGCTTGGGTATTCCTGCTGAGTCGTTGATCAAACCACCTCAAGTTCATGGCTAATCACTCTTCAGAAGAAGAGGAGCTCTGCAGCAGAGATGAATTTGAGGCTTCGGCAACTTGATTGCATTGCCGCTACCAGGCCGCTCTGGGAGTATTGGACTGTTCACGCGTAGCATTGCCAATCGTAAGCATGGTAACGCCAACGGCAATCAGGGTAGCCCCGAGAAAGAGCCCTTCTGGCGGCGTTTCACCCTGCAGAAATATTGCGACTGGTACACCGACAAGGGCGCCGACAGATCCCAACAGACTCAGAAAAACCGGTCCACCAGCTTTCTGCAGCAACAGCAGCAGCAAAAACATCCCCGCAAAGACCAGGGCCTGTACGGCGATCAGAATGAATGACAGGCTTTGGTCCATCGGTACCGCGAGCGAGAAACCAGGCAAGAATCCGGCACCCAGCAACATCATTGCGGCGGCAACCAGTATCCCCGGGGCCAACGCATCGGCAGATACGCCTTTGGGCCAGCGCAGCGTACGATAGAGGTTACCGATGGCCAGCAGGACCGGACCGACAAGAACAAAAATAACCCAGAAGCTATCGGCATCGGGCGTGGAAAGTTTTTCTGCCGCCAGAATACCGGCTCCTACTAACGCAGCCACCACACCCGCGGCGCGAACTGCCTGAAAACATTCCATCTTGAGTGCCAATGCGCCGATATAGGTCAGTAGTGTTAACCGCGACCTAGAACCGCGTGATTCTTTGGGATTTCGCCACAGCTGATGCATGAGCCGGTTGCCGGCATCGCGGGGCGGTAGCTGTGCGTGTGATGGGTTCTGGAGGCGCGATCCGATCGGATCGGCCACGTCCCGGTATCGACTGCGATTGTGCTGAACGCCGGCGCCCTCATGAGTCGAGTGCGACAGCTGCGCTATGCTGACCGGGATGCCCAAAAAGCGAAGGCCCGGACAAATTCCTGACAGAACCCCGGGCCTTCTTCATGCGATCACCGCAAGGGCATGGTCGCCGTGCCTTTATGCGCGTTTTGCATGGCGTTGTCCAGTTCCCGTCTGGAAACACCGTGCATGGCGGAGCCCGCCGAATCGCATCGCTTGTATGTGTGCGCCCGGTGTGGCGAGCAGGTGCATATCTGCCGCCGCTGTGATCGGGGTCAGATTTACTGCGCCGGGGACTGCGCCGCGATGCGGCGGCATGACTCGCGCAAGCGCGCCGCCGCGCGTTACCAGGCAAGCCGTCATGGCGCGATCCAGCATGCGGCCCGGCAGCGCCGATGGCGTGCGCGCACGCGCCATGCAGAACAAAGAGTGACGCATCAGGGTTCCCTCGGCGATGGCGATGCCGGCACAGTGGCGGCGCATTCCAGCACGCCACTCCGAGCCCTCGCCTATGCCAGCAGTGCCACCCGACAGCGGTCATTTGTCCCTCGCCACGCAGCGCCCGTGCCGCGCTGCACCTTCTGTGGCCGTGCACTCTCACCGTTTATGCGCCTGCACGCCCTGCGCCCACGCTTATGAGGCGGGGCAATTGCGCTCATGACCATCCCGCGCGCACTCGAAGCCGAGATCGAGCGCCTGCATTACGCCGAGAAGTGGCCGATCGGCACCATCGCGACCCAGTTGCGCGTGCACCACGAGACGGTGCGCCGGGTGCTTGCCCAGGCCGGTGTGCCGGTAGCGGTGAACGCGGGGCGTGCGTCACTGATCGATCCGTACCGGGTGTTTCTCCTCGAGACGCTCACGGCGTACCCGACGATACGCGCCACGCGACTCTTTACGATGGTGCGCGAGCGCGGCTACCCCGGGGCCATCGATCACTTCCGCACCCTGATCGCGCCGCTGCGGCCACGACCCGCAGCGGAGGCGTATCTGCGCCTGCGCACACTCCCGGGCGAACAGGCACAAGTCGACTGGGCACACTTTGGCAGCCTCACCGTCGGGCGTGCCACGCGCCCGTTGATGGCCTTCGTGATGGTCCTCAGCTACTCGCGTCACCTGTTCCTGCGCTTCTACCTCGGTGCCGCCATGGACAACTTCCTGCGCGGTCACGTTGCAGCGTTTGAGCACTTTCAAGGCGTTGGAAGAACCCTGCTCTACGACAACCTGAAATCAGCGGTGCTGGAGCGCCGTGATGCAGCGATCCGCTTCCACCCCACACTGCTCGACCTTGCCGCCCATTACCGCTTCCAGCCCCAGCCTGTAGCCGTGGCAAGGGGGAATGAGAAGGGGCGAGTCGAACGGGCTATACGGTATGTACGCGACGCCTTCTTTGCTGCACGCACGTTCCGCGACATCGACGATCTCAACGCCCAGGCGCTCGCCTGGTGCCAGGGGGAGGCCGCCGCACGGTTGTGTCCCGAGGATCGGACACAGCGCATCGCCTGCGTCTTCGCCGCCGAGCAGCCCTACCTCATCGCGCTGCCCGCCAATCCCTTCCCCACCGAGGAGCGGGTCGAGGTCAGCGTCGGCAAAACACCGTATGCGCGCTTCGACCGCAACGATTACTCCGTCCCCCCTACGCTGGTACGGCGCACGGTCACGGTCTACGCCACGCTCGATGGCGTGCGTATCCTCGACGGCGCAACCGTCATCGCCAGCCACCGGCGCAGTTTCGACCGCGACCAGCAGATCGAGGACCCCGCGCATATCGCCGCCCTCGTGGCTCACAAGGCTGCCGCCCGCACCCACCGTGCCCAGGACCGGCTGCAGCATGCCGCGCCCAGTACGCAGGCGCTGTTCCTGCGCGCCGCCACCCACGGCGTGCAACTCGGTGCACTCACCCGCGGACTCCTCGCGCTGCTCGACTCCCACGGCAGTCACGCCCTCGAAGCGGCCATCGCCGCCGCGTTACGCGAAGACCGCGCGCACCTCGGCGCCGTGCGTCACTTCATCGATCAGCACGCCCATGCCCGCCAGCAAGAGCCACCCCTCGCGGTGCACCTGCCCGATGATCCGCGCCTGCGCGCACTCAGCGTGCGCAACCACCCCTTGAGCGATTACGAACACCTCACACCGCAGCCCGTCGATGCCAGCCACAACGAACCCCTCACGCCGGAGCCAACCGATGCCAGCAACACCACCGAAGACGAGGCCCTCACAGCGCAACCAACCGATGCCAGCGATCACGTCGACGCCAACGCCATCCGCACCGATGACACTTGATGCCCTGCGCGCACGTCTGCAGCACCTCGGCCTCTACGGCCTGCGGGCACAGGCCGAGACCCTCGCCACCGAACCCTGGCTCGAACGCCTGCTCGCCATCGAGGAAGCCGAACGCCAGCGCCGCTCCCTCTCGCGTCGCCTCGGCAACGCCCGGCTCGGCACCTTCAAACCGCTCGCCGACTTCGACTGGCACTGGCCTACCACCTGCAACCGACCCCTGATCGAGGAGTTGCTCACGCTCGACTTCCTCCGCGATGCCACCAACATCGTGCTGATCGGCCCCAACGGTCTCGGCAAAACCATGCTCGCCAAAAACCTCGCCCATCAGGCCCTGTTGCACGGCCACAGCGCCCGCTTCACGCTCGCCTCCGACATGCTCCATGACCTTGCCGCCCAGGACTCCTCCACCAGCCTCGCGCGGCGCCTGCGCCGCTACACCAACCCCACGGTCCTCGCCATCGACGAAATCGGCTACCTCTCCTACGACACCCGCTACGCCGACCTCCTCTTCGAGGTCATCACCCGGCGCTACCAGGCCGAGCGCTCCGTTGTGTTGACGACCAATAAACCGTTTGGGGAATGGAACCAGGTCTTCACCCACGCCGCCTGCGTCGTCACCCTCGTCGACCGCCTGATGCACCGCGCCGAGATCGTCGAACTCGCCGGCAAGAGTTATCGCCTGAAAGAGGCCACCGAGCGGGCCACGCAAAAGGCCAAGTCCCGAGCCGACACAGCGCGCAAGGAGCGCTGAGGCATATGCCACCACGCAAGCGAAACCATCACATTGATTTGCCCGGCCACCTGAGCGACGAGAGCGCCGCAGAGATTCTCGACTTCCTTTACCACCTCACCGCGACTTTCGAGTCGCGATACTTTGCCCAGATTCATCGTTACTACGACAACCTGCGCGCCGACAGGATGAGCTGCGTACCCGCGCAGGGCCATCCCGCACCCGATCCAAACGACCCACAAGCCGATCCGTTTTGATCACGCCAATACGGCGACGATACGGGCGTGCGTCCGATCACCAGAAATCACGCGGATTTATGTCGCGGTTAACACCAGGAAGGATTCTCCCGTTCTCACCGCACAATCAAGAAAGAGGTAGTTATGGCACGATTTGATGACAAAGTGGTTTTGATTACAGGTGCCGCATCTGGTATCGGCAGGGCATCGGCCGAACGCATCGCCAGCGAGGGTGGCAAGGTCATCTGCGTTGACCTTAAAGCAGAAGCAGTGCAGGAAGTGGCTGACGGCATCATCGCCAACGGGGGGGAAGCCTGTGCCAGGGTCTGTGATGTCACTGACCAGGCTGCGGTCAATGCGACAGTCGCTGAAGTGGTAGAAAAATACGGTAAGCTCAACGCGCTGTGCAATATCGCGGGTATATTGCGCTTGATCACACCCACGAAGTCAAAATGAAGGATTTTGAGCGGGTGATGCAGGTCAACTGCTACGGCTTTGTTCATGATGTGCCAGGCGGCGATCCCCATCTGCTGAAAGCAAGGGATTTATTGTCAATATGGCTTCCCTCGGCCGCGTTGGGAGCACACGCTTGGACTGCGGCATTCGTCCTCAAAGGCGCTGTATTGGCTCTGACCCGGTGTATCGCCAACGAGTACAGCCTGCAGCGGCTTAATTGCAACGCCATCTGCCCGGGCGGTATAGATACTCCCATGGTGGGGTGGCGTCAAGCGCCCGACAATATCGATGCTCGCCTGTTGAACAAGGCCATGCTACCCGACTGGTTACTTTGCCCCCGCGTCGGATATTGCCAGTGCCGCAGCATTTTTTCTGTGGAGACGCCAATCATATCAATGGCGAGCATATCCGCCTCCGATGGCGGCCTGATGTCTTGAATTTCCACTTTCAGTACACCACACCGCCACGCGCGCAAAGGATGCCCGCGTTTCACAAGGACCTGTTCTAACACGGGGTCGAATGCTTGCTCGCTGGTGATGTCGATACTGGCAAGTTGGTGCTGCGCGGTGATGTTCCATGGGCAATTTTCAGCGGTGATTAGCAGCAATTTCTGGTAACTTCTCAGTCCGATGTGCATCGATGGACCTATGCGGTGTTCTCGCGGCAGCGCTGCTGTGCGATGTTGGCGGATCGGCTCTTTCTGGGGCGTGGATCTCGGTGGGACCAGCGCCAC
>JADIYI010000006.1 GCA_016705365.1 Gammaproteobacteria bacterium | reverse complement strand
CTGATTGCGCGGTACTGAATGGCGCCGAAGCGAGCGAATGCACCCATTGCGGCGGCGCTGTCTTTCTGGTCGAGGTGGCACACAACCACCGTACCGTGCAGCGCGAAGGGGCAACGGTGGTGAAGTCGCACCACGATTGCCCCTACTGCGAGGGTGATCGCACGTTGACCATTCTCGGTTCGCAGGCCGCGAGTATTGCCAGCGTGGAACTCGGGCAGTTGTTCGGCAGCCGCTACAATTCCGACAAGAAGCTGATTGCGTTTTCAGACTCGGTTCAGGATGCCGCGCATCGCGCGGGCTTCTTCGAGGCACGCACCTGGCGGTTCAATATGCGGCCTGCGCTGGCGCAGGTAATCCGCGCTGCGGCGACAGCCGGCACGCCACTGACGCTCGCGGAACTGCCCGCTGCCCTGCGCAATACCTGGTGGGACAATCCGCACGGGCGCAACTATCTCAAGACCTTCACGCCACCGGAACTCTCCTGGCTGCGCGATTACGAAGCGCTGGTCAGGGATGATCAGCTGCCCGACACGGACTATCTCGAGCGCCTGGTCGAGCGCGCCATGACCTGGGCGATCTTTCGTGAGTTCGGACAGGACGCGCATATCGGGCGCACCTTGCCGCGTACGCAAAGCGCCTCGGTGGCGGTCGATGAGGAGGCATTCGGGGCCGCGCTGGAGCAGACCGTTACGCAATTGCGCGAGCATGTGGATGCGCTGCGCGTCATCGACAGCGATGCCGTTCGGGTATTCCTGCTTGGACTTCTGGCGCGCATGTTGCGCATTGGCGCGATCTGGCATCAATCCCTCGAATTCTATGCCTCGAAAGGGTGCAGCGTTTTTTCCTATCGCAACAACCCGGCGGAGTTTCGCCTTCTCAGTGGACCGCGGCCTCCGCGTTTCGTGTGTCTGCAGGACTACGGACGCTGCGACGCAGTCACCGGCACGGGCGACGGTCATGCGTTCTACAAGGAATGGGTGTTCAAGTGCTTCGAACCGCTGCGTGCCCAGGCGTTTTTTGACGACACCGAACTGGCGATTGTCTACCGGATCGCCCTGCAGGCACTCGCGGCGCAGGAGTTGAGCTCCGCGCTCCCTGCCGAGCGTGACGGGATAGCGGTATGGGGAATCAGACCCGAGCGCTGGCAAGTGCTGGATTGCGCGGCGTCGTGGCGCTGTACCCTTTGTCGACATGAAGCGCTGACCGGCCCTGCGGCAACACTGGCTGGAACGGTGTGCCGGCGATCCGGTTGCTGGGGCAGCTATGTGGCTTCTCCGGCCAATGATCTGGGTTTTTACCAGCAACTGTATTTTCACGCGGACGTGCGCCGCATTTTTGCTCATGAGCACTCGAGCCTGCTCGATCGCGAAACCCGCGAGCGGGGTGGAGTTGTCGTTCAAGGAGGGCGGATCAATGTCCTCTCCGCCACACCCACGCTGGAGATGGGCATCGATATCGGCGATCTGTCCTCGGTGCTGCTGTGCTCGGTACCGCCAAACCAGGCGAATTATCTGCAGCGGTGGTGTGGGCGGGCGGGTCGCAAACCGGCAATGCCGCGCTTGCCACGGTTGCCAACGGACGGCCGCACGATCTGTATTTCTGGGCCGCACCGCGGGCGATGCTGGCCGGGCAGATCGATCCCTCCCGGCATCTTTCTCAATGCCTCGGCGGTTCTGGAGCGCCAGCTTGCGGCGTTCACGCTCGATAGCTGGGTGCACCACGTTGGCGACAAGGCACGCATCCCCAAACAGCTTCGTGATGTGATTGCCGCGGTTCGCAACCAGACGCGCAGCCGCTTTCCGTACACCTGGCTGTATTACATCGAGGAGAACCGCGCCGGTCTGCTGGCTGCCTTCGTGGAGATGTTTCGGGCGCCGGGCACAACGCTTTCCGAACGCAGCATCGAGTGGCTGGAGCGGTTTATCGAAGGCAAGGCGACGGCGGAGGGCTCGCTCGGCTGGAAAATTCTCAATCGGCTGATGGCGGTGGCCGGCGATCTCGAGGATCTTGAGCGACGGCGATTGCGCATCGAACGGGAGATTCAGCGCGTAGAGGCCGAACCGGTACAGGGCGAGACGCAGCAATTCGAGTTGCGTGATCTGCGTACCGAGCGGACCGCGGTGCAGAAACTCGTTCTCGAGATTCATGGTCGTGCCGTGCTGCAATGGCTTACCGATGAAGGGCTGCTGCCAAATTACACCTTTCCCGAGCAGGGGGTAACGCTGCACTCGGTGATCGTGCGCGATGGGCTGCGACCGGGTGCAACCGATGAAGACCGCGTCATGCTGCTCAAATACGAACGCCCGGGTGTTAGCGCGATCACCGAGCTGGCGCCCGAGAACACCTTCTATGCGGAGGGGCGCCGGGTCACAATCGAGCAGGTGGAAGTTCCGGCCGAAGGACCGGGCGCTGGCGCTTCTGTCGCAGTTGTTCGTATGCGGCGTCCGAGCCGAGCGCGAGCGAACAGGCAGTTTGTCCACGCTGCTCCGACGGCATGTGGAGCGATGCGGGGCGGGTTCGGCCGATGTTGCGCCTGCAAACGGTGTACGCCCGAACGATGGACAGCAAGAGCCGGGTGGGCGATGACACCGATGATCGCGAGCGGCGTTTTTATGTTCGGCAGGCGCTGATTGATATCGCACCAAACGCCATCACCAGTGCCTGGGCCGTGGACCGCGAGGAATACCCTTTCGCCTTCGAGTTTATCGATCGGATCGGCTTTCGCGAGGTCAATTTCGGCGAACGCGCGAGCGACGGGCAGAACATGATGATCGCCGGTGATGACCAGCGTCGCCGCGGCTTCACCATATGCGTTGAGTGCGGCACCCTGCAGCGACGCCGCAAACAGGCTGATCACTGGAAGAACCATGCGATTTATTGCGCGCGGCCCCGTGACGCAGCCACACCGAGTGCCGAGTGCGTGTTCCTGTACCGCGAGTTCAATAGCGAGGGCATCCGCTTGTATCTGCCCGAGGCAGCCTTTGGCGATGCCGAAACGCGGGTGCATTCCTTTGTGGCGGCGGTTCAGATGGGGCTGGAGAGGCGATTCGCCGGTGCCGTGGAACATCTTCGCGTGGCACGCGATGTGCGTATTGCCGACGGGCAGGACAATCCCCGGCAGTACCTGGTGATCTATGACGCGGTGCCGGGCGGCACCGGTTATCTGAAGGACCTGATGCGCGATCCGCAACCCATATTCGAGTGCTGCAGCTGGCGCTGGCTGCGCTCATCCTGCGGCTGCAACACCGACTCCGAGGCGGATGGCTGCTACCGCTGCGTGTATCGCTACCGCAACAGTTTCGAGCGCGACCGCGTATCGAGGCGCACCGCGACACTGCTGCTGAAGGAAATCGTGGGCTATCAGGACAAGCTGAAGCGGGTGAGTTCCGTGGGCGAGGTAGTAACGCCAAACGCCATGTTCGACAGCGAACTGGAGAAACGCTTTATCGAGGCGCTGCGGCGGCGCCCTCGGAGGATGCGGAGCGTTTTGATCTCGGTGCTGCAATCGTGCGCGGCAAGCCGGGGTACCATTTGCGCGCTGGTGAGCGCAATTGGCGGATCGAACCGCAGGCGCTGCTGGGCCCCGAGCAGGGAGTCGTGATCGCCTGCAAGCCCGATTTTCTGCTGTGGCCGGAATCAGCGCCGGGAACACTGCCGATTGCGGTGTTTCTCGATGGCTGGCAGTACCACAGGAATCGCATCGGCGATGATATTGCCAAACGCATGGCGATCGCCCGCAGCGGTCGCTTCACGGTCTGGACGCTGACCGCCGGCGACGTGACCTACTTCCTCGATGGTGGAGACAACCAGCCGGAAACGCCATGGGCTGGAGCATTTGTGTCGAACGCCGGTGCGGCGGAAGCGGTGTGCAAGCGCTTCGAGGTGGGGGAACATCAGCATTTCCACGTACAGGGTGCCTTCGCACAGCTGCGCGACCGCCTGCAGGGTATGGACGATGACACGCTGACTCGGGTAGGTATAACGCTGGCGCTGCGCATCGGGGCCAGGCCGCTCCAGACCACCGAATTTACCAGTCTCTGCGCCAGCGAGGCTTTTTCCCGGCTGCAGTCGCTGCCCCGTTTGCCTGGGAGAGCACTGCCGATCTTGGTCGCTGCTGGACCTCGCCCGCGGCGCTCTTTGCGATTGCGGTGCGGGGCACAAGTTCCGCGATTTCGACCTTGCCATCGTCACCGCTGGATCGGAGTCGACAGCCCACGATCGTGCTGCATTGGCGCGACGCACCGAATGCGCCGGATGATGAGCGCAAGCGCTCCTGGCAGCAATGGTGGCAGGCAGCGAATCTGCTGCTTCCGGTTGTAAATGTTTGGGCAGTAGCAGATATCGAATGCCCGATCGAGGAACTCGTCGCGGCACCGGTCTGGAAGAAGTCTGCCAGCCTGGACGCTGTCTGGGGACTGGTCGCGGCAGCCGCGGCGGACGCTGTTCAGGATCGGATTCGCGAACTGAGCGAAGCGTCGGTGCCTCCACCGGAGGTAGGATTCGAGTTGCTGGACCAGGACGGGCGGGTAGCCGGTGAAGCCGAACTCGCCTGGCCGGAGCGACGGATCGCCATGGTGCTCGACGAACACCAGATTGCACTGTTTGAGGAACTGGGATGGCGTGCGTTCACACCCGACAAGGGTGCGCCGCTGAACGAATTGAGATAGGGAGACCAGGATGAACGTAGCGGTAAGGTGGCGTTGTCCGATGATTTCCTGCAGGCGTTCTCGCGCCTGCCACGCGACAAGCAGCAGGGCGTGATGCGTTTTCTGTCGAAGTTCCGGCAGAACCCGACCGCGTCGGGGATCAACTATGAACGGATCCGCCAGGCGCTGGATGACGGTATTCATTCGGTGCGTATTGACCAGGATTATCGCGGCATTGTACTGCGTCCCGAAAACGGCAATGTATATTGCCTGTTATGGGTCGACAAGCACGATAACGCCTATGACTGGGCGCGGCGGCATCGTGTGGCAGTAAATCCGGAGCTCGGCAATATCCAGGTTTTCGAGACCTCGTATGTCGAAGGGCAGGACGATGTCCAGCCTGCAGCCGCGCCGGAGCCCGCCGCGGCTGAAGGGTTTGTTTGCCGGCCTGAAGGATCGGGAGCTGGTGCGGCTTGGTGTTCCCGAGGAATGCATACCGAAGGTGCGCAGCGTATCCGATGAGACGGGCCTGGACGCGCTACAGAAAATCCTGCCGGATGACGGCTACGAGGCGCTCTTCATGTTCGCCGCGGGTGAGGGCTACGAGTCGCTGGTTCGCGACCGGGAGGCACCGACAGAGGTCGATACGCAGGATTACGCCGCCGCACTCGAGCGCGTGGAAACCCGCCGCCATTTCGTGCTGATCACCGACGACAGCGATCTGGACGCGCTGCTTGCCGCGCCGCTCGCCAAGTGGCGCGTGTTCCTGCATCCAGCGCAGCGCAAGCTGGTCGAGCGCGACTGGAACGGACCGGTGCGCGTGCTGGGTGGCGCGGGTACGGGCAAGACCGTGGCCGCGATGCATCGCGCTGTGTGGCTGGCGCGGCAATACCTCAAGGTGCCCGGTCGCCCGGTGCTGTTCACAACCTTTACCAAAACGCTTGCAAAGGATATCCAGGCGCAACTCGCGATGGTCGCCTCGCCCGAGGAGCGTGACCGCATCCAGGTCGTGCATATGGACCAGTGGGCAATCGGGATTCTGCGCAAGCACGGATTCAAGGAGAACCTGCTGTTCAGCGAGCCCAAGCGCCGCGAGCTGTGGAAAATGGCCTGCACCTGCGCGCCGGTCGATCTGGACTTGCCCGAGGAGTTCTATCAGGCCGAGTTCGAACGCGTCGTTCTCCCCCAGGGCTGCGAGACCGTGGATGACTACAAGGCCGCGAGCCGAATCGGCCGGGGAGTGCAACTGAATCGCGCAAAACGCATCGCGATCTGGCCGGTATTCGCGGAATACCGCTCGTTGTTGCGCCGGGCTGGGTTCAGGGAAGCCGAGGAGGCTATCGCGACGCGCTGGCCCTGATGAAGCAGGAACGCGACGGACTTGGTATTCGTGCGGTTGTGATCGACGAGACGCAGGATCTCAGCGCGTCCGCGCTGGCGCTGTTGCGTGCCGCCGTTCCCGAGGGCCCGAACGATATGTTCCTGGTCGGCGATGCGCACCAGCGTATCTACCGCCACAAGGTCGTGCTGTCGCGTATCGGCATCAATATCCAGGGTCGCGGCAGGCGTTTGCGGGTGAATTACCGCACGACCGACGAGATCCGCCGCTGGGCGGTGGCGCAGTTGGCGAACTGCTCGATCGATGATCTCGACGGACAGCCCGACACGCTTGTGGGCTATCAGTCGCTAACGCATGGTTCGGCACCCGATGTACGCACCAGCAAGACGACGGCGCAGGAGCGACCCCTGATCGAGCAGGCCATTGCACAACTGCTTGCTGATGGCATACCGCAGCAAGGTATTTGCATTGCCTCGCGCACCAACGCTGATTCCGAGCGCTACGAGCAGTTGTGTCGCGGCGCGGGATACGAGGTTCGACGACTCGTCGGATGCCGGCGACGATGCCGACAAGCCGGGATACGCATCGCCACGATGCATCGGGTCAAGGGCCTGGAATTCGATGCAATGATCATCGCTGGCTACAAGGGCCCCGAGGCCTACACCGAGCGCTTCGCCGAAGACGAGGATGCCGGTGTGGTGGTGGACACCCTGACCAGCGAACGCTCATTGCTGCATGTGGCTGCGACGCGGGCGAAGCGGTATTTGATGGTCAGCATACTGGCCAAATCATGAATTAATCGATAACGACTGAAAAATTCAGCAAAGGATGTAGTTATGTTGATGGGGATAGGACAGGAAATTGCTCAGTTCTTGATGGTCATGTCGCCACAGGATGTGACGGATGTAGTGGTACTTGGTGTGATCGGAATCCTGTTGTCGGCGGGGGGCTATGGCGTGGAAAGCTGTGCCCAACGCGCAGCGCTATGTTGAATACGCGCCAGGGTTGATGACTTCGCTTGGAATTTTCGGAACTTTTGTGGGAGTTGTAATCGGTCTGCTGCATTTCGATATCCGGCCCGATGCAATAGACGGAAGTATTGCCACCCTGATCGAGGGACTGAAAACAGCCTTCCTCACCAGTGTCGTCGGTCTTGCCGGCGCAATGATATTCAATTTTGCCGATGCAGTATGGTTCGATCGCAGGCGACAAGCAAATGTGGAAACGCATACCGTTACGCCGTCCGATATACACAACGCGCTGACAGCACAGACCGATGTGCTGCGCTCGATGCAAAGAGCCTGGCAGGCAGCGAGGAAGATTCGCTGGTCGGCCAGATGAAGTTGCTGAAGGCAGATGTAAAGGACTTTGAGCGCGGTGTTCAGCGAAATCATGATCAATTTCAGACGCGCTTATGGACCGAGCTGCGCGGTTTTGCCGATCTGCTGGCTAAGTCCGCAACCGAGCAGGTTATCGAAGCGCTCAAACAGGTGATCGTTGATTTCAGCAGGAACCTCACCGAGCAGTTCGGCGAGAATTTCAAGGCGCTCGATGCGTCCGTCAAGAAACTGGTGGACTGGCAGACGGAGTACAAGGATCAGGTCGAGCAGATGGGGCAGCAATACCGGCAGTCCGTCGAATCCCTGGTTGAAACAAAGACCGCCGTTGCCGGTATTTGGGAAGAGTGCAAGGAGATCCCGCTGGCAATGGCCGAATTGCGTACGGTACTCGAAGTCAATCAGCACCAGATTCAGGAGCTTCAGAGGCATCTTGAGGTCTTTGGCGTGATGCGGGACAAGGCGGTTGAAGCGGTTCCGACCATCAATGCGAAGCTCGAGGAGATCGGAAATAATCTGATCGAGGGATCGCAGCGCATGCAGATTGTGTTGCTTGAAGGCGCCACGGATTTCAAGGCATCCGTAACGTCGACCAATTCGGCCATGAACGAGATGGCGCATACCGTCAGCAACAATGCGGAGGGGCTGACAACTCTGCTGTCGGACGCGTCATCCACGTTCACAAATTCGATGAGCGACAGCATTGCCCGTATGGAAGCGTCCAGCAAGGATGTGCATCAGGGTTTCATGACCATGGCCTCTGAGGTGTCTGGACATGCGGAGGAACCTGCGCAAGCAGATGAGTGGCGTGCTAAACGAATACGACACGGCAGTCAACAAGGTGATGGCGTCGTTTGGATCATTTGGCGCGCGGATTGAGGGAGAGGTTCAGCGCAATACCGAGGCGGTGATGCTTCAGTTGAGCAAGGTTGTCGAAAAGGGCTTGGGTGGGGTGTCCGCGAATATCGATGCGGCAGTCGAGCGCACCAGGGAAGCAATCAACAAGGAGTTCGCTGCCTTGGAGGAAGGACGTACCCGCGAGCTGAATCGTGTGATGTCGGACATGGGAAGCGCGTTGGCGACGATAACCAGACAGTTCGCCGATGATTATTCCGGTCTGGCAAGAGCGATGGCCAGGTTCAACTCGCAAACTGCCGAAACGTTGCGTCAGTAGCATGGAACATATTATCGGGAAGTCGACGGAACTGCGCGAAAGCAGGCATGAGCACTGGGTATCCATGTCGGATCTGATGGCCGGTCTGATGATGGTGTTTCTTTTGATTGCAATTGCATATATGCGATTCATCCATGTACAGAAGCAGGAGATCGAAAAGATTGCCTACGCCTATCGAAATACAAATGTTGCTATATACAACGCGCTCAGAACAGAGTTTTCTGCTGATCTCGAGCGCTGGAAAGCCCAGATAGACGAAAATGAACTTTCCTTCGAGTTCACCAGTGATGAGGCTTCGTTTGCTTCAGCCTCGGTCAAGTTGCGACCGGAATTTGAACTGGTCATTGCGGAGTTCTTTCCTGCTTACGTCAGGGTGCTTGGCAATTTCAAGGCCGATATACAGGAAGTCAGAATCGAGGGCCACACCAGCAGCGAGTGGACCGGAAGTAATGATCCGGATCAATCCTACTTTCTGAATATGGCGCTGTCGCAAGGCCGGACACGCGAAGTATTGCAGTTTGCATACACGCTCGAAGCGATCGCCCCCGAGCGAGAGTGGATCAAGGAAAAATTCGCGGCCGTTGGCTTCTCCTCCTCTCATCCGGTGTTGGTGGATGGTATTGAGAGTCGCGAGAAATCGCGGCGCGTGCGCTTTACTGTAATCACCAATGCTGAAACAAAGATCGGTGAGATACTGAACAGGAGTCGTCGCGATGCCTCTGCGCGTTGACCTCACTGAACTCTGGGAGCAAGTGCATCGCATCACGAAGAACTCCGCGCGCCTGAACGTTGACTTGTATTCGCAACCGCTGGAACCCATAGACATTGAGCTGGACGAAGGAAAAGAAGTTACGCTTGCGGATGTTTCGTCCATTGGCGGCTTGCTGTCCTACCGTGGACGCCAGGTATTGCTCTATATCCGGGATCATGGTGGTAATGTCGCTCAAGCGGTAGCTGGGAATCCATGGGCGGGCAACAGATTTCACGTTGCCGATTGCAGAACACTGGTGGAGATGAGATCAACAAATCGATACGAGCGATATGTTGCCACCAACAAACTGCAAGGACTGTTTTACATAGTCAATGAAAGAATTGGTCGCGGTCAGAGAGAAGGCTACGCCAGGCTGAAGGTCTGTCAAAATTGTCTGACCCGCCTCAATTACGAGAATGCGCGATTTTGTTCCACGAGGCCGATAGCCGCCAAATTTTCCCTTGATGATTTTTTCAGCACATACAGTTCCTGCTTTTCATACTTGCCAGGGCGACGAAACACCGATGCGGCTGATGGATATACCGAAGATTTGTCATCCGCCTCATCCCGAGTCCGGGAAGAAAGGGGATTCGTTTGCGAGCAGTGTTCCGTGAATCTCCTGTCAGCAAGGGGTCTCTGTTATGTACATCACAAGGACGGCATCAAGTCCAATAATCACCCTGGCAACCTTCAGGTTCTGTGTGCGCCCTGTCACCGAACCCGCCCCGGACACCAGGGTATGTTTGTATGCCATGCAGACATGCAGAGGATTTCTCGGCTACGCAGAGAACAGAGTGTTGGCGGACAGGGATGGCTAAATGTTTTCAAGGAGGTCGATCCGGCTATTCGGGGTGCATTGACAGCATTACAGAGGCGCGGTGCAAGCCCACCAGAAATCGGATGCGACGTTCCCGATGCGCGCGGCGTGATCGTAGATTACGCAGAAGTAGGCTGGACTCGGGAACGCGTCGGCATTGCTGTCAAGCCCGCTCAGATCCAGAGCGAGTGGACGCTGTGGTCTTTTGATGACGTGTTGTTGAGGCCGGATGTGTTCCTGGGATTAATTGGCATGCAAGGGTCTTCGCCTGGCGCTGAGTAGTGAGTATGTGGCGCCTGCTCAAGGGGGAGCCAGCCGGCGAACCAGGGTTGTTAGTGCGTTTCTGGACCTGCATTCGGCATTGATGCTGGCGCCGACCGACTGCGCCATCTTGCTGCCACAGGGTGGGGTACGCGACCATTAGGGACTGAAAGTGGGTTACGCAATGCTGCGCCAACTGCGGCCTTGGCTAAAAGCCATCCACGAGTTGTATTGAATCCACGTTTCGCTTTCCTGCGTTTCATTTCATGATACGCCATCTCCAATTCCGCCGGCGGGATGTTGCCAATCGGCTCCAGCAGCCGGCGATGATTGAACCAGTCGACCCACTCCAGAGTCGCATACTCGACCGCATCGAGGTGCCGCCACGGACCGCGACGGTGAATGACTTCGGTCTTGTAGAGGCCGATGATGGTCTCGGCCAGCGCGTTGTCGTACGAGTCGCCGATACTGCCGACCGACGGTTTGTTTGACGTCCGTCAAAACTGACCCACTGGGGGTGCTGCGCGCCTCCGCTTCTGGCCTTTGTCTTAGCTCCGGGCCTATTCTGCGTGCCGGTGTGCACGCCTCCCGCGTGTTCAGCCCGCACGGAGCGAATCGCCATGGACCAACTGTTCTCATGCTTGCCCGGCGCCGCGCTCACCGCCGTTCTGCTTTTCTTTGTGCCCGCGGCGAGCGCTGTGATATCGCCCGATGAGCAGCGTGTGCTCGATGCAATCGACGCGCGGCGTGCGCTGGCGGATATCGAGTGGATCAGCCACAGCGCGGATGGCATCGCGCAGGGCGTTGGCGCCGGCTCCGTGGTTGCGGGCAGCCCCGAGGAAGCCGCGCTCGCCGCGGATATCGCGCAGACCTTCCGCGGCCTCGGCCTCGAGGTGCGCATCGAGGAGTTTCCGGTTCGCGCTTACCGTTACGCCGAGCCCAAGCTGCTCGCCAACGGCAAACCGGTGCCGGCGATCGCCCTGCACGCCACGGGTGCCGTGTCCGGTCGCCGCGACGGCGTCGATTTCGCGCGTGGCAACGAAGCCGAAGGGCGGCGCCTTCGGCTCGGGCTCGTGGATGCCGGGGACGGCTATGCGCCGGATTACGATCGCATCGGCGATGTGCGCGGCAAGGCGGTGCTGGTACGGCGCGACCTGCGCGACTGGCCTCCGGCGCAAATTACCGAAGCCGCGCACCGCGGCGCGCGCGCGATCGTGTTCTTCGATCATCCCGCTTCCGGGGACCGTATCGATGCGCTGCGCCAGGACAGCCTGTGGGGGCACGAACAACTGCCGACGGTGGCGATCAGCATTCGATCCGCGCGCGCGCTGCAGGCCGAACTGGTGGCGGGCGCGGTGGAGATCGCGCTGGAGAGCCGCGTCGAAATCGGCGATGGCCGCTCGCGCAACGTGATCGGGGTGCTGCGGGGGACGGAGTCACCCGATCAGTGGGTGGTGGTATCGGGGCACTATGACCGCTGGTTCCAGGGCGCGCTCGACAACGCGAGCGGTACGGCCGCGGTGCTGGAGATGGCCCGCGCGTTCACCGGCTCGGGAATCCGGCCCGCGCGCTCGCTGCTGTTCATGGCCGTGGGCAGCGAGGAGGCCGGGCTCGAGGATCCGGAGCGCGACTGGCTTGCGGGCTCCCATGCGTTCCTGCTCGCAAACCCGGAGGTGACGCGCAAGGCAGCGCTGGTGTTCAACCTGGACGGCGTCGGCTGGACGCCGGCCGCGGCGAAACTTTCGACCACGCCGGATATTCTCGCGGGCCAGCGCGCGGTGCTCGCCGACCTTGGCCTGGCCGAGGCTGTCGAGGCGCGGGCACTGACCGGGAGTTCCATCGATGCCTGGAACTTCGGGGTGCTGGGGGGGGCCGCAACGAACGCGCTGATCACCTGGGATCCCTCGTACTCGCCCCTCTACCATACGCAGGAGGATGTTTTCCTGGCCGGGCGTTTTGCCAACATGCCGCGCGACCTGAGTATCGTGGGGCTCAGCCTCGCGCGTGCCGCGACCGAGGCGCGTCCCGAGGTGCGGCTGACCGCGCTCGCCGACTTCGTGGTCGAGCAACTCGCCGTGGAGGCGAAGCCGCTTGCCGGGGTTTCCCTGGCAGACATCGATGAGGCGCTCACGGCGTTTCGTGCCGCGGCCGCTGCCGTCGCGACGGCCGGCGCGGGCGAGCGCGGCGATGCGGCTGCGCGCACCCTGATGCTCGTGCGTCGCGCGCTGGTGCCCTGGCTGTATGCCGCCAACGGGGAATTCGAGCAGTCGGTTCGCATTGCCGAGTACGCGCACCGCGTGGCAGCGCTCGACACCGCGATGGAGGCGCTGCGCAAGGAGGATCGCCAGGGTGCGCTGGAGGCGATCGGCACGTTCTACGAAGGGCGCCAGTGCCAACGCCTGTCACCGGAGGTCTATGCCATCGAGCGGAGTTTCTGGGCCGGCGAGGGTGGCTGGTCCAGTCGCTTCGGGCATCGCGCGCCACCGCCCTTGCCGGCTTTCGACGCCGCGTGTCGTGCCCTCGCCGGCGGTGCCGGTCCTCCGACGCCGGCGATCGCGGGCTTCGAGGCCGCCCGCGCCGAGGCATTGCTTGCCGCGGAGCAGTCGCTGGCACTGATGGCGGCAAAGTTGCACGTGGCGGCCGCGGAGCTGCAGGCATTTATCGCCACCGGCGTTTCGCGTTGAGGAGTGCCCGGGTAACCGCGGGTAACCGCGGTTTGACAAAGTTCAGCGAACATCTGGACAATCAGCGCCCTATCAAGAAAATCGCCGCCGGCCTCCGCCAGGCGGCTCGGCAAGGGGAGAGACACCATGCGCATTTGTGTTGCTGGAGTTGGCCGGGCGTTCCGTTTGCGCCGAGCGGTGATCGGCATGGCCGCGAGCCTGCCACTGCTAGGCATCGCGGTCGCGGTACCGCTCGCTCAGGCGCAGACCGCGCCAGCGGCAGGTGCGTCGCTCGGTATCGAGGAAGTGGTCGTGACCGCCACGCGGCGCAGCGAGCTGCTCTCCGATGTTCCGATCAGCGTGACCTCGTTCGGAGACGAGGAACTGCAGCAGCGTGGCGTCAAGCAGTTCGACGACCTGGTCCGGCTCACACCGGGCCTGAACCTGTCGCGGCAGAGTTTTACCGGCGCCAGCCAGATCGCGATCCGGGGTATTTCCTCCAACGCGGGCTCCGGCACCACCGGCCTCTACATCGACGACACCCCGATCCAGGTGCGCAACCTCGGTTTCGCCTCCGGCAACGCGTTCCCGGGGCTGTTCGACATCGAACGCGTCGAGGTGCTGCGCGGGCCGCAGGGCACGCTGTTCGGCGCCGGTTCCGAGGGTGGCACGGTGCGTTTCATCCAGACCCAGCCGAGCCTCACCGAAACCTCGGCAACGGCGCGCGGCGAGGTCTCGACCACGGAGAATGGCGACGAATCCTATGAAGCGGGTGTCGCCTACGGCCAGCCGCTGTCGGATCGCGTGGGGGTGCGCGGCAGCGTCTACTACCGGCGCGACGGTGGTTTCATCGATGGCGTCGGCGGAACCTACCAGATCGTCGATCCGACCGGAGCCTCCTATGGCGACTCGGTCGATTTCACCAAGACCAGGACCTACGAAGAGGACGTCAACTGGGCCGAGACGCAGGCCTTCCGCCTGGCGTTCAAGTTCCAGGCTACCGAGGATCTGAGTATCACTCCGTCGGTGTTCTACCAGAAAGTCCACAACAACGACGGCGCCGGCGCGGGCAGCGTCTACGATCTCGCCACCTCGGACGAGAACGACCGCGACTATTCGCGGCAGTACTACAAGACCGGCGCCCCGGGTACCGTCTACACCTTCCCCAACACCAGCGAGACTGTCACGCTGAACGCGATGTCGGCGCCCGACAACCAGCGCGGCGAGGACGAGTTCACGCTCACGGCGCTCGCGCTCGACTGGGACCTCGGGTGGGCGCAGCTGGTCTCCAACACTTCGTATTTCGATCGCGACCAGTACCAGTGGTCCGACTACACCAAGGGCTACGTGCAGTACTACGCGCCCGAGTATTTCCTCGAGGCCGACGGCGTCACCTCCACTGGTACTTACGCCCCCGAGGGCTGGCGGTCGATGTCGCAGTACAACAACGAGCAGCAGAATTTCGTGCAGGAGATCCGGCTGCAGTCGAGCGACGACGATGCGCGGCTGCGCTGGGTGGCGGGCCTGTTCTACTCGGACCTGGAGCAGAACGCCTCGCAGCCCATCAACCAGAACTTCCTGATCGGTGCGAGCTGGGTGGGTTTCTACCCCACCGGTTTCGATTACGGCTACTACGGCGTGAACGACGGCGATCCCTTCGGCCCGGGTTCCACGGGGTTGCAGAACTTCTTCGGGGACGACGCGCTACCGAACGGGGTGCTGTTCTACGGCGAGTGGAGCACGCAGGAAAAGCAGAAGGCGGGATTTGTCCAGATCGACTTCGACCTCACCGACACGATCACCCTGACCGCGGGTATCCGCGCCTCGGAAAACGAGCTGGATTTCGACGCGGCGTACCTCGGGCCGGAGAACAACGCCAACGCGCCGTTCGGGTTCCCGTGCTTCGACCCGGCCGACTGCAGCTTTGGCAGCGGCGCGATGGCACCCTCTTATCCCACCTCGGCCTCGGGTTCGAATGAAACGGCCTACACGCCGAAGTGGGGCATCTCCTGGGAGCCGGATGACGACAACATGGTCTACGCCACGGCGGCCAAGGGATTCCGCCCGGCGGGAGCCTCGCTGCGCGTCCCCTCGGTCTGTGACGCCGACCTGATAACCAACGGCTATGTCGATGCCAATGGCGACCCGGTGCAGCCGGAAACCTACGATTCCGATTCGGTCTGGAGTTACGAACTGGGCGCCAAGAGCCGGCTCATGGGCGGGCGGCTGGTGCTCGACGGCAGTGTCTATCGCATCGAGTGGAAGGACATCCAGGCCAACGTCAGCCTGCCGAACTGCGAATACAACTTTGTCGACAACCTGGCCGATGCGACCTCGGAGGGCTTCGACCTGTCGTTCCAGTTCCTGGTCACCGACAATTTCGTCCTGAGCGGTGCCTACGGCTACAACGATCCGCGTTTCGACAAGGATGCCGTTTCACCTGGCGGCGTGAAGATCTACAGCGAGGACGCGGCGATCCCGGACGCCGGTCCGCCGCAGACCCTCTCGCTCACCGGCGAGTACACGCTCAGCCTGCCGGGCGGCTATGACGGCTACGCGCGCGCCGACTACACCTACTCGGCGCAGATGCGCCGCGTCGGTGACCAGGTGGCCTCGGATCCGTTTTACGATCCGCGCCTGAAGCCCACCGGGTCCTTCGCGCTGGTGAACCTGCGCCTCGGTGCGCGTTTCTCGAATTACGATATCTCGCTGTTCGTGCTGAACCTCACCGACGAGACGGCAGATCTCGACCTTGCCGCGGGTTCCTACTACGACCCGCAGGACTGGAGCAACCAGGCATTGCGCCCGCGCAGTTTCGGGTTGATGGGTGCCTGGCGCATGTGAGCCGGGACAAACGCCTGCGGCACGGGTCGCCCAGCCGCCGAATCACGGTGTGCCGGGCGATCGCCGGTGAATGCACAGGGCAGGCTGTGCCCGGTTCCTGACGCGAGAATCGACGCCAGCAGGCGCTCTTCACCGGGCGGTCGCATCATCTCCCGTGGCGGTGACATGATTCACGGCGGCCGCGCCGGCAGCCATGGAACGGTAGGCCTGCACGGTATCTTCGAGGGATGAGAAATACCGTGAAACGACAGCACGCTCCGCCAGTCCGCGGGACTGGCGCCACTCCCTGATCTGCGTCATCCGACCGGCGACAATCAGTTCCGCCCCCCGTGCCTTGAGCATTTCCGCGATGCTCTGCAGCTCGAAGTAACCGGTCAGATCCACCTGCGTCAGTGGCAGGGCATCCACGACGAACCACTTCAGTTCCGCGCCGGCCGCCTCGATCGCTGCCTTGGCTTGCTGCTTGAAATACGGTGCGTTGAAGAACACCAGCGGTGCATTGAAGCGAAACAGCGTCATGCCGGGTTGGGTGGTCGCGTCCGGATGGCGACTGACCGAGTGGAATCCCGGATGACCCGCAACCTCGCCGAGAATCTCCACCGGCGGCCTCGAGGTCAGGTGAACGAAGCGCAGCAGCGCGAGCATCACCGCGACCAGGATTGCCTGGATCGCGCCCACCCAGATCACGCCAAGCGTTGCGAGCACCGACAATACGAACTCCGTCCGATCGAGCCGGTACAGTTCGCGCAGCGTGCGCAGATCGAGCAGAGACAGCGAGGCCTTGATCAGCACCGCTCCGAGCGCGGCGATCGGCACATAGCGCAGCGCATCGGTGAAGAAGAGCAGCACCAGGGCGATTGCGCCGGCGGCGACCAGTCCGGTGAGCTGTGTGCGCCCGCCGGCCGCGTCACTCATCGCGGTGCGCGAGTCGGCGCCGCTTATCGCGAAGCCCTGCGAAAGCGCCGCGGCAATGTTGGCTACGCCCAGCGCCGCAAACTCGCGATCCGCGTCGATATCGTAGCCGTTTCTGGAGGCGAAGCTGCGCGAGGTCAGCATCATGCTGGAAAAGCTGATCAGCGCGAGGCCCGCCGCGGCCTCGGCAATTTCGTCCAGCAGATCCAGGGAAAATACCGGCAACCTGAAGGTCGGGAGGCCTGCCGGAACCAGGCCGATGACCGCAACACCCTGGGTATCCAGTCCGAGGAATACAACCAGCAGTCCCGCGAAGACGAGCGCGACCAGCGCTGCGGGCAGGCGCGGCAGCACCCGGGCAGACCCGAGCAGGACGGCGAAGGTCGCCAGCCCGGTTGCCAGGGTTGGCCAGTGGATCTGCTGGAATTTCGCTACCACCTCCAGCAGTGTGGGCACGATGCCCTGCGCGTTGATCGCGAAGCCGAACAGCTTGCCGGTCTGACCGACCATGATGTGCAGTGAAATCCCGTTCAGGAATCCGACCAGGATCGGTTTGGAGAGAAAGTTCGCGAGCGCGCCCAGCCGCAGAAAGCTCGCCCCGATACAGAAGATGCCGGTAAGCGCGGCGAGGGCGATGGAGAGTGACAGATAGCGATCCGGATCCCCACCCGCCAGTGGCAGCACGGCTGCGGCGACCAGCGCGCAGGTGGCCGCATCGGGCCCGACGATCAGTTGTCGCGAAGTGCCGAACAGTGCGTAGGCAAGCAGCGGCAGGATGCTCACGTAGAGACCGACAACAGGATTGAAACCGGCCAGCTGCGCATACGCGACACCCACCGGCAGGGCCACGGCGGCCACCGACAGGCCGGCGATCAGGTCATGTGGCAGATCATCGCGGCGATAGCCGAGAAGCGCCGGCAGACCCGGTGCGAATCGTCCGAGTCGGTTCAGTCGCGGTTCCGGGTGCGCGGTTTTATCCATAAAGAGCTCCTGTGTGGGCACGGGGCGTCTGAGGGCGGTGGGAGCAGTCGCGTGGCAGATTGCAACCTCGCTGCCCGGGACGGTTCGCAACGAGTGCCGGGAAAAGGCGTGCTTGAGCAGGATCTTGCATGAAAACGGGTACCGCGAATCTTTTTGTTCTCCTGGTAATTCAAGCCACGCGCAGATGATTTCGGGAAAGATCCGCCGTGCAGGAATGTTACCAGAGTCGGTTGCGGAAGTGCTTGCGGTCGCACCAGGTTCACTGCTGCGAGAGACGCCGTTCAAAAAAATTGAAGGGAGGCATGATTCTGACGACGCCCGGATTTGAGCTGGTGGGGATTGTGCGGGCGATGGGTGGAGAACGGCTATGGCATTGCCCGAACGGGTCGTTGGCAGCAGCATAAGGAGCAGGTTCGAATTGCAGGATGGCAAGGCGGTGCTGGTGCGCCGGGCTTGTCTCCCGGGCAGCGCCTGTTTGGTTGACTCATGGTTGCAACCGCGTCAGCATTCGACCCTGCCAGACGCATCGATCAATTATCCGAAGGAGAACAAGAAATGTCGGGAAATCATCGCATCAACAAGTCACTGCTGCCCGCGCTGGTTGCCGCGCTGGTACTTCTGATCTGGGGGCTGCCTGCCGCGGCACAGCAGAAAAAGCCCAATATCCTGGTTATCTGGGGCGATGACATCGGGCAGTTCAACGTCAGCGCCTACAACATGGGCATGATGGGGTACAGGACTCCCAACATCGACAGCATTGCCCGCGACGGCGCGGTATTCACCGACTGGTACGGCCAGCAGAGCTGCACCGCGGGACGCGCGGCGTTCGTTACCGGACAATCGCCGATTCGCACGGGGCTGACCAAGGTCGGCTTGCCGGGTGCGCCGGAGGGCATGAAGAAGGAAGACCCGACCATCGCCACGCTGTTGAAAGCGCAGGGCTACATGACCGGGCAGTTCGGCAAGAACCACCTCGGCGATCGCGACGAGATGCTCCCTACCGCACATGGTTTCGATGAGTTCTACGGCAACCTTTACCACCTCAATGCGGAGGAGGAGCCGGAGAATGTGGATTATCCCAGGGACCCCGCCTTCAAGAAGCGCTGGGGGCCGCGTGGAGTGATCGAGAGCTATGCCGACGGTCGCATCACCGACACCGGCCCGTTGACGCGCAAGCGCATGGAAACCATCGACCAGGAAGTCAACGCCAAGGCTTTTGATTTCATGGAGCGCGCCGCGAAGGCCGACAAGCCGTTTTTCCTGTGGTGGAACTCCACCCGCATGCATATCTTCACCCATCTGCAAGATGAAGCTGCCGGCAAGACCGGGCTCGGCGTTTATGCCGATGGCATGGTCGAGCACGACGGGCATGTGGGCCAGATTCTCGCCAAGCTCAAGGAGCTTGGTCTCGACCAGAACACCATCGTGATGTATTCCACCGACAACGGTTCGGAGTCTTTTTCCTGGCCCGATGGCGGCACCACGATGTTCCGGGGCGAGAAGAACACCCAGTGGGAGGGTGGCTACCGCGTACCGGCGATGATCCGCTGGCCCGGTGTCATCAAGCCTGGCACGGTGATCAACGATATCGGCGCGCACGAGGACATGCTGCCGACCCTGCTTGCCGCGGCCGGCGATTCCAGTGCCAAGGAAGACCTGTTGAAGGGCAGGAAAATCGGCGGTGTGAATTACAAGGTCCATATCGATGGTTACAACCTGCTTCCCGCTCTCAAGGGGCAGGGCGAGTGGCCGCGCAAGGAGTTCATCTACTGGACCGATGACGGCAGCGTCGCGGCCCTGCGCTACACCAACTGGAAAATCACCTTCCTGCGCCAGGAAGCGCATGGTCTGGGTGTCTGGCAGGAACCGTTCGTGAAGCTGCGCGCCCCGATGCTGAACAACCTGCGCATGGATCCGTTCGAGCTGGCCCAGGATATCGGCATGGACTATGACCGCTGGTTCGTCGAACACATGTTCGTGTTCGCCCCCGCGGCCGGTTATGTCGGGCAATGGCTGCAGAGCTTCCGCGAGTTCCCGCCGCGGCAGAAGCCGGGCAGCTTCAACCTCGACCAGGTGATGGAAGCGATATCGAAGCCGCAGCACGGTGGCACCTGAGGTCTCCGCGCCACGCGGCGCGGTTGATCTTTCGCGGACCACAGCCGATATCCGGGTGTGGTCCGTTATACTTCCCGGCCTGAACGTTCCGGGTGCCGGCCATGACTCCTCGTGAAGCCTTCCAGCAAATCGCTGCCGTGATGAACACGGCGATCATCGGCCAGGAGGCCGTGGTCGAACGCCTGCTCATCGCGTTTCTCGCCGACGGTCACGTGCTGATGGAAGGGCTGCCCGGGGTGGCCAAGACGCGCTCGATCAAGACCCTCGGCAAACTGGTCGAGAGCGAGTTCCGCCGGGTGCAGTTCACGCCCGATCTGCTGCCCTCGGATGTGACGGGTTCGGAGATCTATCGCGAGCAGACTGGTGCGTTCGAATTCCAGCGCGGCCCGATATTCGGCAACCTGGTGCTGGCCGATGAAATCAATCGTGCGCCGGCCAAGGTGCAGGCGGCCCTGCTCGAGGCGATGGAGGAACGGCACGTCACCATTGCGGGGACGACGCACGATCTGCCGCGTCTGTTCCTGGTGCTGGCAACGCAGAACCCGATCGAACAGGAGGGTACCTATCCGCTGCCCGAGGCGCAGATGGACCGCTTCCTGCTGTATGTGCACGTACCCTATCCGCCGGCCGAAAACGAGGCCGCGATCATGCGCCTGGTGCGGGGCGAGAAAGCCGCGGGCAGCGCGCCACCACCGCGCATCGCGCAGCAACTGGTCTTTGCCGCGCGCGATGAAGTGGCAGCGATCCACGTGGGCCAGGCCGCGGAGCGCTACATGGTCGACCTGGTCATCGGCACACGCGAACCGCAGCGCCATGGTGGCGAACTCGCGCGCTGGATTCGTCTTGGCGCCAGCCCGCGTGGCAGTCTCGCGCTCGATGCCGCCTCGCGCGCGCATGCGTGGTTGCAGGGGCAGGAATTCGTGTCGCCGGAAAATATCCGCGCCGTCGCCCCCGCGTGCCTGGCGCATCGTGTGCATCTGTCCTACGAAGCCGAAGCCGCAGGCATCACCCGCACCGATGTGATCGACGCGCTGCTCAAGGCGGTGGTGCCGGTCTGAGAGCGCCAGCAGCATGAGCGCGCTCGTCACCATCGATTTGCCGGCCTTGATCGGACTCAGGGCCGAGGCGCATGGTTTTTCGTTTCTTCCCCGCCAGCCGGTGGGTTCGCTGCTTGCCGGGCGCCATGGCTCGCGCCTGCGCGGACGCGGCCTCGCGTTCGAGGAGCTTCGCCGCTACGCACCCGGCGATGATGTACGCACCATCGACTGGCGCGCCACCGCGCGGCTGCGCTCGCCGCAGGTTCGCGTCTACAGCGAAGAACGCGAACGCCCGGTGCTGCTGGTGGTCGACCAGCGCCGCCCGATGTTCTTCGGCAGTCGCCGTGCGATGAAATCGGTTACCGCCGCCGAGATCGCGGCGCTCGGCGCATGGCGCGCACTTGCGGCCGGGGATCGGGTCGGCGGCATCGTGTTCAACGAGGCCAGGATCAGCGATATCCGGCCGCACCGCAGCCAGAATCGCGTGCTGCACCTGCTGCACGACGTGGTGCAGTTGAACCGCGCCCTGGCCAGCGCGGAGCCGCAGGACGGCGCGGTCACGTTGAATGTTGCTCTCGAGAGCGCGTTGCGGCGCGCGACCCACGATCACCTGGTGGTGCTGGTCAGCGACCTCGATGGCGCCGACGGGCAAACGCAGCGACTGGTGACCTCGCTGGCGACACACAACGATGTGCTGGTGGTCGCGGTATACGATCCGCTCGGTGCGTCGCTGCAAGCGCACCCCGGCATGGTCGCGACCGACCGCGGCGTGCACTATGCGCTTCCTGCCGGCTCTGCCTTCGCCGTCGCGTTCCGCCAGAGCTTCGCGGCGCGCCTGGATCAGTGGGCGGAAATTTTCCGCGCGTTGCGTGTTCCGGTGATTCCGCTGTCGGCGGCATTGCCCCCGGTCGATCAATTGCGCGAACTGTTCGGTGCGCACCCGAAGTCGGGCGGCGCCGGTCGATGAGCAGCGACGCGGCCAGTCTCGAGCACCTCAACGATATCGCGCTTCCGGCGGATGTGCCGTGGTGGCCGTTGGCGCCGGGCTGGTACCTGCTGCTCGCGCTGCTCCTGCTCGTTGGCACATGGTTGGCGGCACGTGCCTGGACGCGCTGGCGCGCCAACGCCTATCGTCGTGCAGCCCTGCGTGAGCTGGCTCGCGCCGACAATGCGGAGACAATTGCCGAACTGCTGCGGCGCACCGCGCTGGCCAGGGTGCCGCGGTCGGTTATCGCGCAACTGGGTGGTATGCAATGGACGGATTGGCTCGCTGCACGCTGTACCGCGGAAATGCCTCCCGATGTGCGCGCGCTGCTGGCCGGCGGGATATACGCTGCCTGCGCGGCAAAGCCCGATCTGCGGACGTTGCGCGAGTATGCGGCGCACTGGATCGCCGCGCACCGGCTGCTTGCCGGCGATACGCAGGCGGGTCACTAAAGTGCTGAGCTTGGCCTATCCCTGGCTGCTGTTGTTGCTGCCGCTGCCGTGGCTGTCGCGTCTGGTCCTGCCGCCGCGTCGTTCGCCGCTGCTCGCTGTCCGCGTGCCATTCGGAGAGCGGATCGAATCCGCACTGCGCGCCGGAACCACGGTGACGCGTGTCAGTCGCGGTGCCTGGACGCAGCTGGTGCCAGCGCTGATATGGTTGCTGCTGCTGCTGGCGCTGGCGCGCCCGCAATGGCTCGAGCCCGCGGTGAGCCGCGAATTGCCGACGCGTGATCTGCTGTTGCTGGTCGATCTGTCCGGTTCCATGCGCCAGGAAGATTTCACCGATGCCAGCGGTGCGCGCGTCGATCGGCTGCGTGCGGTGCAGGAGGTACTCGGCGAATTCCTCAGCCGTCGCAGCGGGGACCGGGTGGGGCTGGTGGTGTTCGGCGATGCGCCGTTCCTGCAGGCGCCGTTCACCACCGATCTCGGGTTGACGCGGCGCCTGCTCGATGAAACGGCGATCGGCATGGCCGGTGCGCGCACCGCATTTGGCGATGCCATCGGGCTCGGACTGATTCTGTTCGAACGCAGCGATGCACCGGCCAAGACCATCATCGCGCTGACCGATGGCAATGACTCGGCGAGCCAGGTGCCGCCGATCGAGGCCGCGCGGGTGGCCCGCGAGCGCGGCATCACGATCCACACGGTCGCGATCGGCGATCCGACCACGGTGGGTGAGGAAAAGCTCGACCAGGAAACGCTGCGTGCGGTGGCGCAAACCAGTGGCGGTGGTTATTTCCATGCCGCCGATCGGGCGCAGCTCGCGGGCATCTATGCCGAGCTCGACCGTATCGAGACCCGCAAGGTGGATGTCCTCAGCTATCGTCCGCGGCGCGATCTGTTTTTCTGGCCATTGCTGGCGGCCCTGTTACTGTCCTTCGGCGCGCGAGCCGTTTCGCTGTATCGCCATACGCGCGAGCTGCTGGCGTTGCAGGCAGCAGGACCGTTGCACGTCGATCCGCTCAGCGGCAAGCTCGAGGTGCAGTCATGAGCGGACTGCCGGGCGATTTTCATTTCATCCGTCCGCTGTGGCTGTTGCTGGCTCCGGTTGCCGTTGCGTTGTGGTGGCTGTGGCGGCGCGAGGCGGATCCGCTGCGTGGCTGGCGCCGCCAGCTCGCGCCGGAATTGCTCGAGGCCCTGGTGGTGGGGCACTCCCGACGACAGCACTGGCAGGGCGGGTCGTTGCTGGTGGCATGGTTGCTGGGCGTGGTGGCCGTTGCCGGCCCGACCTGGCAGCTCGAGCCCAGCCCCTTCGCCGATGATGCCACGCCGCTGATGCTCCTGCTGAAGGCCGATGCCAGCATGGAGCAGTCGGACCTCGAGCCATCGCGGCTGGAGCGCGCGTGGCTGAAGATCGCGGATCTCGCCGCGGCACGCCGCGGTCAGCCACTCGGCCTGATTGCGTATGCCGGCTCCGCGCACCTGGTGCTGCCGCCGACGCGCGATACCGCGATCGTGGCGAGCATGGCGGCCGAAGTCTCGCCGCAGATCATGCCCGAGCCCGGTGACCGGCTCGATCGCGCACTGGCGCTGGCGCAACGCGTGCTCGCGCAAGGTGCACGTGGTGGCAGCATCGTGGTGCTGGCCGATGCTGTGGATACCGATTCCGCGTTGCTCGAAGCCGCTGGCACGGAGCGTTCCATTGCCGTGCAATTTCTTGCACTCAACCTTCCGGGATCCTCGGAGGACCAGTCCTTGCGGGCCGCTGCACGCATATTGTCGGGCCATGTCGAAGCCTTCGCCATCGAAGGTGACGATGTTGCGGCGCTCGTGCGGCGTGCGGCGCGCACTCCCGACACACTGCGCGGCGAGCAGGGCGGGCAGTGGCAGGAGGCGGGCTACTGGCTGGTGCCCCCGCTGGCGTTGTTGATGCTGGCAGCGTTTCGCCGGCGCGAGCGTGCGGAGGCCGCCACGTGAATGCGCTGGCGCTGGGTGTGACGCTGTTCTGGGCGGGACTCTGGTTCACGCCCGACCAGCAGGGTCAGCAGCTGTTTGCGCGCGGCGCGTTTGCGGAGTCGGCCGAGGTTTTTCACGATCCGTTGTGGCAGGGCGCCGCATATTATCGCAACGGTGATTACCTGAAAGCCGCGCAGGCCTTCGCGCGCCGTGACAGCGCCGAGGCGCATTACAACCAGGGCAACGCGCGGCTGATGCTGGGTGCCTACGATGCCGCGATTGCCTGTTATGACCGCGCCCTGGCGCGTCATCCCGATTGGCGGCAGGCGCTGCAAAACCGCGCCATCGCGCTCGCCCGTGCGCAACGCGTCGCGCAGAAGGGCGGTGATCTGGGTGATCAGCGGATCGGTGCCGACGAGATCGTCTTCGACAAGGACCAGCCGAACGAGGGGCACGATACCGAACTCGATGGCGGCAAGACGCTCTCGGACCAGGAGATCCAGGCGCTGTGGCTGCGCCGCGTGCAGACGCGCCCGGCGGATTTCCTGCGGGCGAAATTTGCATGGCAGCAGGCGCTGAGCGCCGCGGGGGCTCAGCCATGAAGACCTGGCTCGCGCTGCTGACGTTATTGGCGCTCGTCTGCCCGGCGGCGCGGGCGGATGTTGCCGCGGTGGCGGTGCGGGTGGAGCAGCGGCAGGCGTGGATCGGGCAGCGGGTGCCGTTCTACGTCGAGCTGCGCGCGCGCGGCCCGTTTGCCGGCTCGCCGCGCTTTGAGTTGCCGCAACTCCCCGGCAGCGTGCTCATCAAGATCGGTAGCCCGGTGGTGGGATCGCTGGAAGCCGAGGGCGAGAGCTGGACGGTGCAGACTCACGAGTTTGCGCTGTTTGCCCAGACCCCCGGCCGCTTCGAGATGCCGGAATTCGCGGTTCATTTTGCGAGCCGCGAAGGTTTCGCTGGCCCGGTGGTCGAGAAGCAGGCGCAGGTGCCGGGCTGGAGCATCGAGATCCGCCGCCCGCCCGGCAGCGAGGCCATTGGCTTCCTGATCACGACGCCGGCGCTCGAGATCAGCGAAACCTGGGAGCCGTTGCCTGCTGCCACGCAGGCCGGTGCGGTATTCAAGCGCACCATCGTCCAGCGTGCCTCATCGGTATCGGGGATTGCACTCGCGCCGGCATCCGTCGCCGTGCCCGAGGGTGTTCGCGTATACCGGGGCAGCGCCAAGGTCGAGGACCATCTCGAGCGCGGCGAATTCACCGGCGAGCGCCGCGAGACCCTTACCTATCTGCTGCCGCGGGCCGGCAGCTTCACTCTCCCGGCGCTCGGCTACACCTGGTGGAATCCGGACACGCGGACCCTCGA
Source organism: Gammaproteobacteria bacterium (assembly GCA_016705365.1). Classification (NCBI taxonomy): domain Bacteria; kingdom Pseudomonadati; phylum Pseudomonadota; class Gammaproteobacteria; species Gammaproteobacteria bacterium. The sequence continues at coordinate 251,058 of JADIYI010000006.1, read as the reverse complement.
ATCCACGATGCTGGAAGCCGTCACCGTCGATGTCGCGCCCGCGCCCGCAGCGGGTCCGGGTGGCGGGCGTGCCTGGGCGTGGCTGCTGATCACGATCTTGTCCGCCGGGGCCGGGTATCGCTGGCGACACGCCATCGCGCGCTGGTGCGGACAATTGCAGCGCTTCGTCAACACTCCGCAGCGGGTGGCCGCGCGCCGCCTGCTGCACGCTTGCCGACACGATGACGCGAACGCGGCGGGAGCCGCGTGGATTCGCTGGCGCAATGCGCAAGACTCCGCGCGCTTGCCGGATGAGGAATTGCGTGTGGCCGTGGCGGAGCTCGACCGCCATCTGTATGCGCAAAGGCCGCCGCAACCGTGGTGTGGAGATCGCCTCGCAGGCGCGTTTGCGGCTCATCAGGCCGCGGTCAGGGCGAGCAGCCGGGTGTCGGCTGCAGCGGCGCTGGGCACGCTCAATCCGTAGCAGCCGGTCCAGGTTCCGGTGAGCGGCCCGGGGCGCAGCGATCGTTCAGACACTCGCGTCGCCGGAGCGGACCGGGCGGCGCCACTGCAGACGGTGAAATCGTTGCACGGAGCTGCCGGGAAGCAGGTCCTGCGCCGATAGCACCAGCGAATCGCCATCGAACTCGATGGTGCGGACCTGCCGGGTGCCGGGAAAGTCGGGGTTCAGGGATTCGCGAACCTCGTGAACAACCGTACCTGCCTCGACATGAAACGAACCCTGGTAGTGGAAATAGCTGTCGAAGGCAGCGGCTTTCTGCGCCACCGAGGCATGGCGGGCGCTGGTGCTGGCCAAGGGTGCACGCCCCGATTTCGATATTGCCGCCGACATCAGCCCTTCCGGGGTATACAGCAACAGGCCGCGCGCCGCCGGGCCGAAGGGCCAGGAACAGTCACGGCCATCGGAATAGTCGATCTGCCAGGCGACGAGTTCCCATGCGCCAAGCAGTGCCGCGCGCAGTGCAGTGTCGTTCATTGGTCTACGCTCTTTGTATCCGAGTGGGCTGCGGCGCACGGTAGCAGTACCCGTTCGGGTCAACAAGCGTGATTCCATGCGCTCGGCCGTGCCTGTTAACATGATTTTCCGACGCTCGCTGGCGGCGGCGTATATCGAGGAATCGGGATGAGCTTTCAGCAAAAATCGTCACACCAGACACACGAAGCCATCGTGTTCTTTGCCGATGGCGCGATCATCAAGGAGATGCTTTATACCGAGTTCGAGGCGCTGCTCGACTGCGTGGTGCCGATGCGTGAATTTGTCGGGCGCAACATGCAGGCCGCCTATGTGCGCGTGGATTCCGCGCTGGCCGTGGTTGCCACGGTACTTTTTTACGCCCCCTTCGACGAGCGTGGCTTCCCCGAGCAGAGCTGGAATGTGCCGCTACGCCAACTGGCCGAAACCGCCGCGCGCGGTCCCGATCTCGGTGGCGGCCCGGTGCGTCTTGCCACCCGCAGCCAGTGCCCGATACCGGGGCAGGAAGACAGTCTCTGGGATATCGAGTTCGGTGTTGGCGGCAATACCCTCAGCCAGCTGCGCGAGAAGCTGCACGGCAACCGGCTCGGTATCGATGCGGTCGATCATTCACCACAGCTGCCCGGAGCGGTAATCACCGGTGCGGTCCCCGTGGTTTCCGGGGTTGCCCCGGGGATGGCGGTAGCTGGCGCGCCGACGGCGGAATCGGCGGATGCCATGCTTGCGTTCATGCAGCAGAGCAATCAGCAGGTTGCGCTGCTGAGGAAGCAGCACCGCCAGGAGCTGGCGGGCACCGGGGAACGCCTGTCCGCATTGCAGGGGCAGGTACAGGTGTTGCTGAACGAAAAGGGTGTGCTGAGCGAGCAGCTCGCCGAGCAGGCGGCCGCGGTCGCGGACGAGCGTGCCGCCGCGGCGCGCGCGCTGCAGCAGCTCACCGAGCTGGGGCGTTCGCAAACCGCGGCGATTCGTGCGGAAATGCAAGCCGCGCGCGACGCCGCGCTGGCCGAGAGCGCACAGCAGTCCCTGGTCGAACGCGAACGCCTCGGGCGCGAACTGCAGGCGGCGGAGGAACAGTTGCAGGGTCTGCGTACCGAGCTCACCGATCTGCGCCGCGACAAGATGCGGCTGATGAGCGATGGTGCCGACAAGTTTTTTGATGCGCTGAAGGAAAAAGGGGTCAAGTTCGTGGCCTACCAGCCCGGTGCCGGTCACCTGACCATCGCGATGGAGGACCTCAGTCGCTACATCGAGGACACCGAGAATTTCGTGGCGGAAAAATGCGCCGTCAGCGTCGAACATTACCGGCGCTGGCTGGCGCATTACACGAGCCCGGTGTGCCAGGGCAGCGCCGGTGACGGCGGCCCGTGCGCGAAACCGCTGACGCGGCTGCTCAAGCCGGCGGAGTTCGTCAGCGGGATGCACGACCGCTGCGATGTGCACAAGCAGATGCCGCGCACCGTGCCGCCGAAGGAGCAGGCCGTTTGACCCTCACCCGGGAGCTGCCGCTGCCCGGGCTGCCACGCATCGACCTGATCCGGCACCCCGTGTTGCGGGCCGCCGGGGTGGAGTTCGGTGTGTTGCGTCTCGATCTGCCGCCGTGTTGCAGGTGCCCGCGCGATGGCGCCCGCGACCGTGGGCGGGTCATAATGCGAGCCGCGCGGTTATGGGGCCGTTGACGGTGGCTGAGCGGGAGTAGCAGTTTGATGACGCAATTCAGCACCATCGGCCTGATGGGCCGGGTGGGCAGCGAGGCCGTGCTCGAGACCCTGGTGCATCTGCGCGATTTCCTGCGCGCGCGCGGTCGCAAGGTGATCGTGGAGCAGGAGGTTGCCGAACATCTCGGAACCGATCCGGGAGAGGTGCGGCCACGCGAACATATTGGCCGTGACAGCGACCTGGTGATAGTTGTCGGTGGTGATGGCAGCCTGCTCGGCGCGGCGCGCTCGCTCGCGGCGCAGGAAGTGCCGGTGCTCGGAGTGAACCGCGGTCGGCTCGGTTTCCTCACCGATATTTCCCCGCAGCAGCTCGAAAGCCAGCTGGAGGGTGTGCTGGCGGGGCGCTATGTGCTGGAGTCACGCTTTCTGCTCGACGTGCTGGTGATGCGCGGCGAAGAGGTGCTGGCGCGTGGCGATGCGCTGAACGACGTGGTGCTCAATTCGGGCGTATCCGCGCGCATGATCGAGTTCGATCTCTATATCGAGGAACAGTTCGTCTACACCCAGCGTTCCGACGGATTGATCATTTCCACTCCTACCGGCAGCACCGCCTATTCGCTCTCGGGTGGCGGGCCGATCATGCACCCGGGACTCGACGCGCTGGTGCTGGTACCGATGTTCCCGCACACGCTGGGCAGCCGGCCGCTGGTGATCCATGGCAACAGCAGTGTGCGTATCGTGATCAACGAGTACAACGATCTGCACCCGAACATCAGTTGCGACGGACAGCTCAATTTTCGCGCCAGCCCCGGCGATGTGATCCATATCCACAAGAAGCCCGAGCGGCTGCAATTGCTGCATCCGCTCGAGCACAATTTCTACGCGATATGCCGTGCCAAGCTCGGCTGGGGCAGCGGTCCCGGTGATTGAATGCGGCAGCGCGGACAGGCGGGGGTTGCGGTGACGGCATTCAGGGCACTGGAAACGTCGATCGGCGCCGATCTTGCGGAGTTCAGTCGCTTGTTGTGGGCGCGGCGCCTGCCGCACCGCATCTTCGACGAGGCATCGGGACAGCAGGTGCTGATGGTGGCGCGCGAGGAGCACGTCGCACTGGTGCGCGACCTGTATGCGCGCTGGCGCAGCGGGGAATTGTCCGTGCAGGACAGCGCCGCGGCTACCTCGATCGGCCTTGCCGAACGCGGGGCCGGCCTGTGGCGCGCGCAACCGCTCACGCTGGGTGTGATCGTGCTGAGCGTGCTCGGCGGAGCGCTTTGCAGCTTCGATACCGAACTGCGCTGGCTGCACTGGTTCACGTTCAGCGATTTTCAGGTCGTCGGCCGGCGCCTGGTGTTCGAGAGTGCGGCTGCCAGCCAGGCGCGTGGTCAGTACTGGCGCCTGCTGAGCCCGGTATTCCTGCATTTCGGTGTGCTGCATCTGGCGTTCAACCTGCTCTGGTACTGGGAGTTCGGGCGCCGCCTGGAGCGGGTGCGGGGGCGCATGACGGCGCTCGCGGTGCTGCTGATCACCGGCGTCGGGGGCAATATCGCCCAGTACATCATCGACGGTGACGTGCTGTTCGGCGGCCTCTCGGGCGTGATCTACGGTCTGCTCGGATATGCCTGGATGTGGACTCGCCTGTCGGGTGATCGCCGGCTTGCGTTGCCGCGTGGCGTGCTGGTGTTCATGCTCGCATGGTTGCTGATCTGCATGAGCGGCGTGCTCGAGGTGCTCGGTTTCGGGGCGGTCGCCAATGCGGCGCATGGCGCCGGTCTCGCGCTCGGCATGCTGCTCGGGCTGGCGGCGGCTTTGTTATACTCGCCGCCCCGCCAACACGAGCGCTGAGACGCCGGATCCAGTATGGATTTCAACGACATACTGCAATTGATTACACCCGAGGTGCACGCAAGCCTGCGGCGTGCGGTGGAGATCGGCAAATGGGCCGATGGCAATCCGCTCAGCCGCGAGCAGCGTGAACTGTGCCTGCAGGCCGTGATCGCCTACGAGCAGCGTCACCTCGAGGCGCGGCAGCGCACCGGCTATATCGATCTTGGCGCCAAAGCCGGATCCCGCGATGCCCCGGGCGAGGAGCCCGAAGTCGTTCGCATAGTGCGTGACATGGGAGGAGCGTAGCCTTGCAGGAGCTCGGCAGCGGCGCGCTCGCCAAGATGCGTGTGGAGCTGGCGGCGCCGGTACGTTATGCCTTGCCGCTTGGCGAGAGCGAGCTCGCGCTCAACCCGCTGATCGGGCAACGCCTGCGGCTCGAATATCTCGGTGTGATCAGCTGCTGCCATTGCGGACGGCGTACCACGCGCAGCTTCGCCCAGGGCTATTGCTTTCCCTGCTTCAAGCGCCTGGCGCGCTGCGATTCCTGCATCGTGAAGCCGGAGACCTGCCACTTTCACCAGGGGACCTGTCGCGAACCCGAGTGGGCGCAGGAGTCCTGCATGAGCGATCACCTGGTCTACCTGGCGAATTCCTCCGGTCTCAAGGTCGGCATCACCCGTGTCTCGCAGGTGCCTACGCGCTGGATCGATCAGGGTGCAACCCAGGCGCGTCCGGTGCTGCGGGTCGCGACGCGGCAGATCTCGGGTTTCGCGGAGATCCTGTTTGTCGAATCGTTTGCCGACAAGACCAATTGGCGGGCAATGCTCCAGGGTGCCGCGGACCCGCGGGACCTGGCCGCGGACGCTGGCGCGCTGCTGGAGCGCCATCGCCAGGGACTCGACAACCTGCGGATCCGCTTCGGAACCGAAGCGATCACGGTGCTCGGGAATCCCGCCACCGTCGCCATCGAGTACCCGGTGCAGCAATATCCGCAGAAGGCGGTGTCGCTCAATCTCGACAAGACGCCGCTGCTCGAGGCCACCCTGCTCGGCATCAAGGGGCAGTACCTGATTTTCGACCAAGGCGTTCTGAACGTACGCAATTTCGGTTCCTATCATGTCCGGATCAGTGCATGAAGCGCCCGATTCGCCACGCCTGATTCCCCACTCCGCGCCATGCAGGACTGACACTCGATGAAAGACGCACAACCACGGACGATCCGCCTCGAAGACTACCGGCTGCCTGACTTCCTGGTCGATTCCATCGAGCTTCATGTCGAACTCGGGGATGAAGTCACGCGGGTGCGCAGCCGTCTTGCGCTGCGGCGCAATCCCGCGGCGCAGACGGTGGATGCACCGTTACGCCTCGACGGGCAGCAGCTGGTGCTCGGATCGCTCGCGCTCGATGGCCGCGAGCTGGCGCAGCAGGACTTCCATTACGATGGCGAGGTGCTGCGCCTCGAGCGAGTGCCCGCAGCGTTCGTCCTGCAAAGCGAGATCGAGATCCAGCCACAACTCAACACGGCGCTGGAAGGGCTCTACCGCTCGCGCCAGATGTTCTGCACCCAGTGCGAGGCCGAGGGTTTCCGGCGGATCACGTTTTTCCCCGACCGCCCGGACGTGCTGGCGCTGTTCAGCACCACGATCGTGGCCGATCGCGCGCGTTACCCGGTGCTGCTCGGCAACGGCAATGATGTGGAGCGCGGCGTGCTCGACGATGGCAGGCACTGGGTACGCTGGGAAGATCCGTTCCCCAAGCCCTGTTACCTGTTTGCGCTGGTGGCGGGAAATCTTGAATCGCTCGATGACGCATTCGTCACCGCCTCGGGTCGCACGGTACAGCTGCGCATTTTCGTGGAGTCCAAGGATCTCGACAAATGCGCGTTCGCGATGCAGGCACTCAAGCAGGCGATGCGCTGGGACGAGCAGGTCTACGGGCGCGAATACGATCTCGATGTGTTCATGATCGTCGCGGTCGACGATTTCAACATGGGTGCGATGGAGAACAAGGGCCTCAACATATTCAATACCTCCTGTGTGCTGGCCAATCCCGCGATCACCACCGATGCCAGCTTCCAGCGCATCGCCGGTATCGTTGCCCACGAGTATTTCCACAACTGGTCGGGCAACCGGGTCACCTGCCGCGACTGGTTCCAGCTGAGCCTGAAGGAAGGCTTCACGGTATTTCGCGACAGCGAGTTTTCCGCCGACACCGGTTCGCGCACGGTCAAGCGCATCGAGGACGTCACGCTGCTGCGTACCAGCCAGTTCGCCGAGGACGGCGGGCCAATGGCGCACCCCGTACGCCCGGAGTCCTATATCGAGATCAACAATTTCTATACCGTCACCATCTATGAAAAAGGTGCCGAAGTGGTGCGCATGATCCGGGAGCTGATCGGTGCGCAGGCTTTTCGTGCCGGATCGGACCTGTACTTCGCGCGTCATGACGGGCAGGCCGTTACCACCGAGGATTTCGTGTGCGCGATGGAAGAGGCGAGTGGGCGCGATCTGGAACAGTTCCGGCGCTGGTATACCCAGGCCGGAACGCCGCTGCTCGCGGTGAGCGACGAATACGATGCCGCGCGCAAACTCTATCGCCTGCATGTGCGGCAGAGCTGTCCGCCGACACCCGGTCAGCCGGAGAAGGCGCCATTCCACATCCCGTTGCGCTTCGGGCTGGTCGGCAGTGACGGTGACCTGGCGCTCGGGGAAGGGCTCACCGAGCGCGTGCTCGAGCTGACCGAGCCATCGCACAGCTTCGAATTCACGGATATCGCGCAGCGTCCCATTCCGAGCCTGCTGCGCGGTTTCTCGGCGCCGGTCAAGCTCGAGTATCCGTATTCGCCCGACGATCTCGCGCGCCTGATGCAATGCGACAGTGATGGATTCGCGCGTTGGGATGCGGGCCAGACGCTCGCGGTGCAGGTGTTGCGGGCGCATATCGATACGATCGCGGCGGGGCGGACACCGGCTGCCGAGCCGCGCCTGGTTGCGGCATTTCGCGTGCTGCTGGGCGATCGCACGGCCGATCCGGCGATGGTCGCGCAGATGCTGGTGCTGCCTGGTGAATCCTATCTTGCCGAGCGGGTCGACGTGATAGACCCGGTAGTGATACACCGGGCACGCAAGGGTTTGCGCAGCGTGCTGGCGGGCGAGTTGCGCGCCGAACTGCTGTCCTGTTACCAGACCAGCACGGGGCCGTCCGCGTACCGGGTGGAGGCGCAGGACATCGGCCGGCGCAGTCTCAGGAATGTCTGCCTGTCCTACCTGCTATTGCTGGATGATACCGAGAGCCGAACGCTGGCCAGACAGCAGTATTACGCGCAGGAGAACATGACCGATGTGCTCGCGGCACTGACGGCGCTGGTGCACAACGAAGCCGGCGCCGATCGTGCGCTGTCGCGCGAGTTGCTCGACGACTTTCACGCCCGCTGGCGTGACGAGGCCCTGACGATGAACCTGTGGTTCCAGGTGCAGGCCATGCGACCGGCCACGGAAGTGCTGGAGGATGTGGTTGCGCTGCGCGCCAGCGAGGAATTCGATGTGCACAATCCGAACAAGGTGCGCGCGCTGCTGGGCGCCTATTTCCATTCCAACCCGCTCGGGTTTCACCGGGCGGATCATGCGGGCTACCGTTTCTTCGCCCGCCAGGTCGCGGAGATCGATGCACTGAATCCGCAGATCGCGGCCCGCCTGATCACGCCGCTCACGCGCTGGCGCCGTTACGCACCGTCCCATGCCGGGGGAATGCGCGCGGCGCTCGAGGAATTGCTGGGCCTCGCGGGACTCTCTCCCGACAGCTACGAGGTGATTTCCAAGAGTCTTGCGCCCGCGCCGATTGCCGCGACGGGCTGAAACCGGTTCAGCGTCATGAGATCGCGTCTGCGCAAGCATACCCACGCGGCCCGCTACCGGCCTCCCAGCCTGAAGCATTCCGCGTTACCGCGGATCGTGCGCCGTATCGTTGCGGCGAGCCTGTTCCTGGTCGTGGTGATCGTATGCTCGACGATCGGGTTCTATCTCGCCGGCGGCGGCCAGGCGACGTTCATGGACGCGTTCTACATGTCGCTGATCACGGTCTCGACCGTGGGCTACAACGAAGTCATGCCGCTGGTCAGCGCCGGCGACCGGATATTTGCCGGTATGGCCTCGATCGTGGGTTTCGGTGCCCTGACCTTTCTGTTCACCAGTCTGTCGATGTTCTTTCTCGAGCAGGACCTGGATCATACGCTGTGGAGGCGTCGCATGGAGAAGCAGATTCGCAAGCTGAGCCAGCACTACATCGTGTGCGGATTCGGCCGCGTCGGTCGCAACGCCGCCGACGAGTTGCGGCTCACCGGGCGGCAGTTCGTCGCGATCGATCTCGAGCAGGCTAAATTCAACGAGCACCACGAACGATTTCCGGAGTTGCTGTTTCTCGACGGCGATGCCTCGGACGACGCGGTGTTGCTGGCGGCCGACATCGAGGATGCGGCCGGCGTTTTCGCAGTGACCGGTGACGATTCGCGCAACCTGATGATCACGTTCACCGCGCGCCAGCTCAACCCGAAGATCCGCGTGGTGGCACGGGCGCACGAGGTGCAGAACATCGAGAAAATGCGCAGGGCCGGAGCCGATGACGTGATCTCGCCCGATTTCACCGGTGGAATGCGCATTGCTTCCGCGATGATCCGCCCGCACGTGGTGAGTTTCCTTGACGAGATGCTGCACTCGGATCACGGACTGCGCGTCGAGCAGGTGGTGATCCCCGAGCGGTTTCCGCCCACGCGGCTGTCCTCGCTCAGGCTGCGCTGCCCCGAATACGTGCTGCTCGCGGTGCGCGACGGCAACGACTGGGCCTTCAACCCCGGAGACGATTACCTCTTGTCATCGGGCCAGGTCCTGATCGCGATGGCCAGCAGCCGCGGGCGTGCGGAAATCGAAGCGCATGTGCGCGAGTTCCTCGACTGAGAACAGCGCCTCAGCCCTGATACAGAGGTGGCAGCGCAGGCCTCGTCGGGGTCTTTCGCCCGGCTGTTGCCGCGGCACGCAACGCCTCGATATGCTCCAGCAGCACGCTCGGGTCCCAGTCCCCGGGGGCGTTTCCATAGCGACTCGCGAGCATGTCCTGCAGGGCTTTCGCCAAGCCCGGCCTGGCGGCGACCCTCGCGACATCCACTACCGAGCGCAGCCTGAGGTCGGGAAATGCCAGCCGCGCCCACTGGCACAGCAGGCGTTCGGTTTGCGCCGCGTCGCCGGCGCGACAGGCAGTGCGCAGGGTCGCGAAGAGTTCGCGCTCGGCGCGTGGGTCGGGCCCGTGCGGCGCAGGTGCCGCGGCCGGATTGCCGCGGGAGAGCCGCCACCATTGCAGACTCGAGACCAGCGTGGCGAGCGCCAGCACCAGGGTCGCGATGATCCATGGCCATGGTGCGGTGGCGGTGCTTGCCGGCAGCGCCGCAGTGGGTACCGGTGGCGATTCCGTGGCCGGTGTGGCGGCAACGGCAGCACTGCTCGCGGTGGGTGTCGCACTGGCGGCAGCGGCAGGCAGCACGCGAATCGTCTTGGCCGGTACCAGGGCTTCCTCGAAGCGCTGGTTCACGGTGTCCCACCAGCGCAGGCGCACTTCGGGAAGCTCCATATCGCCGCTGCGCAGCGGGATCACCGCACTGCGTTCGATGCGCGTTCCGGTGATGCCGTCTTCCTGCTGCTGATCCGATACTTCGGCCTGGTCAGGGTAGAAGCGCAGCCCGTCCACCCCCGGCGGGGAGAGTTCGGGCAATTGCGCTCCCGTCAGGCCCGCGGCACTCAGGGTGAGTGTGCGGGTGGCGGATTCGCCGACCCGCAGCCGGGTCGGACTCTTGTCCCAGGTCTCGACCAGGGTCAGCACGCTGGCCGGCACCCAGGGGTTGGCGCCGCTCTCGGGCGGCGCGACCTGTATGCGGCGCTCGGGAGAGCGCAGCCGCAGGGCATGTCCACGGCTGCCGAAGGCATCGAAAAAGCTGTTGCCGCTGCCACCGACGGTGGCCTGGAACGCCAGCGGCGGGATCCGCAATTCGCCGCTGGCCTGGGGGAAGATCGCGTACCTGCGTTCGAACACTCCGTAGTGCCGCCCGGCAATGACTTTCTCGTAGGAGCCCTCGCCAATCTGGCGGACCACGGCATGCTCGATGGACGGCTCCTCGAGGCTGGCCCCGCGGTTGAAATTCACCGCATGCAGCACCCGCACGGTGAGCAGGATCTGCTGCTGCACATGAACCTTGTCGCTGTCGACTTCCAGTTCGACGAAGACATCGCGATCCGGCACGCCGGTGGCAGGATTTTCGGGCGTGACACTGATGCGGATCGGATCGGTGCGTTCGGCTCCGATCGACAGCGCGGGAATCTGCAGCTCGCCACCGACGAGCGGCATCAGTTCGACCAGCCATTCGGTAAAGGCTTCTCCCTGCCCATTGACCAGGGAAATACGCGAATTGCGGCTGGTCGACAGAATCTCGAAATCCTTGGTCAGCGGTTGCAGGTCGGGATCGGGAACCGCCAGGGTGCTGTCGACGCGAAGGCGCAGCTGCACGCTTTCCGAGGCGCTGACGCGGCTGCGATCGACGCTCGCGGTAGCGGTCGCGAGGGCCGGGGCGGCGATGCTCAGCGTCAGCAACAGACAGCCCAGTATGCGCCACAACGCGTTCATCGGACATTCTCCTGATCCGGGTTCGCAGCGCGTTTGCGCTGATATTCGTAGGCGAACTTGCGGCGCAGCAAGGCGCCCGGATCATCCGGCACCTGGCGCAGCCATTGCTCCAGCGCCTGGTCTTCCTCGTCGACCGGCGGCTTCTGATCCTCGCCCGACGTGGCTTGTGGCTCCTGCCTGCGCGGATCGCCGGATGCGGCCTGTTGCGATTGCTCCGCTTCGCGACGCTGCTGCTCCTCACGCTGCTGCTCCTCGCGCTGTGCGGCGGTGTCCTTGTTCCTGGACTCCTGCGGTGGCGATGATTCGTCCTGCTGCGCCTGCCCAGCGGGATTGTTTTCCGCCGCCGCTTGCTGATCGCCTTGCCGATTGGCGGATTGCGTATCAGAATTTTGCTGTTGCTGTTGCTGTTGCTGTTGCTGTTGCTGTTGCTGTTGCTGTTGCTGTTGCTGTTGCTGTTGCTGTTGCTGTTGCTGCTGCTGCTGCTGCTGCTGTTGTTGTTGTTGCTTGAGCAGATCCTCGACCAGCTTGCGGTTGGCGATCGCATCCTCCAGCGTGGGCTCAACTGCCAGTGCGGCATCGTAGGCGGCCAGTGATTCCTGCAACTGCCCGGCACGCGCCAGTGCATTGCCACGGTTGTAATCGGCAGCTGCGGTCTTGCCGTGGGCAAATGATTCCGCGGCTGCCGCATACTCCCCGGCGGCATAGGCGGCACTGCCTCGCCAATCCGGCGATCGGAACAGTTTTGCGGCGCTCGCCGGGTCTTGCGCGGCAAGCGCGCGAGCACCCTGCTGATCGGGTGTGAGCCACAGATCCTGCCATTCGAACGCAGCGGCGGGAGGTGAGGGCAGCAACATGCACAACGGCAGCAGCAGCAACCAGCCACGGCGGAAAGCAAGGCTTGCCAGTGGCAGCAGCAACATCGCCAGCCACGGTGCTCGATCCTGCCACTGATCGAACAGCCGCGAATTGCCGTCATCCACGGCCAGGTCCGGGCTGATGCTGGTTGGCAGCAGGGTCCGGATATCACTGTCATCCAGCGTCAGTTCGCTGAAGCGCCCGCCGCTGGCCGCCACCGCGCGCGCCATTCCCGGCAGGTCTGTCGCTGGCACCACGATGCCACCGGCGGAATCGCGCAGGAATCCGCCCTCGGGCAGCGGCACCGGCGCGCCCGCGGAGGTGCCGACTGCCAGCAGCGACAATGACAGGCCGCCGTGGCGCAGCAGGCGCCCGACTTCGGCCTGCTGTGCGGCGGGAAAGGAATCGGCAACCACCAGCAGGCGTGCCCGTGCCACGCCGGCACCGTGCAGCAATCCGGTCGCGGCCTCGATCGCCGCCGGCAGATTGCTGCCCTGGCTGGGCATGATTTCCGGCGCCAGCGCGCTCAGCATCGATTCCACCGTATGGCTGTCATCCGACAGCGGCGTCACCACATGGGCATCGCCGGCGTAGACGATCAGCGCGGTCAGGCCCTCGCGGCGCGCGGCGAGGATGTCGGCCAGCTTGAAGCGCGCGCGCTCGAGCCGCGAGGGCTGCATATCCTGCGCGCGCATCGACATGCTCAGGTCGAGTGCGATCACCAGGGCGTCCTGGTTGCGATGCAGCGGTTGCGGCAGCCGCTCCCAGGCCGGTCCTGCCAGGGCGATCACACCGATCAGCCAGCCGCACAACAGCAACGGCAGCGCCGGTCGTCGCGCGGCGCCCGGACCATCGAGCAGCAACACCCGCAGCAGCGCGGGATCGATTACCGTGCGCCAGGCGCCCCGGCGATTGCGCGCGCGCAGCAGCCACGCGAACAGCAGCAGCGCGGGAAGCAGCGCCAGCAACCACAGAGGGCGCAGAAAATGGAACTGGCTCAGTGCCGAGAACGTGGCGTTCATGCCGTGCGCTCCGCGATCGGCCAGGCGTAGCGGAGCGCCACGGCGAGCGACAGGAGAAAACTCAGCGCCAGCGGCCAGTGGGCCAGCGAGATCGTCGGCCGGTAGCTCTGTTGCTCCTGCTCGATCGGCTCGAGCCGATCGAGTTCCGCGTAGATCGATTCGAGCTCGTTCTCGCTGCGCGCGCGGAAATAGCGCCCGCCGGTGACGCTCGCGATATAGCCGAGCGTCTCTTCGTCGAGGTCCGCCGAGGGGTTGACGCGGCGCGCCCCGAAGGAACTGCCGAATATTCCCGGCAGCTCCATTTCATCGGCCCCGATGCCGACCGTGTAGACGCGCAGCCCGCTGCGTGCCGCGAGCTCCGCTGCCTGTCGCGGCGCGATCTCGCCGGCGGTATTGGCACCATCGGTGAGCAGGATCAGTACCCGGCTGCCCTCGGGACGTTCGCGCAGTCGCTTCACGGCGATCGCCAGCGCATCGCCAATGGCGGTCTTGGGGCCCGCAAAACCGATGAGCGCCTCGCCGAGCAGGCGCCCCACGGTGGCGCGATCGAAAGTCAGTGGCGCGTGCAGATAGGCATTGCTGCCGAACACGATCAGACCGACGCGGTCGCCGTTGCGCCGACGCAGAAAATCACCGACCACGGATTTCACCACGCTCAGTCGATCGACCTGCCGGCCCGCTAGTTCGAGATCCTCGGTCTGCATGCTCTCCGAGATATCCACCGCCAGCATCAGGTCGCGGCCGCTGACCGGAACCGATACCGGTTCTCCTGTCCAGTTCGGCCCGGCAGCGGCGCACAACAGGCCGAGCCACGCCGGCAGCAGCAACGCAAGGCGCGAGCGATCACGTCGCGCAGTGGCACCGGCCTGCGAGGACCGCGATTCGGGCGCCAGCGCGCGGGGAAAATACAGTGCCGCTTCCTGCGTCGTGGCGGGACTTGCCAGACGATGGACCAGCCACGGCAACGGCAGCGCCAGAAAGATCCACGGGTAAATGAAACTGATCATCGGTGCCGTCTCAGCCATTGCCGGCAGGCATCGTGCAGCGCGGCATCGTCGGGTTGCGATCCGGGGTTGTAGGGGGCGTCAGCCAGTGCCCGGCCCGGACCTTCGCGAAACACCCGGAGGCCGGCGCTGCGATCGAGAAAGTCGAGCCATTGTTCGGCGCACAGCGCCGCGACCTCGCGGCTCGGGTAATGCACCAGCGCGGCACGACGCAGGATCCGGCTGGCTTGTGCGGCAAACGGCGCCTCGCCCGGCGGCGCGGCGTGGCGGCACCGATATGCGGCCTTCAGTTCGCGCTGCGCTGCGCGGCGGTAGCGGTTGCCTCGCAGATGGCGCCATGCCAGCCACAAGGTACCACCCAGCACCACGGCAGCCACGCCGGCCAGCAGCCACCAGCCGGGTGCGGGTGGCCACCAGCCGATCTGATCCGGAAGATGCAGCGGGCGCAGTGGCGCGAGCGGGTCCGGGTTCATGAGCGTTTTCGTCGGCGATAGTAGCGGGCCAGCACATCGAATGCGGGCTCGTCGGTCGCAATCTGGATGAACGGTGCCCCGAGACGCCGGAACGACTGCGACAGCGCGTTCTGTTCGGCCTCGTGACTTGCGGCATGGCGGGTCCGGAACCCGGTATCCGAGGTGTCGATATCCTGGCGCCGGTATCCGTTGGAGACGGCGGTGCGACCGATCGCCGGCAACGCGCGCTCCAGCGGATCGAACACGTTGATCGCGGCGATCTCGGTATGCCGCGCCAGCAGGTGCAGGTGCTTCACCGCCGCCTCGTCCCAGCCGCGAAAGTCGCTGATGATCATCACCAGGCTGCCGGGTCGCGCGACGCGCCGGATCCCGGCCAGCGCCGTGGCCAGATCGAGGCACGCCGCGGCGGATTGCTCCCGCGGGATGCCGAGGCGGTGGTTGAATTCGTGACACAGACGCAGCAATGCAAGTACCGCGTGGCGACTGCGTTGCGGACGGACTTCGTGATGTTCGTGGTCGCCCAGCACCAGGCCACCGATGCGATCGCCGCCATCCAGTGTTGCCCACGCCAGCAGTGCGGCTGCATGTATCGCCTGCACCGATTTCAGCGTGTGGCGGCTGCCGAAGAACATCGTGCGGCGCTGGTCGACGAGGAGATAGACCGGGCGCTCGCGCTCCTCGCGAAACAGCTTGGTATGCGCGCTGCCGGTGCGCGCCGTGACCCGCCAGTCGATATTGCGGATGTCATCGCCCGCCTCGTAGGCGCGGACTTCCTCGAACTCGATGCCGCGGCCGCGCATATTGCTGCGCAGCGGTCCGCTCATCCGGCTGAGGGCCCGGCTCGGCGGAGTGATGCGCAGGCTGGCGGCAGCCGCACGCAGGCGCAGCAGTGTCGGCAGATCGCAATAGGGGCCGGTTGCGCCCGGTATCGATACGGCTGCGGATGGCACGGCCATGACCGGACTCAGGCGACCGGGACGCAGTTCAGCAGTTCGTCGATCACTCCATCCGTGCTCATGCCGGCGGCCTCGGCATCGAAGTTGAGGATCAGCCGATGGCGGAGCACATCGTGCACCACCGCCTGCACATTGGCGGGTGCGACGAAATCGTTGCCGTGCAGCCAGGCGTGGGCACGGGCGCAGCGATCGAGCGCAATGGTGCCGCGCGGGCTGGCACCGTAATCCAGCCATTGGCGCAGCGTCGCATTGCCACGTGTGGCCAGCGCCAGATGAATGATGTATTCCTCCACCGGCTCGGCCATATGCAATGACAATATCTCAGCCCGGGCGCCGAAAACCGCTTCCTGGCTGAGTACAGCCGGCGGCACGCCAGGGTGTTCCGCGGCTTCGCGACGTGCCAGGCGCAGGATTTCGCGCTCGGCCTCGCGCTCCGGATAGCCGACGCGCACATGCATCAGGAAGCGGTCGAGCTGGGCCTCGGGCAGCGGGTAGGTGCCTTCCTGTTCGATCGGGTTCTGAGTCGCCATGACCAGAAACAGCGGCGGCAGTTCATAGGTGGTGCCGCCGATGCTCACCTGGCGCTCGGCCATGGCTTCCAGCAGCGCCGACTGCACCTTGGCCGGGGCACGATTGATTTCGTCGGTCAGCACCAGGTTGTGGAATATGGGGCCACGCTGGAAGCGGAAACTGCCGTCTTCCGGGCGATAGATGTCGGTGCCGGTGATATCGCTCGGCAACAGGTCGGGAGTGAACTGGATACGCTGGAAATCACACTCGATGCCGCGCGCGAGCTGGCGGATCGCGCGCGTTTTGGCCAGGCCCGGGGCTCCCTCGACCAGCAGGTGGCCGTCGGCGAGCAACGCGATCAGCAGTCGCTCGACGAGGTTCTCCTGTCCGATGACTTCGGTCGCCAGCCATTGCTGCAACTGGCCTACGGATTCACTGGATCTGCTCACGGGGATCGATGCTCCGGAAATTGCACGAGGCGCGCATTCTACGCGACCCGGCGCGGTGAAAAGCGATTCGAGGATACGTATTCCGCTCGCTTCGACCGGTCGCCCGCATCTTGGTTCCATAGTATCCTGCGCGGCACTGTTTGCGCGCTTTCGCGCATTCGCGCAATACCGGGGCGTGATCACGTTATGAGCGACAGCAAGAGCAAGGAGCGGTTTCTCGGTTTTCTCGAGGAAGAGATCGATCGCCGCTCGCCCGGCAAGGACCACCCGGTGCTCAAGGGATTCGCGGCCGAGGTGCTGGCGGGGATGGATTTCGAGGACGTGCGCGAGCGCAAGCCGGTCGACGTCTACGGAACCATTCATTACGCCTGGCAGTACCTGCAGGACTACGATCGGCGCGCGCCCAAGATCCGCATTTTCAATCCCAGTTTCGAACAATTCGGCTGGTCATCGCGCCACACCGCGATCATGGTGCTGACCGACGGCATGCCGTTCGTGGCCGAGTCGCTGCGCCTGGAGCTGAACCGGCGCAATATCGTGATCCACATGCTGATCAGCTCTGATCTCACGGTGCAGCGCGACAGCGATAACGAGCTGCTGTATCTCTATCCCGCCACCGTGCCTGCCGATGGCAGCAAGCGCGTGCGCGAAGCCTTGATCTACATGGAGGTCTCGCGGATCACCGACCCGGCGCTGCTGATCGAGCTCGAGAGCAGCCTCGCCAGCGTGGTCTCCGAGGTGAAGACCGTGGTATCGGATTTCGAGCCGATGTGCGGCCGCCTGCGCACCCTGGTGCAGGATTTCGGGTCGTTTTCCGACGGGATCTCCGAGCATGACTGGAGCGAGAACCGGGCCCTGCTCGAGTGGTTGCTGGATGGCAACTTCACCTTCCTCGGCTACGAGGAGCTCGGCGTTGACTGGGCGACGGGCACGGCGCGGGTAGTCACGGTTGCCGATACCCGCCTCGGGCTGCTGCGCGAGCGCGAGACTTCGGGCGTCAGCGATCTCGAGCAAGAGATCCGGGACGCCTCCAGTCCCGCGGACCTGCTGCCGGTGCAGGTGGTGTTTTTCAAGTCATCGCGCCGCTCGCGGGTGCACCGGGTGGCGTATCCCGACTATATCTCGATCAAGTGTTTCGACAGCGAGGGACGGGTCAACGGGCAGCACCGCTTTCTCGGGCTGTTCACCGCGGTGGTCTACACCATGGACCCCGACAATATCCCGATCGTGCGGCGCAAGGTCGCGCAGGTCATCGAGCGCTCGCGCCCGGCCACCAGCAGTCACCGTATGCGCGCCCTGCAGCGCGTGCTCGAAGTGCTGCCACGCGACGAATTGTTCCAGAGCGATGTCGATACCCTTTATCACACCGCGATGCGCATCTTTCACATCCAGGAGCGCCGCAAGATCCGCCTGTTCATCCGCCCGGACCGGCGCTACTGCTTCGCCTCCTGCCTGGTGTACTGGCCGCGCGAGATCTACTGCACCGAGTTGCGCCTCAGGATCGAAAACCTGCTGATGGATGCACTTGGTGCCGAGGAGTCCGAGTTCACGACCTTCTTCTCCGAGTCGCTGCTGGTGCGCACGCATTTCGTGATGCGCCTGTGCCCCGGACAGCAGCCCGATTTCGACCAGGAGGAACTCGAAGATCTCATCGTGCGCATTTCGCAGCAGTGGCAGGATCAGCTGGCGGCCGCGTTGCTGGAGGAGTTCGGCGAGGAGCAGGGTTCGACGCTGGTCGGTCTGTACGGCAGCGCGTTTCCGGCCGGTTACCGCGATGACAACGACCCGCCGATGGCAGTGGCGGACATACGGAAATTCAGCGCGCTGGAGAGTGCAGGCGAGCTCGGCGTGCATCTTTACCGCAATATCCGCGAGGCCGAGGACCTGCTGCATTTCCGGCTCTACAGCGCCGATCGTCCGGTCGAGCTCTCCGACGTGATTCCGATGTTCGAGAATCTCGGGATGCGGGTGCTTGGCGAGCGCCCCTATCGGCTGCGCCGCTCCGACCAGCGCGAGCTGTGGGTGCACGACTTCAGCCTGGTCTATGCGCTGTCCGAGGATATCGACGTGCCGTCGATCAGCGCCGCGGTGGAGTCGGCGTTTCTGAACGTGCTCGCCGGGCGTGCCGAGAACGACGGTTTCAACCGCCTGATCGTCGGTACCGGGCTCGGCTGGCGCGAGGCCGCGATCCTGCGCGCCTACGCGCACTACATGAAGCAGCTGCGCTACAACTTCTCGCAGCAGTTCGTCGCCGAGACGCTGGGACGCCATCTCGGGATCGCGCGCGATCTGATCGAGCTGTTCCGGGCGCGTTTCGATCCGGCGCCGGCACTCGATAGCGAGCGGCGTGCGGCGGCGGAGCAGGAAGTCGCGGCGCGCATTCTCGCGGCGCTCGAGCAGGTCGCGCAGCTGAACGAGGACCAGATCCTGCGTTCCTATCTGGAGCTGATCAACGGGACCCTGCGCACCAATTGTTTCCAGCCTGATGCCGGCGGTGTGGCCAAGGAATATTTCTCGTTCAAGTTCGACTCGGTGGCGTTGCCGAACATGCCGCGGCCGGTGCCGAAATTCGAGATCTGGGTGTATTCGACCCGCATGGAAGGGATCCACCTGCGGCGCGGCAAGGTCGCGCGCGGGGGGTTGCGCTGGTCCGACCGGCTCGAGGATTTTCGCACCGAGGTGCTGGGCCTGGTCAAGGCGCAGCAGGTCAAGAACGCGGTGATCGTGCCGGTAGGCGCCAAGGGCGGATTCGTGCTGAAGCAGCTGCGTCCCGATGCCACGCGCGAGGCAGTGCAGGCCGAGGGTGTGGCCTGTTACGAGATATTCGTGCAAGGCCTGCTCGATCTGACCGACAACCTGGTCGACGGCAATACGGTAGCGCCACCGGCGGTGGTCTGCCATGACGATCCCGACCCCTATCTGGTGGTGGCGGCCGACAAGGGCACCGCATCGTTCTCGGATATCGCGAACGCCATTTCCGCGCGCTACGATTTCTGGTTGCGCGATGCCTTTGCCTCGGGCGGCAGCGTCGGCTACGACCACAAGAAAATGGCGATCACGGCCCGCGGTGCGTGGGTGTCGGTGCAACGCCATTTCCGCGAGCGCGACCTCGATGTGCAGCAGAGCGAATTCAGCGTGGTCGGTATCGGCGACATGTCAGGCGATGTGTTCGGCAACGGCCTGCTGCGCTCGCCGCATGCAAAGCTGATTGCGGCGTTCAACCACCTGCACATCTTTGTCGATCCCGACCCCGATCCTGCGCGCAGTTTTGCCGAGCGCGAGCGGCTGTTCGCGTTGCCGCGCTCGAGCTGGGCGGACTACGACGCGAGCCTGATCTCGAGCGGTGGCGGAGTATTTGCGCGCACGGCCAAGTCCATAGCCCTGAGTGCGGAGATGCGCCGTGTGCTCGGCTGCGATGCCGAGCGCCTGACGCCATCGGAGCTGATGTCGGCGATACTCGCCGCGCCCGTCGACCTGATCTGGAACGGCGGGATCGGTACCTACTTCAAGGCGAGCAGCGAGAGCCACGCCGATGCCGGCGACAAGTCCAACGACGCGGTGCGCATCGATGGCTGCCGGATCCGTGCGCGGGTGGTGGGCGAGGGCGGGAATCTCGGTATGACCCAGCTCGCGCGGATCGAGTTCGCGAGCCGCGGCGGTGCCTGCAACACCGATTTCATCGACAACTCCGGTGGCGTGGATTGCTCGGATCACGAGGTCAATATCAAGATCCTGCTCAACCGGGTCATGGCAGCGGGCGACATGACCGAAAAGCAGCGTGTCAGGCTGCTCGAGGAAATGCGCGACGAGGTCGCCGAGCTGGTGCTGCGCAACAATTACCGCCAGGCGCAGGCGATCAGCATTGCCGAGCGCGAGGCGCAGCTGCGGATCAACGAGTACCGCGGCCTTATCAGCTCGCTGGAGAGTCGTGGCTTGCTCGACCGGGGCCTGGAGTTCCTGGCCAGTGACGAGGCGCTGGTCGAACGGCGCATCAAGGGCATGGGGCTGACCCGGCCCGAGCTCGCGGTGCTGACCTGTTATGTCAAGGGGCAGCTGAAGCTCGATATTCTCGCCTCGGATATTCCCGAGGACGATTACCTGGCGCGCAGCATCGAGACGGCATTTCCCGTTGCCCTGTGCGAACGCTTTCGCGACGACCTCTACCAGCATCCGTTGCGGCGCGAGATCGTCGCCACGCAACTGGCGAACGACCTGGTCGATTTCATGGGCATCACCTTCATCGAGCGCATGAGCCAGTCCGCCGCCACGCCGGTGGCCGATGTCGTGCGTGCCTACGTGGTGGCGCGCGAGGTGTTCGACCTGCATCGCTGGTGGCAGGCGATCGAGGCGCTGGACAACTCCATACCGGCCGCGCGTCAGCTCGAGGTCTATGCGGACCTGCAGCGCCTGATCCGGCTCGCCGCGCGCTGGTTCGTGCGCAACCGGCGCGGGCACCTCGATGTGCGCGCCGAGGTCGAGTTCTTCGCGCCGAAGGTGCGCGCGATCCAGCTCGGGATGCAGGAGCTGGTGCACGGCGAGCAGAAGGCAGCCTGGGAGCGGCGTCACCACGATCTGCAGGATGCCGGAATATCCGGGGAAGTGGCGCTGGCGCTGGCGGGTTCCACGATGCTGATCGGAGCGCTCGGCATGGTGGAGGTGGCGCGCACCCAGGATCTGGCGGAGGAGGTGGTCGCGCGGATCGCGTTCGAATTGAACGAACGACTGGATTTCTACTGGTTCGGCAAGCAGATCACGGCGCTGAAGGTCGAGAACTACTGGCAGGCCATGGCGCGCGATTCGTTTCTCGACGAACTCGACTGGCAGGTACGCTCGATCGTGGCGTGGGTGGCGCGTGAAGTGGCCCGCACACCGGATGCGATCGCCCGCCCCGAGCAATGGTTGCAGGGCCAGGCTGTCGGTGTCGAGCGCTGGCAGCGGGTAGTGGCCGAAATCCGCAACGCGCATGTCCAGGAATACGCCATGTACGCGGTGGCGGTGCGTGGTCTGCTCGAGCTGTCGCAGCCGGTGACGGGATTGGCTCATTGATGTGCCCTGCCGGTGACGCCAGACCATGAAAATTCCCTACCGGCCGCTGCGCGCGCTGTTGTTCCTGTTGCCGGGCGAGACCGCGCATGAGCTGACGCTCGGTTCGCTCGAGTTCATGGCGCGTTGTGGCCTGGCCGCACCCTTGCTCGGGGCCGGGGAGGGGAGTTGTCCGGTGCGGGTGATGGGGCTCGAGTTTGCGAACCCGGTCGGGCTCGCGGCCGGTCTCGACAAGAACGGGGATCATATCGACGCCCTGGCGGCGCTCGGTTTCGGCTTTCTCGAAATCGGCACCGTCACGCCGCGTGCGCAACCGGGCAATCCGCGTCCGCGCCTGTTCCGGCTGCCGCGGGCGGGCGCGCTGATCAACCGCATGGGTTTCAACAACGCCGGGGTGGATCACCTGGTGAAGCGGGTGCGCGAAGCGAGCTACCGCGGGGTGCTCGGTATCAATATCGGCAAGAACAAGGACACCCCGCTCGGGCGCGCCGCCGAGGATTACCTGTATTGCCTCGAGCGGGTTTATGCGGTGGCATCCTATGTCACGCTGAACCTGTCTTCGCCGAACACCCCGGGATTGCGCGATCTGCAGTTCGGCGCGCCGCTCGAGGCGCTGCTCGGGGCGCTGGTCGCGCGGCGCGATGTGCTGGCCCAGACCCATGGCAAGCGTGTGCCGCTGGCGCTGAAGATTGCGCCCGATCTCGCCCCCGAGGATCTCGCCGCGGTTGCCGACAGTGCCCGCCGCCAGGGTATCGATGCCCTGATCGCGACCAATACCACGGTATCGCGCGCGGGTGTGGAGGGGCTGCCGGATGGCACGGAAACCGGCGGCCTGAGCGGGGCGCCACTGACGGCGCGCGCCAACACGATAATGCAGCAGCTGGCACAGCGTCTCGGCGGCGAGATCGCACTGATCGGTGCCGGCGGCATCATGAGCGGCGCCGATGCGCTCGAGCGCGTGCGTAGCGGTGCCGACCTGGTGCAGCTCTATACCGGATTTGTCTATCACGGCCCGGCGCTGATCGGCGAGGCGGTACAGGCAATCCGCACCGGGCAGCGTGGATGAGCCGCGATACCGGCCCGGAAACGGGGCGCAGCCAGCTGCGCCATCGGCGCTTTTTCGCCAGCTGTTCGCGTGGTCTGGAGGAGCTGCTGCTGGCGGAGTTGCGCGCCACGGGTATCCGCGATGCCCGCGCCGGCGCCGGGGGCGTGCAATTCTCCGGCACCCTGGAAGATGGCTATCGCGCGTGTCTGTGGTCACGGGTGGCGAGCCGTGTGCTGGTCGTCGTGGCCGAGGTCGATGCGCGTGATGCCGAGACCCTGTATCAGGGCGTGGTCGATCTGCCCTGGGAGCAGCACTTCACGCCCGGCGCCACGATGGCAGTGGATTTTGTCGGCACCTCCGATGAATTGCGCAACAGCCTCTACAGTGCGCGCCGGGTCAAGGACGGCGTGGTCGATCGCCTGCGCGCGGTGACCGGCACCCGTCCGGATGTCGATGTGCGTGCACCGGATATCCGGGTCGCGGCGCGCCTGCACCGCGGGCGGGTCGGGCTGTCGATCGACCTCGGGGGCGAGGCGCAGCACCGGCGTGGTTATCGCGGCGGCACGGGCGCCGCGCCGCTCAAGGAGAATCTTGCGGCCGCCTTGCTGCTGCGCGCGGGCTGGCCCGAGATCGCGGCGGCGGGCGGCGCGCTCTACGATCCGCTGTGCGGCTCGGGCACGCTGCTGATCGAAGGCGCGCTGATGGCCGCCGGTGCCGCTCCGGGCGAGGCGCGCGCCATCGCGCGCCAGAAATGGGCCGGACACGATGCCGGGTTGTGGACGCGGATGTGCAATGCCGCGACCGCGGCGCGGGTGGCAGGGATTGCGGGCCTGGGTCCGATCGCGGGAGCCGATGTCGACGCCCGCGTGCTGCAGCATGCGCGAAGCAGTGCGCTGGCCGCCGCCACCGACGCTCATATCGTGTTTATGCACGCCGCGCTGGCGCAACAGAAGCGTCCCACTGCGATGCAGGGGCATGGCGGCTTGCTGATCTGCAACCCGCCCTATGGCGAGCGCCTCGGCGAGGTGGAGAAGCTGCGCGGGCTGTATGCCGAACTCGGGCACCTGATACGCGAGGAATTCGCCGGCTGGCGCGCCGCGATACTCACCACCGACGGCCCGCTGCCCGAATGCACGGGCCTGGAGTTTGGGCGTCAGTACCGATTCAGGAATGGTCCCATCGATTGCCGCCTGCTGATCCATGAACCGCAGGCGAGTGTGCGCAAGACCCGGGACGCCGAAGCCCCCGATGCGAGGCCGGAGCCGCCGCGGGAACTCGGCGAGGGCGCGGCGATGTTCGCCAACCGGGTGCGCAAGAATCTGCGTCGCCTGAAGCCCTGGCTCGCGGCCGAAAAGCCCGCCTGTTACCGGGTCTACGACGCGGACATCCCGGAATACGCGGTGGCGGTGGATCGCTACGGCGACTGGGTGCACGTGGCGGAGTACGCCCCGCCGGCATCGATCGATCCGGCGCTTGCTCGCGAGCGACTCGCCGATGTGCGCGCGGCGCTCGTCGAAGTGCTGCGGATCGCGCCGGCGCGTATCGTGCTGAAAACCCGCACGCGCCAGCGTGGCAGCGCTCAATACCAGCGTCTCGCGCGCGACAATCATTTCATCGAGGTTCGCGAGGGGCCGGCGCGGCTGCTGGTGAACCTGCGTGATTTTCTCGATACCGGGCTGTTTCTCGATCACCGCCCGGCGCGGCGCCTGATCGCCTCGATGGCGCGCGATACGCGCTTCCTGAACCTGTTCTGCTATACGGCCTCGGCGACGGTGTTCGCGGCGCTCGGTGGCGCCCGCGAGAGCACCAGCATCGACATGTCGTCGACCTATCTCGACTGGGCGGCGCGCAACCTGGCGCTCAACGGCATCGATCGCGACTCCCATGAACTGGAGCGCGCCGACTGCCTGCGCTGGATGGAGGGCCAGAAACGCCGCTGGGATCTGATATTTCTCGACCCGCCGTCGTTCTCGAACTCCAGGCGCATGGAGGACACGCTCGATGTCCAGCGTGATCACGTGATGCTGATTCGCGCGGCCCTCGCGCTGCTCGAGAGCGGCGGCTCGCTGCTCTTCTCGACCAATCGCCGCGGGTTCCGGCTCGACGCCGCAGCGCTCGGCGATCTGCGGATCAGCGATCTGAGCGAGCAGAGCCGCGATCCGGACTTCAATCGCAAGCCCTTGCCGCACCGGTTGTTCCTGCTCCGTGCACCCGGTGGATAATCAATCTGTCACAATTCTGTCGTCTACTTGTCGCGTCATGGTCAGCAAGGTGGAATCCGGTCCCCGAATGAGCAATAAACAGACGGTATTGGTAGTCGATGACGAATCCTCGATCCGCGATATGGTGCAGCTCGCCCTGGAACTGGCCGGGTTTGACTGTCTGCAGGCCGCGAACGCGCGCGAGGCCCATGCACGGATCGTCGACCAAAGCCCGGACCTGGTGCTGCTCGACTGGATGATGCCGGACACCAACGGCTATGAATTGCTGCGCCGCCTGCGCAAGGACGAAATGACGGCCAGCCTTCCGGTGATCATGCTGACCGCGAAAACCGAGGAGGGAAATCGCGTGCACGGTCTCGAGGGCGGTGCCGACGATTATGTGACCAAGCCGTTTTCGCCGCGCGAGCTGATCGCACGGATTCGCGCCCTGTTGCGCCGCGCGGCTCCCGCAAACGAGGGCGGTACGCTGGAGTTCGATGGCTTGCGTCTCGACCCGCTCGCCCATCGCGTCCATGCCGGCGGCCAGGCCCTCGCTATGGGCCCGACCGAATTCAGGCTGCTTCATTTCCTGATGAGCCATCCGGACCGTGCCTATTCGCGCGCGCAATTGCTCGACAACGTCTGGGGCGCCAATGTGTATATCGACGAGCGCACCGTGGACGTCCATGTACGCCGGTTGCGCAAATCGCTCGAGTCCGGCAACACCGGCTGCGAGCGCTTCGTGCAAACGGTGCGCGGTACCGGTTATCGCTTCTCCACGCAAACGGCGCCGAGCTGAGATGCGGCCGGTCGGATGGGCGCGTGATCTGTTGCTGCTGGCGGCGCTGGCGCTGCTCGGCGCGGGTCTCGGGGGAGCCCTCGATGCCTGCTGGGCAGGATTTGCGCTCGGGGTCCTGTGCTATCAGCTGATCAGCTACCGCCGCCTGCTCGGCCTGCACCACTGGCTGGCGGAGGATGCGTTGCGCCGCGAATCGCCGGTACTTGGTGGCATGCTCGGCGATATCGGCGACCGTATGTACTATCAGCAGGCCCGGCTGCGCAAGCGTCTCGACGAAGTCGGCGGTGCGCTGGCGCATTTGCGCGAATCCTACGCGGCGCTGAAGGATGGCGTGGTGATGCTCGATGCCGGCAACGTGATCGCATGGTGCAATGCCAGCGCCAGCGGCCTGCTCGGATTGCGTTATCCGCAGGATGTCGGTCAGCAACTGCTCAACCTGGTGCGCAATCCGGATTTCGCCGCGTATCTGAACCGCCAGGATTTCGAGCGCAGCTTCGAACTGACGCTCTCCGGACGGGTGCTGGAGCTGCAGGCGACGGCCTTCGGCGCCAGCAGCAAGATCGTGTTCGTGCGCGATACAAGTGCGATGAAATATCTCGAGACCATGCGCCGCGACTTCGTGGCCAATATCTCGCACGAGCTGCGCACCCCGCTCACCGTGATCAGCGGCTATGTCGATACGCTGGTCCAGATGCAGGCCGGACAATCGCCGGTGGTGGAGCGGGCTTTGGCGCAGATGCAGGGCGAGGCGCAACGCATGGAGTTCCTGTTGCGCGACCTGATGTTGCTGTCGAAGCTCGAGGGCGGTCCGGATGCCGCGGCGCGGGAGGAGTGGATCGACGTCTGCGCGATGCTCGATTCGGTGCGCGAAAATGCGCTGGCCTCCTGCCGCGGGGAGCGCCAGATCGAACTCGCCTGCACGCGCGGCCTGCGCATTCTCGGGGAGCGTACGGCGCTGGAGAGCGTGTTCTCGAACCTGATATTCAATGCGGTCAGGTACACGGCCCCCGGTGGCAGCATCCGGGTGAGTTGCGTGGTGCAATCCGCGGCCGCGGTGGTCGAGGTCAGCGACAACGGGATCGGTATCGACCCCATCCACATTCCGCGTCTGACCGAACGCTTCTACCGTGTCGATCAGAGTCGCTCGATCGAAAGCGGCGGCACCGGACTCGGACTCGCCATCGTCAAGCACGCGCTGAAGCGCCTCGGCGGGGAACTCGACATCAGCAGCCGGCCGGGTGTCGGCAGCACCTTCAGGTGCCGGTTTCGCCCGGAGCGCGTGCGCGCGGACTGATGTCATGTTCCTGTCATGAACCGGGCATAGGCTGACGCCGCTGCTCGGATTGCTGTACGCGTCGCGCCGGCATCCACCTTCAAACCGGGAGAATCCTGTGAAACAACTGCTCTGTTCTGCAATTGCACTCGTTGCGCTCGGCAACATACCTGTCGCCCTGGCGCAGCGCGATACCATCAGCATCGTGGGTTCATCCACCGTATACCCGTTTTCGACCGTGGTTGCGGAACGTTTTGGCAAGAGTGGCAGTTTCAACACGCCCAAGGTGGAGTCCACCGGAACCGGCGGTGGCATCAAGCTGTTCTGCGCCGGGGTCGGCGTGCAGTACCCTGACGTGGTCAATGCCTCGCGGCGCATGAAGCAGGGGGAACTGGACGATTGCCGCAAGAACGGTGTCGGCGAGGTGGTGGAAGTGACGATCGGTTACGACGGCATCGTGGTGGCGAACTCGATCGAAGCGCCGATCTATGACCTCACCCCAAAGGATCTGTGGCTGGCGCTCGCCAAGGCTGTGCCAAATCCCGATGGCAGCGAAACCCTGGTCGCGAATCCCTACAAGACCTGGCAGCAGGTCAACTCGGCACTGCCCGCCACCGCGATCGAAGTGCTCGGCCCGCCGCCGACCTCGGGGACCCGCGACGCATTTGCGGAACTCGCCATGGAAGGGGGCTGCAAGGCATTCCCCTGGATAAAGGCGATCAAGGATCAGGACGAAAAAAAATTCAAGGCCATCTGCCATGCGGTGCGTGAAGACGGCGCCTATATCGAAGCGGGTGAGAACGACAACCTGATCGTGCAGAAGCTCGGCGCCAATGCCAGGGCGCTGGGTATTTTCGGTTACAGTTTCATGGAGGAGAATGCCGACAAGGTGCAGGGCAGCCGGATCGCCGGCGTGGAGCCGAGCTATGAATCGATCGCCGATGGCAGCTACCCGGTATCGCGGCCGCTGTTCTTCTACGTGAAGAAGGCCCATGTGGGCGTGATTCCGGGAATCCGGGAGTTCGTCGACGAATTCGTCAGCGTGCGCGCGATGGGCGAAGACGGTTACCTGGCCGATCGCGGCCTGATCGCATTGCCTCCCGAGCTGTACCGCAGCGCCGTGAATGATGCAAAGAGCATGAAGTTGTTCTCGCTCTGAACTGGAGCCGGGCGCTCGACCGGCCACCCGAGGACGGTGGCCGGTCGATCATTTTCTGGAGATGGTGGAATGAGTCCGGGAACGCTGCTGATCGTGATCTGTGCCTGCGCGCTGGCCGGGTACTACCAGGGCAGTTCCCGCGCCGCAGCCGTTGCCGTGGCGCATGGCGGGGTGCGTGCGCTGCCCGCGCTGCCTTCGCATTACGGAGCCTATGTGGCGCTGATGGCCTTGCTGCCGGCGTTGCTGGTGATGGCGGTGTGGCTGACGTTCGACGGAATGCTGATCGAGCAGTTGTTGCTTGGCTCGCTTCCCCCTGAATTGCTGGGCCAGGATCATGGCCTGCTGCTGAACTCGATCGCGATCTTGGCCGGAGACCCCGCCCGCGACGCGGGCGATCCCGCGCTGCTCACGGCGGCGCTGCGCCTGATCGAGTTGCGCCGGCAATCGCAATGGGGCATGGCGCTGGGTGCCGGCGCAACCGCCGTGATCGGTGCGGCGCTGGCCTGGCGCCGCGTATCGATGCGATTTGCCGCACGGGTGGTGGTCGAGCGGATTTTCACCAGGCTGTTGCTGCTGTGCGCGGTGATGGCCGTGGTGACAACGCTCGGTATCCTGTTGTCGGTGATATTCGAGTCATGGCGCTTTTTCCAGATGGTCTCGCCGGTGGAATTCCTGTTCGGCCTGGAGTGGAGCCCGCAGATCGCATTGCGCGCGGACCAGCAGGGCTCCTCGGGGCGTTTTGGCGCGGTACCGTTGTTTGCCGGTACCCTGCTGATCTCCTCGATCGCGCTGATCGTCGCGGTACCCGTCGGGTTGATGTCGGCGATCTATCTCAGCGAATATGCCAGCCGCCGCATGCGCAGCCGCCTCAAGCCGCTGCTGGAAATCCTCGCCGGCATCCCGACCGTGGTCTACGGCTTTTTCGCGGCGCTGACGGTGGCGCCGCTGATCCGCGATCTCGGCCACGCGCTCGGCCTGGCTGCCTCCTCGGAAAGTGCGCTTGCCGCAGGCCTGGTGATGGGCGTCATGATCATCCCTTTCGTTTCCTCGCTGGCGGACGATATCATTCACGCGGTGCCTCTGGGCATGCGCGATGGATCGCTCGCGCTCGGCGCCACCCGCTCCGAAACCATCAAGCGGGTAGTGATCCCGGCCGCGCTGCCGGGCATCGTCGGAGGCGTGCTGCTGGCGGCCTCGCGCGCGATCGGGGAGACCATGATCGTGGTGATGGCGGCGGGATTGTCGGCGCGTCTCACCGCCAACCCCTTCGAGTCGGTAACCACGGTAACGGTGCAGATCGTGACGCTGCTGGTCGGGGACCAGGAATTCGACAGTCCCAAGACGCTGGCTGCATTCGCGCTCGGGCTGGTGCTGTTCCTGGTAACGCTCGGTCTGAACATCTTCGCGTTGCACATCGTGCGCAGGTATCGGGAGCAATATGAGTAAGCAGGAACGCGAACCCACCATCCTGATCGTGCGCCGCGGACTGCGCCGCCGTTACCGCCGTGAACAGCGCTTCCGGCTGTACGGCATGCTTTCGGTGCTGATGGCGCTGGCCAGCCTGGTATTCCTGTTCACCGATATCGCGATCAAGGGTTACCCGGCGTTCCAGCACACCCTGATCGCTCTCGAATTGCATTACGATCCGCAACTGCTCGGGGTCGGTCCCCGTCCGAGCGAGCAGGAGCTCCAGGGCGCCGATTACGAGAGCGTGCTGAAGGATGCGTTGCGGTTGCGCTTTCCCGAAGTCGGTGGGCGTGCACAGAAACGCGAACTGAACAAGTTGCTGAGTGGCAGCGCGGCCTACGATCTGCGTGATCACCTGAGCGCAAATCCGGCCTTGCTCGGTCAGCGCGAGAGCCGCTGGCTGCTCGCCAGCTCCCGGGTCGACGGCTACGTCAAGGAAGCCGATGTCATCGGCAATCCGGCAAGCGGGCTGAGCGAGAACCAGGCGGGCTGGTTGCGGAGCCTCGACGAAGCCGGCGCCCTGGAGCTGCGTTTCAACACCCGGTTTCTCCTTGGCGGCGACAGCCGTGATCCGGAACTCGCCGGAATCCGGGGCGCGGCGGTGGGGTCGATGCTCACCCTGCTGGTGACGCTGCTGCTGTCGTTTCCGCTCGGCGTGGCGGCGGCGATCTATCTCGAGGAATTCGCCGCGCGCGATCGCTGGACCGATCTGATCGAGGTCAATATCAACAATCTCGCCGCAGTGCCTTCGATCATCTTCGGCCTGCTCGGTCTGGCGATGTTCATCGGCCTGTTCGGCATGCCGCGTTCGGCACCGCTGGTTGGCGGACTGGTGCTCACGCTCGTCACCTTTCCAACCGTGATCATCGCCAGTCGCGCCGCGATCCGCGCGGTGCCGCCATCGCTGCGCGAGGCGGCGCTCGGGCTCGGCGCCTCGCGGGTGCAGATGGTGCTGCATCATGTGTTGCCGAATGCATTGCCCGGCATGCTGACCGGCGCGATCATCGGCATGGCGCGGGCGCTCGGCGAGACCGCGCCGCTGCTGATGATCGGGATGGTGGCGTTCATCGTCGATGTGCCGGGTGGCCTGCTCGATTCGGCGACGGTGCTGCCGGTGCAGATTTATCTGTGGGCCGACAGCCCGGAGCGCGGCTTTACCGCGCTGACCTCGGCCGCGATCATGGTGCTGCTGGTGTTCCTGGTGCTGATGAACGCGCTGGCAGTGTTCCTGCGCAACCGCTTCGAGCAGCGCTGGTAGTCTTTCAATGAACGATCGGGAAAAGCAGTCTATGGACGGAGATGCCGCGTACCGGCGCGATCACGGCGCTACGGTTGGCGAGGCCTTTGTCGCGGCGCCGAAAATGGCGCTGCGCGAGGTCGATGTGTTCTACGGCGAGAAGCAGGCGATCCATTCGATCAGCCTCGATATCGCGCCCAACCAGATCATCGCCATGATCGGGCCCTCGGGCTGCGGAAAATCCACCTTCCTGCGCTGTCTGAACCGCATGAACGACACCATCGATGGCTGCGTCGTGCGGGGCAGTCTGCAACTCGACGGCGAGGATATCTACGATCCGGCGCTCGACGTGGTCCAACTGCGCGCACGCGTGGGCATGGTGTTCCAGAAGCCCAACCCGTTTCCGAAATCGATCTACGAGAACGTGGCCTACGGTCCGCGGATACACGGTCTCGCCACGCGGCGCAGCGAGTTCGACGAGGTCGTCGAGAACAGCCTGCGCCGGGCCAGCCTGTGGGAGGAGGTCAAGGACCGGCTCGACCAGCCCGGTACCGGGCTCTCGGGCGGGCAGCAGCAACGCCTCTGTATCGCGCGGACCATCGCGATCGACCCCGAGGTGATCCTGATGGACGAACCGTGCTCGGCGCTCGATCCGATCGCCACCGCGCGGATCGAGGAACTGATGGAAGAGTTGTGCGAGAACTTCACGATCGCGATCGTGACCCACTCGATGCAGCAGGCTGCGCGCGTCTCGCAGCGCACCGCCTATTTCCACCTCGGCCGGCTGATAGAAGTAGGCTCTACCGACGAGATATTCACTACCCCGCAGCACAAGCTGACGGAGGACTACATTACCGGCCGTTTCGGCTAGCGCGAGCAACAGGGGAACACCATGGACAAGCCACAGCTGGAGCCGCATATCTCGCACAGATTCGATGCTGATCTCGAGGCCATCAGGAGCCATGTGCTCGGCATGGGCGGTCTCGTCGAGCGCCAGATCGAGGATGCGCTGATCGCGATCATCGAGGCCGACAGCGGCAAGGTCGAGGAGATACTCGTGCGCGAGAAGCAGGTCAACGCGATGGAGGTTTCGGTCGATGACGAGGCCACCCGGATCCTGGTCAAGCGTCAGCCCGCCGCATCCGACCTGCGTATGGTGCTGGTGATCACCAAGACGGTGCGCGATCTCGAGCGCATTGGCGACGAATCGAAAAAGATCGCCAAGCTGGCACTCAAGCTGACCGAGGAGGGCGCGGCACCGCGTGGCTACTACGAGCTGCGGCATATTGGCGCCACGGTACGCGAGATGCTTCATGACTCGCTCGATGCATTTGCGCGGCTCGACCTGGAAATTGCGCTGGGAGTGGTGCGCCGCGACAAGACCGTGGACCAGGAATACCGCTCCGCGACGCGCGAGCTGGTCACCTACATGATGGAGGATCCGCGTTCGATATCGCGGGTCATGAACATCATGTGGGCGCTGCGCGCGCTCGAGCGCATCGGGGATCACTCGCGCAATATCGCCGAATACGTGTTCTACCTGGTTAAGGGCAAGGATCTCCGCCACGAGGGTCTGGAGAACATCGAGACGACGGTGCGCAGCTGGACCTGAGAGGAGCCGGCCACTCGAGCAAGCGTGGCGCGAAACGGCTTCCAGACAAACATATATGGCATGGAGCGGGCAAACCGCTCCACCACAGGTTGTGGTGTGCTCGGGGCTGCCGATCAGCCGCGCTTGTCGATTGCCACGTAATCGCGCGCCGTGTAGCCGGTGTAGAGCTGGCGCGGGCGGCCGATCTTGTAGCTGGCGCTGATCATCTCGTGCCAGTGTGCAATCCAGCCTATGGTGCGCCCGGTGGCGAATATGACCGTGAACATGTTGCTCGGGATGCCGAGCGCACGCAGGATGATACCCGAGTAGAAGTCCACGTTCGGGTAGAGCTTCTTCTCGACGAAATACGGATCCTCGGTGGCGATGGTCTCGAGCCGCTTGGCGATGCGGAACATCGGATCGTTCTCGAGGCCGAGTTCCGCCAGCACCTCGTCACAGGTCTCGCGCATGACCTTGGCCCGCGGATCGAAATTCTTGTACACGCGGTGACCGAATCCCATCAGGCGGAACGGGTCGTTCTTGTCCTTGGCGCGATCGATGAAATCCCCGATGCGCGATTCATCGCCGATTTGCTCGAGCATGTTCAGCACCGCTTCGTTGGCGCCGCCATGCGCCGGTCCCCAGAGCGATGCGATGCCGGCCGCGATGCAGGCGAACGGGTTGGCGCCGGTCGAGCCGGTCAGGCGCACCGCCGAGGTCGAGGCATTCTGCTCGTGATCCGCGTGCAGCAGGAAGATGCGATCCATCGCCTTTGCGAGCACCGGGTTGACGCGGGTCTTCTCGCAGGGATTGCCGAACATCATGTGCAGGAAGTTCGAGGAGTAGTCGAGCGAGTTGTCGGGATACATGAACGGCATGCCGATCGAGTACTTGTAGCACTGCGCGGCAATGGTCGGCATCTTCGCGATCAGGCGAAACGCCGCTATCTGCCGATGCTCCTCGTCGGTGATGTTCAGCGCATCGTGGTAGAACGCCGACAGGGCGCCGACCACACCGCACATGATGGCCATAGGGTGCGCATCGCGGCGGAATCCGCGGTAGAAAAACTGGAGCTGTTCGTGAACCATGGAGTGGCGGATCACGGTGCTCACGAACTTTTCCTTCTCCGCCGCGTTCGGTAACTCGCCGTTCAGCAGCAGGTAGCAGGTCTCGAGATAATCCGATTTTTCCGCCAACTGCTCGATGGGATAGCCGCGGTGCAGCAGGATGCCCTCGTCGCCGTCGATGAACGTGATCTTGCTTTCGCAGGCCGCCGTCGAGACAAAACCCGGATCGTAGGTGAAGTAGCCCTGCGAGGTGAGGCCCTGCACATCGATGACATCGGGGCCGAGCGTGCCGGAGTGGACCGGCAACGTGAGCTCCGTCGCTGCGCCCTCGATGGTCAATGTGGCGGTTTTTCCCGTCATATGCTTGATACTCCTTGCAGCGGATGGCCGGCGCGGCGAGGCGTAACTCTATCGAGCGCGCCGCTGAGTTGTCAATGAAATAGCCGCTCCGGCTGTTTGTAATCGCATCGCCATCTACCTATAATTCGCCGCGATTCGCCGGGGCTCCCAAGAGCTGCTCCGGTAGATGCACAGGCGTCCGGACGCTGCCCCCGTGGTGTGCGACAGCCACTTCCCAGTTCTTTCTACTTGCGTTTCCCCGCTCGGGGCCAAAGGAAGGTATCAGAATCGTGAAACCCAACAGACCCGTGAATCTTGATATGGGCACCATCAACCTGCCCATCGGCGCCAAAGCGTCCATACTGCATCGTGCAACAGGCGTTTTCCTGTTCGTGGGCATCGCGGTGCTGCTCTGCCTGCTGGGCCTGTCGCTGGACTCCGCCGAGGGTTTCGCCCGGGTACGGGAACTGCTCGGTTCGACGCTGGCGAAATTTGTTTTATGGGCGGTCCTCGCCGGTCTGATCTACCACAGTGTGGCCGGTGTAAAGCATTTGTTCATGGATTTCGGAATCGGCGATTCGCTCGCCGGTGGAGTCCGCGCGGCGCGCATCACGTTTACCGTGGCCGCGGTTCTGATCGTTCTTGCAGGAGTATGGATATGGTAACCACGGTCACCAGTTTCGGACGCAGCGGTCTTTCCGACTGGCTGCTGCAGCGGTGTACAGCGGTGGTACTGCTGGCCTACCTGCTGTGCGTCGGCGGCTTCGTGCTGCTGCATCCCGAGCTCGATTATGCGCAGTGGAAAGCGTATTTCAGCAATGCGGCGATGCAGGTGTTCAGCATGATGGCGCTGCTGTCGCTGGTCGTGCATGCCTGGATCGGAATGTGGACCGTCAGCACCGACTACCTGACGGTGCGGCTGCTGGGCCCGAAAGCCACCGGTCTACGCCTCGTGTTCCAGGGCGGTTATGCGCTGGTGTTGTTCGTGTATCTCGTCTGGGGTGTCCAGATCTTGTGGGGTAACTGATCGATGGCAAGAATTCGCACAATCAGCTTCGATGGCGTGATCGTCGGTGGCGGTGGCGCCGGGATGCGCGCGGCGCTCCAGCTGGCGCAGTCGGGCTTTCGCACTGCGGTGATCTCGAAGGTCTATCCGACCCGCTCGCACACCGTGTCCGCCCAGGGCGGTATCACCTGTGCGATCGCGAGCGACGATCCCGATGATGACTGGCGCTGGCATATGTACGACACCGTCAAGGGATCGGACTACATCGGCGACCAGGACGCGATCGAATACATGTGTTCCGAGGGGCCGCAGGCGGTTTTCGAGATGGAGCATCTCGGGCTGCCGTTTTCGCGTACCGCGGAAGGACGCATCTACCAGCGCCCGTTCGGAGGGCAAAGCAAGAACTACGGCGAGGGTGGCCAGGCCGCGCGCACCTGTGCAGCGGCGGACCGTACCGGCCATGCCCTGCTGCACACCCTGTTCCAGGCCAACCTGAAGAACAAGACGACGTTCCTGAACGAATGGTTTGCGGTTGACCTGGTGAAAAACCAGGATGGCGCCGTGGTCGGCGTGATCGCGATCTGCATGGAAACCGGCGAAACGGTCTACGTCAAATCCCGCGCCACGGTTTTTGCCACCGGCGGTGCCGGGCGCATCTACGCCTCGACCACCAACGCCCACATCAATACCGGTGACGGCATCGGCATGGCACTGCGCGCCGGGTTCCCGGTGCAGGACATCGAGATGTGGCAGTTTCATCCGACCGGCATCGCCGGCGCCGGCGTGCTGGTGACCGAGGGATGCCGCGGCGAGGGCGGCTACCTGCTGAACAAGGACGGCGAGCGCTTCATGGAGCGTTATGCCCCGAATGCCAAGGATCTTGCCGGGCGTGATGTGGTGGCTCGCTCGATAGTGCTGGAGATTCTCGCCGGCCGCGGTTGCGGACCCAATGGCGATCACGTCGATCTCAAGCTCGATCACCTCGGCGAGGAAGTGTTGCAGTCGCGGCTGCCGGGAATCTGCGAGTTGTCCAAGACCTTTGCCCACGTGGATCCGGTCAAGGACCCGGTGCCGGTGGTGCCGACCTGTCATTACATGATGGGCGGCATTCCGACCAACGTGAACGGCCAGGCCCTCACCCGCAACGCCAACGGCGAGGAACAGGCGGTCCCGGGGCTGTTCGCCTGCGGCGAGGTGGCCTGCGTGTCGGTGCATGGCGCCAATCGTCTGGGCGGAAACTCGCTGCTCGACCTGATCGTGTTCGGGCGCGCATCAGGCATGTTCATCGAGAAATCGCTGCGTGAGGGCATCGATTACCGCGCTGCGTCCGACACCGATGTCGACCAGGCGATGAACCGCCTGAACCGCCTGAACGCCTCCAAGGAGGGCGAGAGCGTTGCCGCGCTGCGCAAGGAACTGCAGACCGTGATGCAGAACTATTTCGGCGTGTTCCGGACCGGTGAATTCATGCGCAAGGGCGTGCAGAGCCTCGCGGAACTGCGCCCGCGTGTCGAGAACCTGCATCTCTCCGACAAATCGCACGCATTCAACACGGCGCGCTACGAGGCGCTGGAACTGCAGAACCTGCTGGAAGTCGCGGAGGCGACCGCGATCTCCGCGGAACAGCGTACCGAGAGCCGCGGCGCCCATGCGCGCGAGGATTTCCCGGACCGCGATGACGATAACTGGCTGTGCCATTCGCTGTACTTCCCCGCGGGCAAGCGGGTCGAGAAGCGCGCGGTGAACTTCCAGCCGAAAACCGTCGATACCTTCCAGCCGAAGAAGCGCACGTACTGATCAGGGGTCACTCATGTTGCAAGTCAGCGTTTACCGTTACAACCCCGAGACCGATCGCGAACCGTATATGCAGGATCTGCGGGTCGACGTCGGGGGCAAGGATCTCATGGTGCTCGATGTGCTCGAGCTGCTGAAAGCCCAGGATCCGTCACTGACCTATCGCCGCTCCTGTCGCGAGGGGGTGTGCGGCTCGGATGGCATGAACATGAATGGCAAGAACGGGCTCGCCTGCATCACGCCCCTGTCGGAAACCGTGCGCAGCGATCGCCTGGTGGTCCGCCCGCTGCCGGGTCTGCCGGTGGTGCGCGACCTGGTGGTCGACATGAGCATGTTCTACCAGCAATACGAGAAGGTGAAACCCTACCTGATCAACGATCAGCCGGTGCCGGCGATCGAGCGGCTGCAATCGCCCGAGGATCGCGAGAAACTCGACGGGCTCTACGAGTGCATCCTGTGCGCCTGTTGCTCGACTTCCTGCCCCTCGTACTGGTGGAACCCGGATCGCTTCATCGGCCCGGCCGGCCTGCTGCAGGCCTATCGCTTTCTGGTCGACAGCCGCGATACCGCGACCGACGAGCGGCTCGCCGAACTCGATGACCCCTACAGCGTGTTCCGTTGTCATGGCATCCAGAATTGCGTCGCGGTATGCCCGAAGAGCCTGAATCCCACCCGGGCCATCGGTCATATCCGCAACATGCTGCTCGCGCGCGGTACCTGAACGCGCCGCGCGCGATCGATCGCCAGCCATTCCCGGAAGCCCAGGGCAGGACAATATGCAACAAAGCATCATGGAGCTGCTGTGGCGCAGCTCGCATATTTCCGGCGGCAACGCGGCATATGTCGAGACCATGTACGAGGCCTACCTGCGCGATCCCAACTCCGTTGCCGGCGAGTGGCGCAATTACTTCGACAAGCTGCCCCAGGTCGATGGCATCCAGATCGATATCCCGCACTCCACGGTACGCGAGCATTTTGCGCTGCTCGGGCGTCAGAAGCAGCGGCCCCCGGCCGGCGAGGCTGCCCAGGGTATAAGCACCGAGTACGAACGCAAGCAGGTGCGGGTGGTGCAGATGATCAGCGCCTACCGCCAGCGCGGGCACCAGAAGGCTGATCTCGATCCGCTCGGCCTGCTGGTGCGCGAGCACGTCCCCGACCTCGAGTTGTCGTTTCACCGGTTGTCGGAAGCAGATTTCGATACCGTGTTCCAGACCGGCACGCTGTATATCGGCAAGACCGAGGCAACATTGCGTGAAATCGTGCAGGCGCTCGAGCACACGTACTGCGGCACGGTCGGTGCGGAGTTCATGCACATCGTCTCTACCGAGGAGCGGCGCTGGATCCAGCAGCGCATGGACAGCGTGCGCTCGGCACCCGCGTACGACCGCTCCGTCAAGCTGCACCTGCTCGAGCGCCTGACCGCGGCCGAGGGCCTCGAGCAGTTCCTCGCCTCGCGCTATCCGGGCGCCAAGCGCTTCGGGCTCGAGGGCGGTGAAAGCCTGATTCCGATGCTCGACGAACTGATCCAGCGCGGCGGCAGTTACGGCGCCAAGGAAATCGTGGTCGGCATGGCGCACCGCGGCCGCCTCGCGGTGCTGGTCAATATCTTTGGCAAGAATCCGGCGAGCCTGTTCGAGGAGTTCGAAGGCCGCGCGATTTACCAGGGCTCGGGCGACGTCAAGTACCACCAGGGCTTTTCCTCGAACATCATGACCGCCGGCGGCGAGATGCATATCGCGCTGGCCTTCAACCCCTCGCACCTCGAGATCGTCGCACCGGTGGTCGAGGGCTCGGTGCGGGCGCGCCAGGACCGGCGCAGGAATCGTGACCGCGACCAGGTGATCCCGATCATTCTCCACGGCGACGCGGCCTTTGCCGGCCAGGGCGTGGTGATGGAAACCTTCCAGATGTCGCAGACGCGCGGCTATGGGACCGGCGGCACGATCCATATCGTGGTGAACAACCAGGTCGGGTTCACCACCAGCTGTCGCGAGGACGCGCGCTCCACGGAATACTGCACCGATGTGGCAAAGATGGTGCAGGCACCGATATTCCACGTCAACGGAGACGATCCCGAGGCGGTGCTGTTCGTGACCCAGATGGCGATGGATTACCGCCAGCAGTTCCGCAAGGACGTGGTGATCGATCTGGTCTGTTACCGCCGGCGCGGACACAACGAGGCCGACGAACCCGCCGCCACCCAGCCGCTGACCTACCAGAAGATCCGCAATCACCCGAGCACCCGGACCATTTACGCCGAGCGCCTGGTCCGCGAAGGCGTGCTCGGCGCGGACAAGGAGCAGGCGCTGATCGCCGATTACCGGGCCGCGCTGGAGAGCGGCCGGCACGTGGTCAAGGCGCTGGTCACCACGCCGAACCCGGAACTCTATGTCGACTGGCGACCCTATCTCGGACACTCGACCACGGCGCCGGCCGACACCCGCCTGGAACTCGGGTACATGCAGCAGATCGGCACCAGCATGTGCGCGGTACCGGATGGCTTCGTGCTGCAACGCCAGGTCCAGAAGATCTACGAAGACCGGCGCATGATGACCGCGGCCGCGATGCCGGTGAACTGGGGCTATGCGGAGCTGCTGGCGTATGCGACGCTGCTCCAGGAAGGACATCCGGTGCGGCTGACCGGCCAGGACGTGGGGCGCGGCACTTTCTCCCACCGCCACGCGGTGCTGCACAACCAGAAGGATGGCAGCATCCATGTGCCGCTCGCGAACCTGTTCGAGGCCCAGCCCGAGTTCCAGATCCACGATTCGCTGCTGAGCGAACTCGCGGTGCTCGGATTCGAATACGGCTACGCGACCACCCAGCCCAACGCGCTGGTCGTATGGGAAGCGCAGTTCGGTGATTTCGGCAATGGCGCGCAGATCGTGATCGATCAGTTCATTACCAGCGGCGAGCACAAGTGGTCACGTCTGTGCGGCCTGACGATGCTGCTGCCCCACGGTTACGAAGGGCAGGGACCGGAGCATTCCTCGGCGCGTCTCGAGCGCTTCCTGCAGATGTGCGCCGAGCACAATATCCAGATATGTATCCCGACCACGCCGGCGCAGATCTATCACCTGCTGCGCCGCCAGGTAGTGCGTGCGGTGCGCAAGCCGCTGGTGGTGTTCAGCCCCAAGAGCCTGCTGCGTCACAAGGACGCGGTATCCACACTGGAGGAACTCGCCGACGGGGGCTTTCACAACGTGATCGGCGAGATCGATGACATCGAGCCCGCGGAAGTCACCCGGATCGTGTTCTGCAGCGGCAAGGTGTTCTACGAATTGCGTGACATGCGCAACGAGCACAAGCTCGATCACGTTGCGATCGTGCGCATCGAACAGCTCTATCCGTTTCCGCAGCAGGAACTGCTCGCGGCGATCGCGCCGTATCGCGGGGTGCTGGAAGTTGCGTGGTGTCAGGAAGAGCCGCAGAACCAGGGTGCCTGGTTCAGCAGCCAGCACCATATGCGCCAGGTCATCCGCGGGCACAATCGTGACCTCTACCTGGAATACGCGGGCCGTGAGGCTTCGGCTTCGCCCGCCGCCGGCTACGCGGCACTGCATCTCGCGCAGCAGGACAAGCTGCTGCGTGATGCGCTGGGCATGCAGGTGCCGCGCTGGCCAAACCCCTGATCCGAATTTCCAAAGGAAAGCGAACAATGGCAATCGATATCAAGGCACCGCAATTCCCCGAGTCCATCGCCGAGGGCGCAGTGGCCAGCTGGCACAAGCGCCCGGGCGAGGCCTGCAAGCGTGACGAAGTGCTGGCCGACATCGAGACTGACAAGGTCGTGCTCGAAGTCATGGCGCCGCAAGACGGTTCGCTCAGCGAGATCCTGAAGGAAGAGGGCGACACGGTACAGAGCCTGGAAGTGATCGCGCGTTTCACTGCCGGCGCGGTTGCCGATGGCGATACGGCCGCGACCGCGCCGGCGGCGGATGCGGTGGTGGCGGATGTCCCGCTGAGTCCTGCCGCGCGCCAGCTCGTTGCGGAGCACGGGCTCGATCCCGGCGCGCTGACGGGTAGCGGCAAGGGCGGACGCATCACCAAGGAAGACGTGGTGGCCCATCTGCAACAGCCCCAGCCGGCTGCCATGGTGGCACCCGCCCCGGTGGCGGCCGCTTCCGCACTGGCTCCCGTGGTTGCTCCCTCGACACCGATGGCGGCGTTGATTGCGCGCGCTCCGGAGCAGCGCACCGAGCGGCGCGTGCCGATGACCCGGCTGCGCGCCCGCGTTGCCGAACGCCTGCTCGATGCCACCCGCAATACCGCGATGCTGACCACTTTCAACGAGGTCAACATGCAGCCGGTGATGGATCTGCGCAACCAGTACAAGGAAATGTTCGAGAAGCGCCACAACGGCACGCGGCTTGGCTTCATGTCGTTTTTCGTGCGTGCCGGCGTCGAGGCGCTGAAACGCTTCCCGGTGGTCAATGCCTCGATCGACGACAACGACATCGTCTATCACGGTTACCAGGACGTGGGGGTGGCGGTTTCCAGCGATCGCGGGCTGGTGGTGCCGGTGCTGCGCGATGCCGACACCATGAGCTTCGCGGACGTGGAAGCGAAAATTCGTGAATTCGGCCTGAAGGCGCGTGACGGCAAGCTCACGATCGAGGACATCAGCGGGGGCACCTTCACGATCACCAATGGTGGCGTGTTCGGATCGCTCAATTCGACTCCGATCCTGAATCCGCCGCAGGCCGCCATTCTCGGCATGCACAAGATCCAGGACCGGCCGGTGGTCGAGAACGGCCAGATCTGCGTGCGGCCAATGATGAATCTCGCCGTGTCCTACGATCACCGTCTGATCGACGGCAAGGACGCGGTACAGTTCCTGGTGGCGATCAAGGACATGATCGAGGATCCGGCGCGGATCCTGCTCGACCTCTGACGCAGACCTCGCAACAACACAGCGGAGTTCAGACATGGCACAGCAATTTGACGTTGTGGTGATCGGCGCCGGCCCCGGCGGTTATGTCGCGGCGATCCGTGCGGCGCAACTGGGCCTGAAGACGGCCTGCGTCGAGGTGTGGAAAGGGCGCGACGGCAAACCGGTCTATGGCGGAACCTGTCTCAACGTCGGCTGCATCCCGTCGAAGGCGCTGCTCGACAGTTCGCACAAGTATCACGAGGCGCATATCGGATTCGCGGCACACGGCATTTCGGCCGCCAAGCTCGCCATCGATGTCAGCGCGATGCTCGAGCGCAAGAACCGGATCGTGGGCCAACTCACCGGCGGTATTGCCGGCCTGTTCAAGGCCAATGGCGTGACCGCGTTGCATGGCAGCGGCAAGCTGCTGTCCGGTCGCCGGGTCGAAGTCACCGCGGACGATGGCAGCCAGGAGATCGTCGAGGCCGGCAGCGTGATCATCGCGACCGGATCGGTGCCAATCAATATTCCGTCCGCTCCGTTCACCGATGATTTGATCGTCAGTTCCACCGGGGCGCTGGAATTCACCGAGGTGCCAAAGCGCCTCGGCATCGTTGGTGCGGGCGTGATCGGGCTCGAGCTCGGCAGCGTGTGGGCACGCCTTGGTGCCGAGGTGGTACTGATCGAGGCACTGCCGGAGTTCCTGATCGCGGTCGATCAGCAGGTTTCAAAGGAAGCCTTCAAGCTGTTCGGCAAGCAGGGGCTCGATATCCGGCTGAACGCGCGCGTGACTGCCACCGAGGTGACGGGCGCAAAGAACCGGCGGCGGGTGAAGGTCAGCTACGTCGAGGGCGACACGGAGAAGCACGAGGAATTCGATCGCCTGATCGTCTCGGTGGGTCGGATGCCGGTGACCAAGGGGCTTTGCACTGCCGACAGCGGTGTGGTTCTGGAGGAGCGCGGCTTCGTGCACGTCAACGATTACTGCCGCACCGATATGCCGGGCGTTTATGCCATTGGCGACATCGTGCGCGGCCCGATGCTTGCGCACAAGGCCATGGAAGAGGGCGTGATGGTCGCCGAGCGCATCGCCGGGCGCAAGACGCAGCTCAACTACGACTGCATTCCCTCGGTGATCTACACGCATCCGGAAGTCGCCTGGGTCGGCGCCACCGAACAGCAATTGAAGGCCGAAGGCATACCCTACAGCGCGGGCGTGTTTCCGTTTGCCGCGAGCGGGCGGGCACTGGCCGCCAACGACACCGCCGGGATGGTGAAAATCCTGCGGCACGAGGAAACCGACCGCATTCTCGGTTGCCATATCATCGGGCCGAGCGCCGCGGACCTGGTGCAGCAGATGGTGATCGCGATGGAATTCGGTGCCAGTGCCGAGGATATTGCACTGACCGTGTTTGCCCATCCCACGCTTTCCGAGGGCGTGCACGAGGCCACGCTCGCCGCCCTTGGCCACGCGATTCACATTCCGAACCGGAAATCCCGCAAATAGGGTATGCCCCGCCGCGATTTTCCGGGATAATCGCGCCCGCCCCCGGGGGCGCATCCCACCAGCAGGCACGCCAGGCGTGGCCTCACACGGATTCACTTACCAGCACAGCAGGACGGTAACACGCCATGAATTTGCATGAGTATCAGGGCAAGCAGTTGTTTGCCGATTACGGACTTCCGGTCTCCAAAGGCTACGCGGCGGAAACGCCCAAACAGGCGGTCGAAGCGGCCGAACAGATCGGTGGCGGCGTCTGGGTGGTGAAAGCCCAGGTACACGCGGGGGGGCGCGGCAAGGCGGGCGGTGTGAAGCTGGTCAAGAGCAAGGACGAGATTCGCGAATTTGCCTCGCACTGGCTGGGTCGCAACCTGGTGACCTACCAGACCGACGAACAGGGTCAGCCGGTCAACAAGATCCTGGTGGAAGCGTGCACCGATATCGCCGATGAACTCTATCTCGGCGCGGTGGTCGATCGCGGCTCGCGGCGCATCGTTTTCATGGCCTCCTCCGAGGGCGGCGTGGAGATCGAGAAAGTCGCGCACGAGACGCCGGAGAAAATCCATCGCGCGGCGATCGATCCGCTGACCGGCGCCCAGCCCTACCAGGGTCGCGAACTGGCGTTCAAGCTCGGATTGAAAGGCGACCAGGTCAAGCAGTTCGTCGATATCTTCCTGAAGCTGGCGAAGCTGTTCCAGGACAAGGACCTCGCGCTGCTGGAAGTCAATCCGCTGGTGATCACCAAGGCCGGCAACCTGCATTGCCTGGATGCCAAGATCAATATCGACGGCAACGCGATGTACCGCCAGAAGGCGCTGCGCGAGATGCACGATCCCTCGCAGGAAGACCCGCGTGAGGTGCATGCGGCGCAGTGGGAGATCAATTACGTTGCGCTGGGCGGGGATATCGGTTGCATGGTCAACGGTGCGGGTCTCGCGATGGGTACCATGGACATCATCAAGCTGCACGGCGGCGCGCCGGCAAACTTCCTCGATGTCGGTGGCGGCGCGACCAAGGAGCGCGTCTCCGAGGCGTTCAAGATCATTCTCTCCGATGCCAGCGTGAAAGCGGTGCTGGTCAATATCTTCGGCGGAATCGTGCGCTGTGACCTGATTGCCGAGGGCATCATCGGCGCGGTATCCGAAGTCGGGGTGAAGGTGCCCGTGGTGGTGCGCCTCGAGGGCAACAATGCACCGCTCGGTTCGAAAATGCTGGCCGAGAGCGGCCTCAACATCATTGCGGCGAACAGTCTCAAAGAGGCGGCGGAAGCCGTCGTCAAGGCAGCCAAGGGGTAATCCATGAGCATACTGATCAACAAGGAAACCAGCGTCATCTGCCAGGGCTTCACCGGCTCGCAGGGCACTTCGCATTCAAAGCAGGCGATCGAGTACGGTACCCGCATGGTCGGCGGCGTGACCCCCGGCAAGGGCGGCCAGACCCATCTCGGATTGCCGGTGTTCGACACCGTCAGCGCCGCGGTGGCCGAGACCGGCGCCGATGCCTCGGTGATCTACGTGCCGGCCCC
The DNA here is from genome assembly GCA_016705365.1 of Gammaproteobacteria bacterium. NCBI lineage: Bacteria > Pseudomonadati > Pseudomonadota > Gammaproteobacteria > Gammaproteobacteria bacterium. Next base: position 206,754 of record JADIYI010000006.1, on the reverse strand, counting down.
GTTCTGCAAGGACTCCATCCTCGAGGCCGCGAACTCCGGCATTCGCCTGATCGTGTGCATCACCGAAGGTGTGCCGACGCTCGACATGCTGGAGTGCAAGGTGAAGTGCGATGAGCTCGGCGTGCGCCTGATCGGGCCGAACTGCCCCGGCGTGATCACGCCCGGCGAGTGCAAGATCGGCATCATGCCGGGCAACATCCACCAGCCCGGGCGAGTCGGCATCGTCTCGCGCTCCGGCACCCTGACCTACGAGGCGGTGAAGCAGACCACCGACGCGGGCTTTGGCCAGTCGACCTGTGTCGGCATCGGTGGCGACCCGATCCCGGGCTCGAATTTCATCGATATCCTGCGCCTGTTCCAGGACGACCCGCAAACCGAGGCGCTGGTGATGATCGGCGAAATCGGCGGTACCGCGGAAGAGGAAGCGGCGGCGTTCATCAAGACCAACGTCACCAAGCCGGTGGTGTCCTATATCGCCGGCGTCACCGCGCCGAAGGGCAAGCGCATGGGTCACGCCGGCGCGATCATCTCCGGTGGCAAGGGTACCGCGGACGAAAAATTCGCGGCGCTCGAAGCGGCCGGCGTGAAAACCGTGCGCAGTCTCGCCGATATCGGATCGGCGCTCCGGGAGATCACCGGCTGGTGAGCCCGGAAACCGTTGGCGATGCGCGCCAGCCCGAGGGCGACGGGCTGGCGCTGATAGCGCCGCTCAATCGAAACTACGGCAGTGGTTGCTATCGGCGCGCGATCCGGCTGGTTCCGACCGGATCGCACCGTCTCGAGGCCGCGCTCGAGGACGACGCGCATGCGTTTGCGCTCACGCTGGAACATGATGGCGTGCGTGTCACCGCGATCGAGGGGCGCGCGGTACGCTTTCCCCTGAGCACCTGCGATGGCGCGGTGGCACCGTTGCGTGCGCTGGTCGGCGCACTGCTCGGCGGCACCCGCCCGGAACTGAATGCGCACATCGACCCGCGCGCCAACTGCACCCATCTCCACGACCTGGCATTGCTCGCTGTCGGACACGCCTTGCGCGCCGAGCCCGAGTGCCGCTACGAGATCTGTATTCCGGATGCGCGCGAGGGCAGGACTCTCGCCACGCTGGAGCGTGATGGCGTGCGGCTGCTCGGCTGGGAGATGCGCGAGGGAGTGATCGAGACGCCGGCGCTTTACGCGGGGCAGGCTGTGCTCGGGGGCTTCAGCAGCTGGGCGAGGGCCAATCTGGAGCCGCGTGAACTCGAGCACGCATTGATGCTGCAGCGTGGCTACATGGTGGCGATGTCGAGGCGCTACGACATGGCGGCCGGAGGCCGCCAATCCGCGCTGCTGCACGGGATGCATGCCGTGTGTTATTCCTACAGCCCGGGCCAGGTCGAGCATGCTTATGGCATCCCCGGCTGCCGCCGGGATTTCACCGACGCGGCCGGTGAGCTGCTGCGCTGGACTTGAAATCGGCTTTTGCGCCCTCATATAGGCTCGTCGTAGTGCAATGCAAACGAGGAGCCCACCGCCCATGACCGCAGACAACCAGAAGCAGACCCTTGGATTCCAGACCGAGGCGCGCCAGCTGCTGCACCTGATGATCCATTCGCTCTACAGCAAGAAGGAAATCTTCCTGCGCGAACTGATCTCGAATGCGTCCGATGCCGCCGACAAGCTGCGCTTCGAAGCGCTGTCGGCACCGGAACTGCTGGCCGAGGATACCGAGCTGTCGATCTCCATCGAGGTCGACAAGGATGCGAAGACGCTCTCGATCACCGACAACGGGATTGGCATGTCGCGCGACGATGCGATCAGCCATCTCGGCACCATTGCCCGCTCCGGTACCGCGCAGTTCGTGCAGCAGCTGAGCGGCGACCAGCGCAAGGATGCCCAGCTGATAGGCCAGTTCGGGGTAGGTTTCTACAGTGCGTTCATGGTTGCGGACCGGGTGGAGGTATATTCGCGCCGTGCCGGGCTCGAGGCGGGCGCCGGGGTGCATTGGGAATCCTCCGGAGAGAGCGATTTCAGTGTCGAGGACATCGAGCGCGCTGCGCGCGGCACCACGGTGGTGCTGCACCTGAAAGACGATGCCGGCGAGTTTCTCGATGACTGGCGCGTGCGCTCGATCGTGAAGAAATACTCCGATCACATCTCGCTGCCGGTGCGCATGAAAAAGGAAGTCGCGAGCGGGGAAGAGGACGACAGCGCCGAGGCGAAGGACGAGAAGAAAGACGCGCCGAAGCACTACGAGTGGGAAACCGTCAACCAGGCGACCGCGTTGTGGACCCGCCCCAAAAGCGAGGTCAAGGACGAGGAGTACCGCGAGTTCTACAAGCATATCTCGCATGATTTCGAGGAGCCGCTCACCTGGAGCCACAACCGTGTCGAGGGCAAGTTCGAGTACAACTCGCTGCTCTACATCCCCTCGCATGCGCCGTTCGACCTGTGGAACCGCGATGCGCCGCGCGGGCTCAAGCTCTATATCCAGCGCACCTTCATCATGGACGATGCCGAGCAGTTCCTGCCGCTGTACCTGCGTTTCGTGAAAGGCGTGGTGGATTCCAACGATCTGCCGCTCAATGTCTCGCGCGAGATCCTGCAAAAGAGCGCGGCGGTGGACTCGATGCGCGGTGCGCTGAGCAAGCGCGCGCTCGACATGCTCGAGCATGTCGCCACCGACAAGCCCGAGGACTACCAGAAATTCTGGGATGTGTTCGGACAGGTCATGAAAGAGGGCCTGGCCGAGGATTTCGCCAACCGTGACAAGATCGCGCACCTGTTCCGTTTCGCGACCACCCATACCGACAAGCCGGCGCAGGATCAGAGCCTCGCCGCGTACGTCGAGCGCATGCGCGAAGGGCAGAAAGCGATCTACTATGTGGTCGCCGACAATTTCCTGACCGCGAAAAACAGCCCGCACCTCGAGGTGTTGCGCAAGAAAGGCATCGAGGCGGTGCTGCTGCATGACCGCATCGACGAGTGGATGATCGGTTATCTCGGCGAATTCGATGGCAAGAAGCTGCAGGACGTTGCGCGTGGCGATCTCGATCTCGGAGAGCTCGACGACACCACGACCAAGGAAGAGCGCGAGAAGCAGGCCGAGGAAGCCAAGGGCCTGGTCGAGCGGGTGAAGAAGGCGCTCGAGGCCCGGGTCGAGGAAGTGCGGGTTACCGCGCGCCTGACCGAATCACCGGCCTGCCTGGTGGTGGGCGATCACGATATGGGCGTGCAGATGCGCCGCATCATGCAGGCGGCCGGGCAGGCGGTTCCCGATGTCAAGCCGATCATGGAACTCAACCCCGAGCATCCGCTGGTCAAGCGTCTCGATGCCGAGCCCGACGAGGACCGCTTTGCAGCGCTGGCCACCATCCTGTTCGAGCAGGCCCAGCTGGCCTCGGGCGACGAACTCGAGGACCCGGCAGCCTATGTGCAGCGGCTGAACCGCTTGTTGCTGGAGCTCGCGGGCGGCTGAGCGGCGGAGGGAAATTCCGTCACGAACTGCACGACAGCATCGAACACCCGGCACGATTGCGGGCCCAGTCGGGGCGACGCCCCGCGTATTGATCGCGCCCGGGCTGATCCTCGTAAGGATGACGCATGACCTCGAGCAATTCGTGGATGCCGGCAGGGTCGCCCTGTTCGGCGCGGTCGATCGCCTGTTGCGCGAGGTAATTGCGCAGCACATAACGCGGATTGGCCGCATGCATGCGCGCCCGGCGTTCAGTTGCGGGCAGGGCATCGCGTTTGACGCGTGAACCGAGTCTGCCCAGCCAGCCGACGAGTTCCTGCCCGGCATCGCGCATCTTCACCTCATCGTAAAAGGCCTCGGCGAGTGGTGCCAGGGTCGGTGCGTCCGGATCCACGGCATCGAGCGCGCGAAAGAAAATCGTCATATCGACCTCGGCGCGCTGCAGCATGCCGTGCAACTCCTCCATCAGCGCGACATCCTCATCGAGGCATTCGCGCAAACCGAGTTTCGCGGCAATGGCATTGCGTTGCCCGGACCCGTAAACATCCACATAACGCTGCAGGCCCGCCTGCAGTGGCTCGACACCGGGGAACAGCGGCACCAGCGCATTGGCCAGCCGGCTCAGGTTCCAGTAGGCGATCTGCGGCTGCTGCCCGAAGCGGTAGCGGCGTCCCTGCGCATCGGTGGTGTTGGGTGTCCAGTCGGGGTCGAAATTGTCGATCCAGCCATAAGGGCCGTAATCGATGGTCAGGCCAAGGATCGACATATTGTCGGTGTTCATCACGCCGTGCACGAAGCCGACGCGCATCCAGTGCACGATCATGCGTGCCGTGCGGGCGCAGACTTCGGCAAACCAAAGCCTGCGTCGCTCCGCGATGTCTCCCGCATCGGCGAGTTCGGGAAAATCGCGCGCGATCGTGAAATCCACCAGCTTTTCCAGCACAACGGTATCCTGACGCGAAGCCGGCAGCTCGAAGTTTCCGAAGCGGATAAAGGACGGCGCCACGCGACACACGATCGCCCCGGGCTCGGGCCGCGCATTCCCGTCGTAAAACATGTCGCGCACCACCTGATCTCCCGTGCCAACCAGGCTCAGCGCGCGCGTGGTCGGCACGCCCAGATGATGCATCGCTTCACTGCACAGGAATTCGCGCACCGAGGAGCGCAGCACCGCGCGACCATCGGCGGTACGGGAGTAGGGGGTAAGTCCCGCACCCTTCAACTGCAGTTCCCAGCGCTCGCCGCGCGTGTTGATCGTTTCACCGAGCGTGATCGCGCGCCCGTCACCGAGTTGACCCGCCCAGTGGCCGAACTGATGACCACCGTAATTCGCCGCATAGGGCTCCATCCCGTGGAGCAGCGCGTTGCCGCCAAACACCTCGGCAAACCGTTGCGAGGCAATTTCACGTTCGTCGATACCGAGCAGCGCGGCGACCTCGCGCGAATGCGCCAGCAGGCGTGGCGCCGCGACCGGGGTCGGTTGCACGAGCGAGAAGAGGGCGCCCTGTACCTGGCGCTGGCGCAAGCCCTGTTCCGGGTCGCCGGGAAGATCGCGCACAAACCGGTTGTCGAATCGGAGATTGTTCATGGCACGAGTATAACAATACGGCAATGCCAGCTATCTGATGCATGCGGTACCCGGCAGCTCATGTCATTTCGCTCCTTGGCGGCGATGCTGCCCGCGAGATTATCCGATATGGTCAGGCAGATTGACAAAGCGCCCGGTGATCAGGGAAGCTTGGGACGATCACCGATCCGCTAGCTGCCACGGAGATGACAATGAGTGCACGCCCCGCCTACTTCGACCGCTACAAAACCATTTGTTTCGATCGTACCGCGAGCGGAATCCTCACGATCCGCCTGCACAGCAATGATGGCCCCGTGGTTTATGGCAGTGCGCACCACAATGACTGGGTGCATGCCTTCTTCGACATCAGCGCCGATCGCGACAACAAGGTGCTGATCATCACCGGCACGGGCGATGAGTTCATCGCAACGGAACGCTGGGACAAGCCCTACGACAAGGTCGAGCATTGGGACCAGATCTACTGGGAGGGCAAGCGGGTACTGCAGAATCTGCTCGATATCGAGATTCCGGTCATCGGTGCGATCAACGGGCCCGCGCATGTGCACGCGGAGATTGGCATCCTGGCCGATATCACGATCGCCGCGGATCACGCATCCTTCCAGGATCTTCCGCACGTCCCTGGCGGAGTGGTGCCGGGCGACGGAGTGCATGTGATCTGGCTCGAGCTGCTCGGTCTCAATCGTGGCCGCTACTTCCTGCTGAGCGGCCAGATCCTGTCGGCGCAGGAGGCGCTCGCGCTCGGTGTCGTCAACGAGGTCGTGCCGCGGGAGCGGCTGCTCGAGCGAGCGATGGAGCACGCCGTGAAGTTGCTCGCCATGCCTGAAATCGCGCGCCGTTACACGCGCAACGTGCTGGTCAGCCGGATGCGTCGGCTCATCCTCGAGGGAACCGGTTACGGGCTGGTGCTGGAAGGAGCGGCAATCCAGGATGCGCTGCAGAACCTGACGGAAGTGCGCTCCCGGGAGTGATGCGCCGGAGCCAGGCTCATGCCCTGGCGTTGCCCTGCAGCAGTTTCCACAGACGGTTGGGTGAGGCGGGCACCTCGCGCGCCCGCAGACCGAGCGGGTGCAAGGCATCATTGATGGCGCACATGATGGTAGCCGGAGTGATATGAATGGCTCCCTCGCCACACCCCTTGGCGCCCAGAGGCGAGACCGGGGAGGGGGTTTCGAGGGCGATTTTCTCGCTCATCGGCACCTCGTGGATGGTCGGCAGCAGATAATCCATGAAGGTGCTGGCCAAGGGCTGGCCGGTTTCGTTGTAGGGGTATTCTTCCAGCAGTGCGGCCGCGACGCCTTGGGCAATCCCGCCCTGCAGCAGGCCCTCGAGCGTGGCCGGATTGAGCCGCGTGCCGCAGTCGTCGGCGACCACGTATTTGAGTATCTCCACCTTGGCGGTTGCGATATCGAGTTCGATCATTACCAGATGACAGGCATTGGCGGCAGTCAGATAACTCCTGGCACGGCCCTGCTCGTCGATCGGCTCGCGGCCCTTGGCGGTCCACACGCTGGTGGCTTCCATTCCGAGTTCCATGCCGGGCGGCAGCAGATCACTGCGTGACAGCGCAACAGCGGCGACCTCGGCCAGTGACATCGATATATCCGGCATGCCGACGAGTTGTAGCCTGCCGTCCAGCAGTTCCACCATCTCCGACGAGCTTTGCAGCAGCGGGGCGGCGATCGCGATCAACTTCTGCCTGAGCTTGTCGGCCGCGCTCATCGTCGCGCCGGTAATTGCTACGCCGAGCCGGCTGCCGCCGGGGCCGAAAGCGGGCGGAGCCGACAGCGTGTCGAGCGCGATGACGGTGATCTCCTCGGGATCGGTGGCGAAATAGTCGGCAAGCAATTGCGCGACGAGGGTGTACTGACCCTGACCCTCGGAGGTGAAACCGACGCGGGCGGTAATCTTGCCGAACACATCGATGGCGATCGTTATCCCCTCGGCGACACCAATCCCCGGCATGCCGACGATGGCGTAGGCGTTCCAGTCGAACACGCCGGGCTCCACCGTGTTGGCAATGCCGATACCGATGTGGCGTCCCTGTTGGCGCGCTGCGGCCTGCTGGCGGCGCAGCGCGGGATAGTCGGCGCGCCTCAGTACGGCGTCCAGGGTTTTTTCGTATTCGCCGCTGTCGTACTCGTTGCCACTCGGGATCGTGTACGGGAACTGCTGCGGGCGGATGTAGTTGCGCCGGCGTATCTCGGCGGGGTCCATGGCGAGCTGGCGGGCGGCAATATCGACCATCTGCTCCAGCACGAAAAAGTGCGGTGGAGGTCCCATGCCGCGATAGGCGCTGGTCGACAGTTTGTTGCTGAGAACGATGGTGACGTCATAGGACGCGACGGGGATGGTGTAACAGCCGGTGAACGCCGCCAGCGGCTTGCCGGCACCGATCGCGCCGTAATTCTCGCCGCTGGCGCCGATATCGTCGATCAGCCTGATCCGCAGCCCGGTGAACCGGCCATCGTTCATCACCGCCAGCTCCGCCTCGTAGAAGCGGTCCCACGACTGGCCGCCGCCGCTGGTGAGGTACTCGATGCGATCCTCTATCCATTTGACCGGAGCGCCACCGGCTTTGCGTGACAGCAGGCAGATGATATTGATGGCTCGTGGATTGCCCTTGCCGCCGAAGCTCCCACCACGCGGGTGGCTGATCAGGCGTACCTTGTTGGAGGGCAGGCCGAGCACGCCGGCGACCGCCAATGCTGTCAGGCGGGGCGACTGCACGCTGCCGCGTACCGTGACAGCGTTCCCGAGGCAGTCCCATTGGCAGATGCAGCCGAAGGTTTCGAGCGGATTCGCACCGACGCGGTTCCAGCGAAACGACTCCCTGAAAACATGATCGGCGCCGGCAAACGCCTGGTCCACCTCGCCCCAGGTAAATTTGCGCTGGAATACCGTGTTGGAGGGCAGGGTTTCGTTCACCCGCGGACTGTCCGGACGCATTGCGGCGAGTGTGTCTACCACCGCCTCGAGTGGCTCGTATTCCACCTCGATCAGCTCCAGCGCATCTTCAGCAATGTAGCGACTGCTTGCCGCAACGGCTGCGACCGGCTCGCCCACGTAGTGCACCTTGTCGGTTGCCAGGCAGTAGAGGCCTGTTCCTTCGGGATAGCCGCTCGATACATGGCTCCAGCGCCGCACATCATCGCCGGTGATCACGGCGCTCACTCCGGCGAGCTGTTCCGCTCTGCGGGTATCGATACGCCTGATTCGCGCATGGGCATGCGTACTGTGCAGGATCGCGCCGTGGAGCATCCCGGCAAGACTGAGGTTATCGATGAACTCGGTGCGTCCGGTCACCAGCTCCGGATCCTCGAGACGACGCATTTCCTTGCCGATCCAGCGGCGATCCCTGGTGGGAATATCCTCCAGTCTCGCCTCCCCGGCGTCGTTGATTTCCTTTTGCATCGGGTTCGAACCTCAATGGATGATCTGCTGCTCGAGCAACTCATGGTAGTGCGGTGCGGACCTTCATGGTGCGATTTTTGCTAAATATAATCAAGATACTTGACGATAATTAATACGGCCCCCTAGAATTCATTAGCCAGTCGGGAGCTGGCATGACGCGCAAGCGAAACCCGGTTGAAGGCACGGGCGCTTGCTCGAGTATCCGGTTCGGTATCCACGGAGCCCTGCTTTATTCAAGCAAGCATCTATAAATATCTGGAGACCTTTCATGTGCGTAACCATCCTCTGCAATACAAGTTTCGCCTGTCCGCCCTGTCGCTCGCGATTGCCGCGACCGCAGGCATCGGCGCACCCGCAATGGCTCAGGACGCGCGCAGCAGCGGGCTCGAGGAAATCGTGGTCACGGCCCAGCGCCGTGAGGCTTCGCTGCAGGACACCCCGATCGCGATCACCGCGTTTACCGCCGACAGACTCGTCGATCTGGGCGTTTTCGACGTGACGCAGGTCGCGAACTTCGCACCGAACGTGACCATACAGAAGCAAGTTGGCACGAACTCGAATATGGGGATCAATATCCGTGGTGTCGGCATCGGCGAAACGGCGCTGCTGATCGATCCCAAGGTCGGGGTCTATATCGACGGTATCTACGTGAGCAAGACCATCGGCGGGGTGTTCGACATCGTGGACCTGGAGCGCATCGAAGTGCTGCGTGGACCGCAGGGCACCCTGTTCGGACGCAACACCACGGGCGGCGCGATGAACGTGACCAGCAAGAAACCGACCGGCGAACTCGGCGGCAAGGTCGAGGCCTCGGTGGGCAATTACGGTTATATGCGTTACGGCGGCAGTCTCGACCTGCCGGCAGTGGGTGATTTCGCCGCCAAGATTTCCTACATGGCCATGGAGACCGACGGCTGGCAGCACAACCACTATGACGGCGCCCCCGTGCAACCGGCAACCACGGTCGAGGACGACCTGACGTCCAGGGACAACGAGGCCTACCGTATCGCGCTGCGCTGGACACCCACCCAGTCGCTCAGCTTCGACTACAGCTATGACAATACCGACAACAAAGGTGTGCCGGCAGCGTTCCAGATCACCGAGGTCAAGACCAGCATTTACAACGGCTTCACCTCGACGCCGTTCGATTTTCAGGCCTATGGCGGCTCGTTGTACCGGCAGATGGCCAACACCGTTGGCAATCCCAAGGATCGTCACACGGATTTCAGGATCGATTCGGCTACCGAGGACTGGCTCCAGGTGGAAGGCCACACGTTCACCGCGGCCTGGGAAGCAGCCGACAACCTCACACTGAAGTACCTCTACGGCAAGCGCAAGACGGAATGGGGCTACGGCAGCTTTGACAATGATGGCGGTGCCTACATGGCGCGCGATCTGTTCTACGGCGTGTTCGCGGGCAACAACGGCAAGATTCCGATACAGGGATTCAGCGCAGCGCTCGACGACGACCTCATCGATATGGACTCGCACGAGTTCCAGATCATCGGCACGGCGTTCGAGGACAAGCTGAACTACACCGGCGGCCTGTTCTACTATGAGGAAGACGTTGAGGAGACCAATCCGCAAACCTATTCGCTGCCGATCGCTTTCGTCGCTGACCAGGGCGCCTATACCCCGGGACTGGGGCAATTGTATGACGCGGCCGGCTTCTGCCCGGCCGCCTATGGCGGGTACCTGTGCGTGGGAAGTCAGCGCCTGCCGATACCCGGAGACAGCGATCCCGGTATTCCCGGGCTGGTCGACTTTGTCTATGGCCAGCACGCCAAATCATGGGCAGCCTACGGCCAGGGGACGTATGCGATCACCGATCAGTTCGACCTGACGCTGGGCATCCGTTATACGGAAGACGAGAAGGATGCCTATCTCTACAATCAGAACATACTTGGCACAACCGCGGCTGCTCCCGGCAAGGCCGACGACAAGTGGGATAATGTCAGCTACCTGGTCAACGGCAATTACGCGATCACCGACGATATAAACGTCTACCTGAGCTACGCCACCGGCTACAACAGCGGTGGTTTCAATGCGCGCGCGAGCAACCTCCCATCGTTCCAGACACCGTACGACAAGGAAGAAGTCGAGACCTGGGAGCTCGGTCTCAAGTCCGAGCTGCTCGACAACCGCCTGCGCCTGAATGTCGCGCTATTCACCAACGACTACACCGATATCCAGATCAACCAGTTCGAGGCGGGTACCGGTGGTGCGTCGAGCCGCATCGTGAACGCGGGCGCCGGCACCTATCGAGGCATCGAGTTCGATATCGCGATGGTGCCGGTCGAGGGTCTGACCATCGACCTGACCTACGGCTACCTTGATGCCGAGTTCGACGAGTACCTGGCGCTCAACCCGGCCACGGACATGATGGAGGATATCTCGAACGTGACCACGGTAAACCAGGCGCCGGAGAACTCCGCCTCGCTCGGGGTGCAGTACGACTTCGAGCCCTTCAGTTTCGGGACGCTGTCGGCACGCGTGGATGTGGCGTACAAGGACGAGTTCGTGTTCCACCCGTTCAACAACCAGTATGACTCCGCTGACGACCGTACCCTGGTCAACGGACGCATCAGCCTGAACGACATCAAGCTGGGCTGCTGCGAAGAGGGTTCGCTGCGGGTATCGCTGTGGGGCAAGAACCTGAGCGACGAGGAATACCGCGAATGGGGTATCGACTTCGGCTCGCTGGGTTTTACCGGAAACACCTACGGGGAACCGCGCACCTACGGGCTCGACGTGGTCTACAACTACAACTGATCCGCTTGCGGGCGGTGTCGTGGGGCGGCCTTCGGGCCGCTTTGGCTAAGTCACTTTGAAGGCTTTCGCCGATGCTATCGCACGGCGCCACGACATCCCTGAGCCGAGGGAAACATCAGAGCGCCATGATCCGGGGACGGATGGAGAAGAAAACGCCGCCCGTACTGCTTCCTGCTCGCGGGTGGTTCATCGCTCTTTTTGATGAATCCTGTGGTGCAGTTCTTCCAGAAGATCGCGCAGGTGCCGCATTTTGGTCTCGCCCATCAGGGACGCGTATTTTCGCTGAATCGCCTCGCCGATCTCGGTGCCCTCCTTGATCAGCATGCGTCCCTTGCGGGTAAATCTGACGATCTTGGCCCTGCCATCGCTCGGATCGGGGATCCGCTCCACGTAACCGAGACGCTCGACTTCATCGACGAGTTGTCCCATCGCCTGCTTGGTCATCGATGCACGCCCGGCAAGCTCCGTAAGTCGGGTGCCATCCAGGCTGAGGTAAGTGAGTATCGCCTGGTGGGATGATTGCAGTTTGCGGTGACCCACCCTGGAATATTCCTCGAGTGCGCCTTTCTGGAAATCCCTGGCGACTTCAAGCAGCGCCTGGCCGACATTGGTTTTGCGGTAGTGATCCAGGTCTGCCTGTTTCAGATCTGTCTTCGCCATGGGTTCCCGAGCAACTCCGCAAAAGGGGTGAAAGTACGCCGGATGATTATAGGGAATGAATTCGCATACCTGCGCGGCCCCTGATGGTGCTCTGCAACCAGCGATGCCTCCGAAGCCGGTACGGACTTCCGCGGTCATGACGCCCGGGCGGCAGCTTGTCGCCGAACAGCGGGAATCGAGCGCAGTCCTTGCAGTCATAATAGTCAGGAATGTTGACCGATATCAATGGTCTGGATCGATGGCCATTGATAATTTCCCGGACGGAAATCTCGACGCATCGATGCGCGACGTGTGCGCCGGCACGGTAGTGCTCGCGAACTGCATGTGAAAGCCAACAGCCATGGCAGGGCATACTTCAATGAATCAATGGGATGAGGCGGTCGACTTTCTGATCGTTGGCAGTGGCGCCGCCGCGATGTCAGCGGCAATCACTGCCCACGATCTTGGTGCCAGGGTAATGCTCGTGGAAAAAAGTCCGCAGTACGGTGGTTCCTCGGCGATGTCCGGTGGCGGGCTGTGGGTTCCGAACAATCACCTGATGCCGAAGGAGGGGTTCACGGACTCGCCCGCCGATGCATTCACCTACACCAGGGGATGCGTTGGCGAAGAGGTTGGCGAAGCACGTCTGCGGGCCTACCTCGATAACGCCCCCAGGGCCGTGCAGTATCTGTGCGAAAACACCCATCTGCGGATGCACATCGTCCCCGATTACGCGGATTACTATCAGGATGTGCCAGGTGCGAAGGAGGGAGGACGCTGCCTGGAGGCGTCGCCTTTCGACGGCAGACGGTTGAGCGAAGCGGAGTTCCTCGAGATGCGCGAGACAGCACCGCAGGAACTGATCATGAATCGCATCTCGATGGTGATCTCGGAAGCACAGGCGTTCCTGACCCGCTCTCCTGGCTGGATCAAGCTGCTTGCGAAGCGGATGGCCGAATATCTGGGCGACTTCGGCTGGAGGCTCAAGTCGCGGCGTGATCGTCGCTGCGCGATGGGCAACGCGCTGATCGGCGCATTGCGCCTGTCGCTGAAGGATCGAAACATCCCGCTGTGGCTGAACACGCCGGCGCGACGGATCATCATGGAAAATGGACGGGTCGCGGGCGTGCAGGTCGAGCATGAGGGCAAGAAGCGCTGCATTCGCGCTGATCGCGGGGTACTGCTCGCCGCTGGCGGTTTCGACAACAATGCCGCATTGCGCGAGCGGTATCTGCCGCATCCCACGCACCCCGATTGGAGCTGCGGTAATCCCTTCTCGACAGGTGATGCGCTGCAGATGGGGCTGGAAGCAGGTGCAGGACTGGAGTTCATGGATGAAGCATGGTGGGGGCCGACGGTCGTGGTTCCAGGCGAGGAACGTGCCCGCATGCTGGTCATCGAAAAATCCCTGCCGGGAGGGGTGCTCGTCAACAAGCTCGGCAAGCGCTTCGTCAAGGAGACCGCGGCCTATAACGATGTGGTCAAGGCGATGTACGCCAACCATAGCGATACCTCGCCCTGTATTCCCGCATACCTGGTTTTTGATGCGAACTTTCGCCGTAAATATCCCGCGGGACCGCTGTTGCCCGGCGGCCAGCAACCCGACTGGCTGGTAAACCGCGATATCCGCAAACGTTTCATCCAGAAAGCCGATTCTTTGGAGGAACTGGCCATGATGCTGGGCATCGATCCGCATGCCCTGAGTGAGACAATCGCGCGGATGAACGGCTTCGCCCGCTCGGGCAAGGATCCGGAGTTTGCCCGCGGAGAGAACGCGTTCGATCGCTTTTACGGCGACAAATCGGTCACCCCGAACCCCTGCATGGCACCCATCGAAAAGCCGCCCTTTTACGGGATCGAAGTCTACCCCGGCGAGCTGGGTACCAAAGGCGGACTCAAGGTGGACGAGCGCGCCCGCGTGCTCACCGCAGCCGGCGACCCGATTCCCGGGCTCTACGCCGCGGGCAACTGTTCCTCGCCTGTCATGGGGCGCACTTATCCCGGCGCGGGATCAACCCTGGGTCCGGCAACCACCTTTGGCTACGTGGCGGCCCGGGATGCCATTGCCGGCGGATGAGCCATCGCTTCGATCGATATTATTGACCGCAGGATCACGGGCAAATACCATTTCAAAAGTAATGTAACGTTAGTGAACGTTACCCCCCCCCCCCCCCCCCCCCCCCCCCCCCCCCCCCCCCCCCCCCCCCCCCCCCCCCCCCCCCCCCCCCCCCCCCCCCCCCCCCCCCCCCCCCCCCCCCCCCCCCCCTCCCCCCCCCCCCCCCCCCCCCCCCCCCCCTAAAAGTGCCGGGTGAGGTGATTGATCATGAACCTGACATGTGCGTCGCCTCGAGGAACGCGAGTTTCGCGCTCGGGGGTGCGCCCCTGGGAGCACGAAAAAGGCTTCGTACCGGAAAATGCGCTGTTCCAGAAAGTCAGTGCCTCGAACGATGCCAGGGAAGGGCCGCGCGCCTGCGCCGGGAAGCGCCAGCCCGTCTTTCGCGGTAACCAGCCCCCTGCGGGTTATCGGGTTCAGCGCAGGGCAGGTGACGGAGACTCGACATCTGGCGGCGCTGTCGCGCTGCACGCTCAGGCATATTGCGGATATTCCGGCCGATACATCTGTTCCCGGATATCGGCCATCGGCTCAGGTGGACGCTCGCGTGCGGTGAGGCCATGACGGTAGGCGATCTCCGCGACCTCGAGTGCGATCTGTGCCGAGACATCGCGGATTTTCGCCAGCGGCGGATAGATGCGCCCGAGTGCGAGATCCTCGTCGCTGACCTGTTGCGCAAGTGCGTTGGCGGCGGCCAGGAACATGTCGTCGGTGACGCGGGTGGCGCGGCTTGCGATCAGGCCCAGACCCACACCCGGAAAGATGTAGGCGTTGTTGCCCTGGCCGGGTACATGGGTGCGCCCATCGAGCGTCACCGCTTCGAACGGACTGCCGCTCGCGAATACCGCGCGGCCATCGCTCCAGCCATAGACCTGGGCGGCCGTGCACTCGGATTTCGAGGTGGGATTCGACAGCGCGAAGATCACCGGCCGTGGGTTGAACTCTGCCATGGCGCGCACGATGTTCTCTGTGAACTGGCCGGGTTGGCCGGAGGTGCCGACGAGAATCGTGGGCCGCAGCGCGGTGACGGCTTCCTCCAGCGTCGCGAGCGGCGGGTGCGGGTGCGCGAACGGTGCTTTCTGCGCCGGGATCTCCGCCCGCGCGGCGGTCAGCAGGCCGCGGGTGTCGACGAACCAGCAGTGCCGGCGCGCCTCGGCGGCGTCCATGCCGCGCTCGATCAGCCCCGCAACCACCGTTTCGCCGATGCCGATGCCGGCCTCGCCGGCGCCGTGGAACAGGATGCGCTGATCCTCGAGGCGCTGCCCGATCAGGCGCAGAGCCGCCAGCATGCCGGCATAGGCCACCGCGCCGGTTCCCTGGATATCGTCATCGAACACGCAGGCCCGCTCGCGGTATTTCTCCAGCAGCCTGAACGCATTGCAATTGCCGAAATCCTCCAGCTGGATCACCAGCCCCGGGAACACCTTGGTCGCGGCGCTCATGAACTCCTCGATCAGTTCGTCGTAGGCGGCGCCGCGCAGTCGTGGGCGCGGCGTGCCGATATAGAGCGGATCGGCGAGCAGGCTTTCGTTGTTGGTGCCGGCATCGATCGTCACTGGCAGGCATTGCGTGGGCTGGATGCCGGCGCAGGCGGTATACAGCGCGAGCTTGCCGATCGGGATACCCATGCCGTCGACGCCGAGATCACCCAGTCCGAGAATCCGCTCGCCGTCGGTGACCACGCAGATCCGCGCCTCCGGGTGCGGCCAGTTGCGCAGCAGCGCCTCGATCCGGCCGCGATCGTCGTTGCCGATGTAAAGGCCGCGCGGGCGGCGGAAGATATGGCCGTAGGTCTGGCAGGCGAGCCCCACGGTCGGGGTGTAGATCAACGGCATCATCTCGTCGATGTGGTTCATGACGACGCGGTAGAACAGGGTCTCGTTGCGATCCTGCAGATCCATCAGGAACAGGTAGCGATCGAGATCGGTCGCGCGCGAGCGCAGGTTCGCCAGCACGCGCTGCTCCTGCTCCGCGACGGTGTGCACGCGCGGTGGCAGCAGTCCCCGCAACCCGAGAATCTCGCGCTCGCTGGCGGTGAATGCGGTACCCTTGTTGCGCACCGGATCGTGCAGGATCTTTACCCCGCGCGGCAGCGTCGTTGCTTTCTTGTCCATGCCGATCGTTCTCGCGCGCGCCGCAGCGGGGCTTGATGCATCTCTGCGTGGCAGTTTATAACGGCACTTCGTGACGGGTGATTGACCGAGTCGTGGTCTGACGCCGAAAGCACCTGTTCCCTGACTGGAGTATTCCATGCCCGATACCCTGAAGTTGCTGCTGCACAACCTGCAGCTGCTCGTCCTGAAAATCGTCATGAAACTGGTCAGCGCCGGGCAGCCGCTGCTGCTTTCCGGCCCGGGTTCCTCGTTGCGGATGTGCCGCGCGATGGCCGATCTTGGCGCCCGCAAGGTGCTGATCGTGACCGATGCGGTGCTGGTGAAGCTCGGTCTGATCGGGCCGCTGCGGGAGGCTCTCGAAGCGCACGGCGTGGCGTGTACCGTGTATGACGGGGTGGAACCCGATCCCACCCACAGGCAGATCGAGGCCGGTGTGGCGCTGGCGCGCCGCGATGGCTGCGATGCGGTGCTCGCGGTCGGCGGCGGCTCGCCGATGGATGCCGCGAAGATCATCGCCGCGTGCGTTGCCAACACCGCGGCGGTTTCCGATCTGGTCGGGAATTTCAAGGTCAAACTGGCGCCGCTGCCGATCTATGCGATACCCACCACTGCGGGTACCGGTTCGGAAGTCACCGTCGTGGCCGTGGTCACCGATACCGCGGCACAGGCGAAGACCCCGGTGGTCGATGGCAAGCTGGTGCCGCTGATGGCCGCGCTCGACGCCGCGCTGATGACCGGGTTGCCGCCGCACATCAGCGCGGCGACCGGCATGGATGCGCTGACCCATGCGGTCGAGTCCTATCTTTCGCGTTTCGCCAACGACAGCACGATGCGCCTGTCGCTGGCCGCGGCGAAGCTGGTGTTCGCCAATCTTGCCCGGGTCTGCGAGCACGGCGAGGATCTCGAGGCACGCCAGGCGATGGCAATGGCCTCGACCTATGCGGGGCTTGCGTTCAGCCGGGCCAGCGTCGGTTATGTGCATGCGATCGCGCACAATCTCGGTGGCATCTATCACACGCCGCACGGTCTGGCGAACGCGATCGTGCTG
Organism: Gammaproteobacteria bacterium; assembly: GCA_016705365.1. NCBI lineage: Bacteria > Pseudomonadati > Pseudomonadota > Gammaproteobacteria > Gammaproteobacteria bacterium. The sequence goes on along the minus strand of JADIYI010000006.1, from coordinate 189,618 downwards.
CCGCATATTCTCGATTTCTCGCGCGATGCGGCCGCCGCACGGCTCGCGGACCTGGCGCTGGCAATCGGCGCCGGCACGCGCTCCGAATCCGCGGCTGTGCTGGCCGAGCGCTTTATCGCGAAAGTGCGCGAACTCGCGCTTCGTATCGGCATACCCGAAAAGCTCGATACCCTGCGCGCCGCCGATGTGCCGCTGATAGCGCGCCGCGCGCTGGACGAGGCCCAGGGCTTCTATCCGGTGCCGCGTTTCATGAACCAGTCCGAATGCGAGGCGGTGCTGCGGAAACTGCTGCCGTGAGCGTTGCGCTCGCCGGGTCGTTGCGCGTCGCGCGCGAAGGGCAGGTCGCGCTGCGTGGATCGCGCATCGCGTATCGCCAGTGGGGGGCGGATGGCGATTTCCCGGTGCTGGCGCTTCACGGCTGGCTCGACAATGCCGCCTCGTTCGACGCGCTCGCGCCGTTGCTCGAGGGCTATCGCGTGATCGCGGTGGATCTGCCGGGCCATGGACGCAGTTCGCACCGCAGCGCCGATGGCTGCTACAACATCTGGGATGATCTGCCGGACCTGGTGGGGCTGGTGCGCGAATTCGGCCTCGAGCGCTATGGATTGCTCGGGCACTCGCGCGGCGCCGTGATTGCGACGCTGATGGCGGCGATCGAAGCACCCGCGGTGAGCAGCCTGGTGTTGCTCGACGGAATGATTCCGCCACCCTTTGATGAAGCCGATACCGTCAGGCAGTTGCGTAGCTTCGCCCATGATTACGGGCGTCGCGCACCGCGCGCAGCGCGCGTGTTCGCGACGCCGGGCGATGCGGTGGAGGCGCGCTGCAAGGCAACCGGCATCGATCGCGCTGCCGCCGAAATGCTGGTCGCGCGTGGCATCGAACAGGTCGACGGCGGGTTTCGCTGGTGCACCGATGCGCGGCTGCGCTACGCCTCGGCATTGAAGTTTGGCCAGGAACATCTGCGTCATGTGCTGGGCGCCCTGGAACTGCCCGGCTTGCTGATCGCGGCCAGCGAGGGCAATGCGGGGCGCTTCGCGGATCATCCGGCGATGGCATGGTACGGCGCGCTCGAGGTGGTTCGCGTCGCCGGCTGTCATCATTGTCATATGCTGGCGCAGGCGGACGAGATCGCCGCGCGCATCCTGAAATTCTGGAGAGCACCGTGAATCACGCCGAGGACCTGGAACACGAACTGGCTGAAATGCACACGCTGCGCGATGTGATGCGTTTGGCGGTGAGTTTCTTCAGCGCCGCGAAGTTGCATTATGGCCATGGCACCGACAATGCCTGGGACGAGGCGCGCTGGCTGACGCTGGGCGCATTGGGTCTGCCTTTCGACAGCCCGGATTGGGTGCTCGATGCGCGCATGGCATCGAGCGAGCGCACCCGTCTCGGGCGGCTGCTGCGGCGGCGCATCGTCGAGCGCGTGCCCGTCGCCTACCTGCTGGGCGAGGCCTGGTTCGCGGGGTTGCGCTTTCGGGTCGACGAGCGCGTGCTCATTCCGCGTTCGCCGATTGCGGAGTTGATCCAGGCGGGATTCGAGCCGTGGTTCAGCGCCAGTTCGCCACTGCGGATTCTCGATCTGTGCTGCGGCAGTGGCTGTATCGGCATTGCCGCAGCACTGCGTTTTGCTGATGCCACGGTCGATATCAGCGATATCTCGTCGCCAGCGCTGGCGCTGGCGCGCGAGAACGTCGCGCTGCATGGGGTGGAGGATCGGCTGAGGGTGGTGGAATCGGATTTGTTCGACGCCCTCGGCGATGCGCGCTATGACCTGATCCTGTGCAATCCGCCCTATGTGGATGCGCCCGACATGGAGGCCTTGCCGAAGGAGTTCCGGCATGAGCCACGCATGGCCCTGGCGGCCGGGGACGATGGGCTGGACCTGGTGCGCCGCATCATGGGCGAGGCGGGCAAGCATCTGCTCGCGCACGGGTTGCTGGTGCTCGAAGTGGGTAACAGCGCAGCGGCGCTGGAGAGCGCCTGGCCCGGGACCCCGTTCCTGTGGCCGGAGTTCGAACAGGGCGGCCACGGGGTTGCGCTGATCGCTGCGCACGACTTGGGGGCCTGATTCGTGACGCTAACCTTTGGCCCAAGGGCAAAAGGTTACTGTCACGAATCAGGCAAAAAGGTTACTGTCACCGGTCAAGGGACGGGAGCGGGTTTGAGGCATGTCGGGTAATAGCATTGGGCGTCTGTTCACGCTGACCAGCTTTGGTGAGAGCCATGGTCCGGCCATCGGCGGCATCGTCGATGGTTGCCCGCCGGGGCTCGAACTCGGCGAGCAGGACCTGCAGCCCGATCTCGATCGGCGCCGCCCGGGCACCTCGCGCTATACCACGCAGCGCAACGAGGAGGACCGGGTCAGGATACTTTCGGGGGTGTTCGAGGGGCGCACCACCGGCGCGCCGATCGGCCTGCTGATCGAGAATACCGACCAGAAATCCAAGGACTACACCGCGATCAAGGACACCTTCCGTCCCAGCCACGCCGATTATGCCTATACGCAGAAATACGGCTTCCGCGACTATCGCGGCGGCGGCCGATCCTCGGCGCGCGAGACGGCGGTGCGTGTCGCGGCAGGGGCGATCGCGAAAAAATTCCTGCGCGAGCGCGGCGGCATCCTGGTGCGCGGCTACCTGGCGCAACTCGGGCCACACCGCGCCGCCACGCTCGACTGGGATCAGGTGGAGCGCAACCCGTTTTTCTGTCCGGACCCGGCGCTGGTGCCGCAGCTGGAAGCGTACATGGCAGCGCTGATCAAGGCGGGCGATTCGATCGGGGCACGCATCAACGTGGTGGCGAGCGGTCTGCAGCCGGGTTTCGGCGAGCCGGTCTTCGATCGCCTGGATGCCGATATCGCGCACGCGATGATGGGTATCAATGCGGTGAAGGGAGTCGAGATCGGCGCCGGCTTTGCGGCGGTCGAACAACGTGGCACCGAGCATCGCGACGAGATGACGCCGCGGGGTTTCCTGTCGAACAACGCCGGCGGCATCCTCGGTGGCATATCGACCGGGCAGGATATCCTGGTGTCGATCGCGCTCAAGGCGACCTCGAGCATCCGCATCCCGGCCCGCAGCATCGACAGCCTCGGCAATGCCATCGAAGTCGCGACCCATGGCCGCCATGATCCCTGCGTGGGGATTCGTGCCACGCCGATCGCCGAGGCCATGCTGGCGCTCGTGCTGATGGATCATGTGTTGCGCGATCGTGCGCAGAACCAGGATGTGAGTTGCAGGACGCCGGTATTGCCGGCGAGCGTGTCCCCGCCCGAGGGTTCATGAGCACGGAGAGCGCCAGCTATCCGTATTGGCGCCTTTCCTCTTTCTATTTCCTCTACTTCGCGTTTCTCGGCGCGATGGTGCCGTACTGGGCGCTGTATCTCGAGGCGGCCGGGCTCGGTGCCGCGGCGATCGGCGCGGTGCTGGCAATGATGGCGAGCGCGCGCATCGTGGCGCCGAATTTCTGGGGCTGGCTGGCCGATCGAGGTGGCCGGCGGCTGCTGATCATCCGCGGGGGCGCGATCGGCGCATTCGCGTCGCTGGCCAGCCTGGTGTGGCGCCAGGACCTGCCCTGGGTGATCGCGATGGCCACGCTGCATACCTTCTTCTGGAATGCGATTCTTGCCCAGTACGAAGTCATCACCCTCGCCTCGATGCGCACCGCGGTGCACCGCTACGGGCTGGTACGGCTGTGGGGCTCGGTGAGTTTCGTGCTGGCGGTCGCGCTCTCGGGGGTCCTGTTCGATCACCTGAGCGTGGGCCAGCTGCCGTGGCTGCTGGCATTGCTGCTGGCGCTGATCGCACTTGGAAGTTTTGCGATACGCGATCCCGGCAGCATCGAGCGCCGTCCGGCTCCCGGAGGGCTGGTTGCGTTGTTGCGCCAGCGCGTGGTGCTGGCGTTTCTTGCCGCTGCCTTCCTGTTGCAGTTCTCGCACGCGCCGTATTACGGCTTTTTCAGCCTGCTGCTCGACCAGCACGGCTTCAGTCGTGGTGCGATCGGGCAGTTCTGGGCGCTCGGGGTGGTGGCGGAAATCGGCGTGTTCGCGCTGGCTCACCGCTTGCTGATGCGCTTCAGCCTGCGCGACATCCTGATGGCCAGCCTGTTGCTTGCGGCATTGCGCTGGCTGATGATTGGCCTCGGCGCGGGCAAGCTGTGGGTGTTACTGATTGCGCAATGCCTGCATGCGGCGACTTTCGGCAGCTTTCATTCCGCGGGCGTGGAACTGGTGCGGCGTCATTTCGGACATGGACACCAGGGGCAGGGGCAGGCACTCTACAGCGCCGTGAGTTTTGGTGCGGGCGGGGCGCTTGGTGCCCTGCTGAGCGGTTTCGCGTGGGAACTGAGTCCGATGCTGGCCTTCATGCTGGCCGCGGCGGCAGCGCTGCTTGGCTGGTGGCTGGTGCGTGTGGCGGTGCACGGTGCGCTGGTGGACAATCCGGGCTTCGGCGATGGCGAGCTGGCGCCCGGTCAAGCAGCAGCCAGATGATCGCTGAACGGGAGAACAGAATGTTTCGTCTTTTGCGTACCAACCGCACCCTGATTTTCGGGCTGATCGCGCTGGCCTGCCTGGTGGCGTCGGCGCTGTACAGCTTCGATATGGATCCGGTGGAAATCGGGCGCTTCTTCCTGAAAACCCTGCTGTTGATCGGCGTGATGATTCTCGCCGCGCTGCCGGCCGCGGCTTTGCTGGGCTGGCTGCGGCACCGCGGTCGCCGCTAGCTCAGAGCGCGCTCAGGGTGTACTCGAGCAGCAACTCATCGGCAATCGCCTCGAGTTGGTCGCGCAGCTCGTCGATATCGAGATCGGCGGGCGCATGGAAACTCGCAACCGCGGTGAACAGCGGGTCCGCGCTCATTGCGGCGCTGGTGATGTCGCTGCGCAAATCGAAGACATTGATATGGCGACGCGCCAGCGCGGCGGAGAATTCATGCACGATACCCGGGCGGTCGTGACCGAGTATTTCCAGCCGGTACGGGACAAGGTCGGCAGCTACCGGTGTATCCGGACAGGTCTCGAGACGCAGGGTGAGTCCTTCGTTGCCCAGTGACTGCAAGGCGCCGTCGAACTCCCCGACGCGCTCCTCGGGCACCGCGACGCGCACCACGCCGGCAAATTTTCCCGAGAGTTTTGCCATCCGGCTTTCGAGCCAGTTGCCCTGGTGCGCATTGACCACCTCCGAGAGGCTCTTGACTAGCCCCGGGCGATCATCGGCGATAAAGCTGATCAGCATATGGATCTGCATGGCGCGGTGCCCCGTAGCCGTTCAAGGCCGGTATAATAGCAGGCCGTCACACCTGCGCGTTCGCATTGCGCCGCGCAGCGTGCCCGACACCGTCAGCAACAGGAGAGCGACATGAAATATTCCCCGCAGGCCATTCGCCGGCTGGCCGCAGGCGCGGCGATCGCGATGAGTTTCTGCATGTTCAGTCACGCGGCATCGGATTTCGATGCGGTACTGGCCGGCGATCAGCGCAGTGCCGAGAACCGGGCGCGCGATGTCTATCGCCATCCCGCCGAAACCCTTGCGTTCTTTGGCCTGAAACCCGATATGACCGTGGTCGAGCTGTGGCCGGGTGGCGGCTGGTACACCGAGATCCTGGCGCCGTACCTGCGCGACAATGGCAAACTCTACGCCGCGCATTTTGCCGCGAACTCGGATATCGAGTATTTCCGCAAGGGACTGGCGGCGTTCAGGGACAAGCTGGCGGCAAACCCTGCGGTCTATGATCGCGTGGTGGTGACCGAACTGGCGCCGCCAGGTGCGCTTGCGATTGCTCCCGCGGGCAGCGCCGACATGGTGCTGACGTTTCGCAACGTCCACAATTGGCTGAAACCCGAGGGCAACGAGCTCAACGTCATGAAGGCGGCATTCGCGGCACTGAAGCCGGGTGGGGTGCTGGGAATCGTGGAGCACCGCGCCGCCACCGGGACCAGCCGCGAGCAGAGCATCGAGTCGGGCTATATGGCCGAGGCGATGGTGATCGAGGCGGCCACGGCTGCGGGTTTCGTGCTCGAGCAGAGCAGCGAGATCAATGCCAATCCGGCTGACACGCACGATCACCCCAAAGGGGTCTGGACCCTGCCGCCGCGGCTCGCGCTGGGCGAACAGGACCGCGCCATGTACCTCGAAATCGGCGAGAGCGATCGCATGACCCTGCGTTTGCGCAAGCCCGCGCAGTGAGCCATGTCGAGATACCGTGGCGCGAGCTCTCCGCCGCCACGCTCGACGGAGTGATCGAGGAATTCGCGACCCGCGAGGGAACCGAATACGGCGAGCGGGAGGTGGAACTGGCGACCAAGGTCGCGCAGATCCGCCGCCAGCTCGAACGCGCCGAGGTGCAAGTGTTTTTCGATACCGATCTGTCCACCTGCCAACTGTTCACGCGCGCCGAGGCCGCGCGGCGGTGCGTGCTGGCCAGCGACGGGCAGGCAGGGTGAGCGTCGTGGAAACCACGCTCGATACGCGCGGGCTGTTCTGCCCGGAGCCGCTGATGATGCTGCACAACCGCATCCGCGACATGGCGCCCGATGATGTGGTCACGGTGCTGGCCACCGATCCCTCCACGCGCCGGGATATCAGCCGTTTCTGCGAGTTTCTGGGCCATGAACTGCTCGCCGACGAGGAACGCGATGGCGAGTACAGCTACCGCATCCGCAAGCAGGGCTGAGGGCCCGGCGCCCGGCGTCGCGGCACCCGATGCGCGGCAACTGTGCGCATTGTTCGATGAGTTGTTCGGCGCGAGCGAGAACACCTGCCTGGTCGCGGGCGGTGAGGAGCCGCTCTACGTGCCGGCGGATTGCGCACACGCCAGGGCGCGCATCATCTTTCGCCACGATTACGTGGCCAGTGCGCTGCACGAAATCGCCCACTGGTGCATTGCCGGCAGCGCCCGGCGCCGCGAGCTCGATTATGGCTACTGGTACACACCCGACGGGCGCGATGCGCTCCGGCAGGCCGAGTTCGAACGTCTCGAGGCCCGCCCGCAGGCCCTCGAATGGTTGCTCAGCGAGGCCTGTGGCGCGGTGTTCCGCCCCAGCATCGACAATCTCGGCGGCGCCGCGCACGACCCCGGCGCTTTTGTGCACGCAATCGCGGCGGCCGCGCGCGATTACTGCGTGCGTGGAATGCCGCCGCGCGCGCGGCTGTTCCACGCCGCGCTGTGCCGGTGGCGGGGCGGGCAGGCCGCGCCGGACGCCGCACACTACGTCGCCACGCGTCTGCTCGCAGCGGACAGCTGCCAGTGAGGCGGGCGTACCTGATCGATGCCTCGATCTATATCTTTCGCGCCTATTTTTCGCTGCCCGAACGCTGGCATGCGCGCAATGGCTTCACGACCCATGCGCTGCGCGGCTACGCCTCGTTCCTGCTCGATCTGCTGGAGCGCGAGCAGCCGCTGCGGGTGCTGGCCGCTTTCGACGAGAGCCTCGGCGGCTGCTTTCGCAACGAGATCCATCCCGGCTACAAGAACCGCCGGGTGCTGCCCGACGCGCCACTCGCGTTCCAACTCGAGGCCTGCCGCGAGTTCACCCGGCTGCTCGGCATCGGCTGCGTGGCGAGCAAGCGTTACGAGGCCGATGATCTGCTGGCCGCCGCGGCGGTACAGGCGCGGGCGCTCGGATTGAGCAGCGTGGTGCTCAGCCGCGACAAGGACCTGGGGCAACTGCTGCAGACAGATGGCGATCTGCTGTGGGATTTTCCGGGCGGCGAGCCGCTGGGGCACGAGGCGTATCGGGCGCGCCACGGGATACGTCCCGCGCAGGTGCCCGATCTGCTGGCGCTGACCGGCGATGCGATCGACGATATTCCCGGAGTGCCCGGGATCGGCATCAAGACCGCGACCGCGTTGCTGCAGGACTACCCCGATATCGAGGCCATTCTCGGTGCCACCGGGGAAATCGCGAACTCGCGGCGTCGCGGGGCGGCGCGCACCGCGGCGGCACTGGAGGCGCACGCGGCGCAGATCCGCATGGCGCATCGGCTCACCTGCCTTTGCGGGGAGCTCGCTGGCGAAGCCGCGCTGCCGGCTTTCGAACGCCAGGCACCGGAGGTACCGGCGCTGGTGGCATTCGTCGAGGAGCACGGCCTCGACGCAGGTTTCAGGACGCGGGTGCAGGGCGTGGGGGCCGGATGGCAATGAAGCTGGTGGTCGACGAAAACATTCCCGGCGCCGACCAGCTGTTCGCGCAGTTTGGAGCGGTGCAGCGCCTGCCGGGGCGCGCGATCAACGCCGCCGTGGTGCGCGATGCCGATATCCTGGTGGTGCGCTCGGTGACGCGCATCGATGCGGCGCTGCTGCGTGGCAGCCGGGTGCGCTTCGTGGGCAGTACCACCGCGGGCATCGATCATGTCTGTCTTGCGGACCTGGATGCGCTCGGCATCCGCTTCGCGCATGCACCCGGCAGCAATGCCGATTCGGTGGTGGATTATGTGCTGGGCGTGCTGGCATTGCGTTTTCCGGATGCGGCATCCATCGCTTCGCGGCGCATCGGCATCGTCGGTTGCGGCAATGTGGGTGGGCGGCTGTTGCGCCGCTTGCGGGCGCTTGGAATCAGCTGTCGTGTTTACGATCCGTTTGTCGAGGGCATTGCCGAGGCCTGCGCCTTCGACGAGGTGCTCGACTGCGATGTGCTGAGCCTCCATGTGCCGCTCACCAGCGAGGGCGATCACCCGACCCGATACCTGCTCGGCGCCGCGCAGTTGCAGGCCCTCGCCACACGGGCGCTGCTGATCAACACCGCACGCGGCGCGGTGGTCGACAACGCCGCGCTGCTCGGATTGCTGCGCGCGCGCGCGGATCTCGGCGTCGTGCTCGATGTGTGGGAGCACGAGCCGCGGATCGAGCCGGCGCTGCTCGCGCGCACCCTGATCGGCACGCCACATATCGCGGGCTATGCGGTGGATGGCAAGTTGCGCGGCGTGGCGCAGGTCTACCGCGCGCTGTGCGATTTCCTGCAGGGCGGGGCGCCGCTCGAGAGCTTCGCCGCGCTGCAACTTCCGCCGGCCGGGGTGGTGCCAGCGCAGGCGACGGGCTGGCAGCAGGCGGTGCTCGGCTCTTATGACCCGCGCACCGATGATGCGCAGCTGCGCGCGCTCGCGGTTGCGACGCCGGCGGATATCGCCACCGGTTTCGATCGCCTGCGGCGCGATTATCCGGCGCGGCGCGAGCTCGGTGCCTGGCATATTGGCAGTGCCCGCGAGAGCGAACGCGCGCAACTGCTTGCGGCAGGCTTCCACGGATGAAACCGGGGCCGGGCGAGCGCCCGTTCCGGCTCGGATTGATCGTCAATCCACTGGCCGGAATCGGCGGGGCAGTGGGCCTGAAGGGCAGCGATGGTGCGGCGATCGTAGCCGAGGCGCGGGCGCGCGGTGCCGAGCCACGGGCGCAGGCGCGCGCGGTGCGTGCACTTGCGATGCTCACCGGGCTGCGCTCGCGCATCGAGTTGTATGCGGCTGCGGGAGTCATGGGCATGGATGCCGCACACGCGGCAGGCTTCGAGGCGCAGGTGGTCGGCCCCCCTGTCAGCGGCCCCACCACGGCGCAGCACACCCAGGATGCGGCGCGCGCATTGTGCGCGATCCCGGTCGACCTGCTGCTTTTCGCCGGTGGCGATGGCACCGCGCGCGATCTCTGCGCGGTGGTGGAATCGCGCTTGCCGGTGCTCGGCATTCCGGCGGGAGTGAAGATGCATTCCGGCGTCTACGCGGTATCCCCGGAGGCCGCGGGCGAAGTCGTGCGCGCGCTGATCGATGGCGCACTGGTGGATATCGCCCCGGGCGAGGTGCGCGATCTCGACGAGGATGCCTTTCGCGGCGGGCGGGTGAACTCGCGCCATTTCGGCGAGATGCGGGTACCGGCCGAGGGACGCTACGTCCAGCACACCAAGGTGGGCGGGCGGGAAGTCGAGGAACTGGCGATTGCGGACATCGCCGCGCAGATCGTCGAGGAGATGGAGCCCGGGCAGTTGTACATTCTCGGTCCGGGCACCACCACCTTCGCGATCAAGGAACTGCTCGGCATCGACGGTACGCTGCTCGGCGTCGACGTGGTGCGCGATCGTGAATGCCTCGCGCGCGATGCCGGCGAAGCACGCCTGCTGGAGTTGCTGCGCGAACACAGCGGTTCCGCGCGCATCGTGGTCACCGCGATCGGCGGGCAGGGCCACGTGTTCGGACGCGGCAACCAGCAGATCAGCGCGGCGGTGATCCGGCGCGTCGGCATCGACAACATCGTGATCGTGGCCGCCAAGAGCAAGATCGGCGCGCTGCAGGGCCGGCCGCTGCTGGTCGATACCAACGATCCCGCGCTCGACCAGGCGCTGCACCGCTACATGCAGGTAGTCACCGGGTACCGCGACGCGATTCTGTATCCGCTGGGTTATGACGATTGCGCGACGCCGTCTGACTAGATCCGCTCAGGCCTGGGCATAGCCCGCCAGGAAACGTTGCAGCCGTCCCATCGCGTCCTCGATCTCCTCGACCCGCGGCAGGAATACCACCCGCAGATGATCGGGCTCGGCCCAGTTGAACGCCGTGCCCTGAACCAGCAGCATCTTTTCCTGCGCCAGCAGGTCGTAGACCAGGCGCTCGTCATCGAGCACCTTGTGCACTTTCGGATCGAGGCGCGGGAACAGGTAGATCGCGCCGCGCGGCTTGACGCAACTCAGGCCCGGAATCGAGTTGATCAGTTCCCAGGCGCGATCGCGCTGTTCGCGCAGGCGCCCACCCGGCAGCACCAGGTCATTGATGCTCTGGTACCCGCCGAGCGCGGTCTGGATCGCGTGCTGGGCGGGTACGTTGGCGCACAGGCGCATCGAGGCGAGGATGTCGAGCCCCTCGATGAAATCTCTGGCATTGTGCTTGGCGCCGGAGACGATCATCCAGCCCGAGCGAAATCCGGCCAGGCGGTAGGCCTTCGACAGCCCGTTGAAGGTGATGCACAGCGGCTCGGGCGAGAGGCTGGCAAGCGCGACGTGCTCGACGCCGTCGTAGAGAATCTTGTCGTAGATCTCGTCGGCGAGTATCACCAGCTGGTGCTCGATCGCGAGTTCCACGATCTGCTCGAGTATCTCGCGCGGATAGACCGCACCGGTCGGGTTGTTGGGGTTGATCACCAGTATCGCCTTGGTGCGATGGTTGATCCTGGCGCGGATATCGGCGATGTCGGGGTACCAGTCCGATTGCTCGTCGCAGCGGTAATGCACCGCGGTGCCGCCGGCAAGAGTGGTCGCGGCGGTCCACAACGGATAATCGGGCGCAGGTATCAGGATCTCGTCGCCATCGTTGGCAAGTGCCTGCATGACCATCACGATCAGCTCGCTGACCCCGTTGCCGAGGTAGATATCGTTGACCTCGACGTTGGGGATCTGGATCTGCTGCGCGTACTGCATCACGGCCTTGCGTGCGGAGTAGAGGCCCCGGGAGTCGCAGTAGCCCTGGGATTTCGGGATGTTGTGGATCACGTCCACCAGTATTTCCTCGGGCGCCTCGAATCCGAAAGGCGCGGGATTGCCGATATTGAGCTTGAGGATCCGGTGACCCTCTTCCTCCATGATCGTGGCGCGCTCATGCACGGGGCCGCGAATGTCATAGCAGACGTTGGCCAATTTCAGCGATTTCAGAAAGTCACGCATGGCGGGGTTTCGGGCCAGGGAATGAACGCAATAGTATAGGGTAAGGTGTGAGGTGATCGGAATTGCAGCCGCAGGGCTGTGCATAATTGCGTTTCGGGCACGCTGGGGTGCCCGCTTGCGGGGAGGAAGCATTCATGTCGGAGCATCAGGACGACGAGCAATGGCGGGGCAAGCTGTCCCCCGAACAATTCAATATCTGTCGCGGCAAGGGCACCGAGCGCGCGTTCACCGGCAAGTACTGGGATACCAAGACATCGGGAATCTACCGCTGCGCGTGTTGCGCCGAGCCGCTGTTCGATTCCGCGACCAAGTACGATTCCGGCTCCGGCTGGCCGAGCTTCCATGCGCCGGCCAACGACGAGTGTCTCGTGACCGAGTCGGATCGCAGTCTCGGGATGGTGCGCACCGAGGTGATGTGCCGCAAATGCGGCGCCCACCTCGGGCACCTGTTCCCCGATGGTCCGGCCCCCACGGGGTTGCGTTACTGCATCAATTCCGCCTCGCTGGAGCTCGAGCCGCGCGCAGCCGGATGAGTCTCTGGAGGCGCGGCGCGGCGCAAGGCGGTTGTTGCGCAGCGACCGCCTTGCGTCCGTGCAACTCGTGTCGGAGTTTCGCAATGCCCAATAATGCCGCCTCCGGATTCTTTGCTTGACGCCCCGGCAAGGGCTTCCTAGAATGCGCGCCGTCCTGGAACTTCGGTTTTGTCCCCTTCGTCTAGAGGCCCAGGACACTGCCCTTTCACGGCGGTAACAGGGGTTCGAATCCCCTAGGGGACGCCAAATAAAAAAGCCGGCCTTGTGCCGGCTTTTTTATTTGGTGCCCCTAGGGACAAGATTCGAACCCCCGGTTCGACGCAAGACGCGCAGCGTCGCAGCGAGCGTCCGAACGCAGTTCGGACGACCCGAAGGGCGAGGGTGCGTAGCACCCGAGTAATCCCCTAGGGGACGCCAGCGAGCGCGCGCAGTGCGCGAGCAATGAGGGCGGTGATCGAAGCGGAGTTCGACGCAAGACGCGCAGCGTCGCAGCGAGCGTCCGAACGCAGTTCGGACGACCCGAAGGGCGAGGGCGCGTAGCGCCCGAGTAATTCCCTAGGGGACGCCAGCGAGCGCGCGCAGTGCGCGAGCTTTCTCGCAAAACGCGCGTTGCGGCGCGCAGACGTGTATATTGACCGGGTTTTGCAGCCGGATTCGCTTCGCAAACAGCAGGATACTCCACGGAGTGGCGCCTGCCAGCGCGACAGACCTCCGATTGCAGTCGCTATCTGATAGTTTGTGCTCGTGCATATTCGATAGTGTTTTATACCGCACAGCACTCTTTCTACAGATGGTGAATAAATGAATATCTATACGGGAAACCTTTCCTACAACACGACCGACGCCGACCTGCGCGAAGCATTCGAGGCATTCGGCAAAGTGACTTCGGCCACCGTGATCTCCGATCGCGCAACCGGTCAGTCCAAGGGCTTCGGTTTTGTCGAGATGGCCAACAACTCGGAAGCCGACGCAGCCATCAAGGCGCTGAACGGCCGTGATCTGAACGGTCGTACGATCAAGGTGAACCAGGCGGAAGCACGCAAGGAGCGCGACAGCAGCGGCCCACGCCGTCGCTTCTGATGCCGACGCGCAACCGCGATCCGGCTGAAGGACCCCCGTCCTCTCCGGTCGCGGAAGCGCTCTTCTCTTTTCCCCCATCACGGCTTCGCGCATGAATTGCATGCGTGCGGGCGACGTCGTGTGAGCCGCGCCCGGTGCTCCGAGCAGTGCGATCCGCGGCGCAATTCCCGGCAATTTAACGCGATCGCGACGGCCCGGGATGGCAGCACCCGGAGGCGGCGTTTACCATACGCGGCTACCGCGGCGCCGCCGCAGTCGGCCGCAGTCCGGAGTATCCCGCGCCCCATGAGCAATGCCCTCGAGATCCGCAACCTCAGCAAGACCTACGCCAATGGTTTCGCCGCGCTGAAAGGCATCGATCTCGATGTCGCGGAGGGTGATTTCTTCGCGCTTCTCGGACCCAACGGCGCCGGCAAATCGACCACCATCGGCGTGATCTGCTCGCTGGTGAACAAGAGCGGCGGGCAGGTGAGGGTATTCGGCACCGATATCGACCGCGACTTTCCGCTGGCCAAGCGCAATATCGGCGTGGTGCCGCAGGAATTCAATTTCAATCATTTCGAGAAGGTCGGCGATATTCTTGCCACCCAGGCCGGCTACTACGGACTCGCCCCCGGACTGGCACGCCAGCGCGCCGAGAAATACTTGCGCAAGCTCGATCTGTGGGACAAGCGCGAGCAGCCGGCGCGCAATCTTTCGGGTGGCATGAAGCGGCGACTGATGATCGCGCGTGCGCTGGTGCACGAGCCGCGCCTGCTGATCCTCGACGAGCCGACCGCCGGCGTGGATATCGAGTTGCGCCGTTCGATGTGGAGCTTCCTGCAGGAGATAAACCGTGCCGGCACCACGATCATCCTGACCACGCATTATCTCGAGGAGGCCGAGAGCCTGTGTCGCAGCATCGCGATCATCGATAACGGCGAGATCATCGAGAACACCACCATGAAGAAACTCCTGCGCCAGCTGCATACCGAGGTTTTCCTGCTCGATGCGGCGGGTGATCTGCCTGCCGACATCGTGCTCGAGGGCTACCCGACGCGCGTGATCGACTCGCATACGCTCGAGATCGCCGTCGACAAGGAACAGTCGCTCAACGAGGTGTTTGCCAGCCTGTCGGCGCGCGGGGTGCAGATCAACAGCATGCGCAACAAGACCAACCGGCTGGAAGAACTGTTCGTGGGTCTGCTGAACGAGAACAAGGCCCCCGAGGCCGCGGCATGAATCCGCGCGAGCTGTTCATGGCATTTGCCACCATCCTGGTCAAGGAAATACGGCGCTTCGTGCGGATCTGGCCCCAGACCCTGGTGCCGCCGGCGATCACCATCACGCTCTATTTCGTGATTTTCGGCAGCCTGATCGGCTCGCGCATCGGTCAGATGGGCGGCTTCGACTACATGCAGTTCGTGGTGCCGGGCCTGATCATGATGGCGGTGATCACCAACTCCTACGCCAACGTGGTGTCCTCCTTTTTCGGCGCCAAGTACCAGCACAGCATCGAGGAGTTGCTGGTCTCGCCGACGCCGAATTACATCATCCTGCTCGGTTTCACGCTGGGCGGGGTGGCGCGCGGGCTTTGTGTCGGGCTGATCGTGACGGTGTTGTCGCTCGCTTTCGTGCATCTGCAGGTACAGCATCTTGCGCTCACGATCCTGGTGGTGTTCCAGACCGCGGTGCTGTTTTCGCTCGCCGGGCTGATCAACGCCGTGTATGCCAACAATTTCGATGATGTGACGATCATCCCGACCTTCGTGCTGACCCCGCTGATCTATCTCGGCGGGGTGTTCTACTCGATGGACCTGTTGCCGGCGTTCTGGCGCGGCGTCTCGCAGGCCAACCCGATTCTCTACATGGTCAATGCGTTTCGTTACGGGGTTCTCGGGGTATCGGATATCGATGTCGGGATGGCGGTCGGGATGATCGCGCTGTTCATCGTCATCGGCTGGTGCTATTGCCTCTACCTGCTCAATTCCGGGAAGCGGTTGCGCCAGTGAGACGCCTGCGCAAGGCGCTGCGGGCCACGCCGTGTGGCTGTTTTCATGGTCTACAATTGCTGCTGCAATTTCGGATACGGGTATGAGCGACAACAGCTTTTTTGCCGACACACCACTGGGCAAGCGCAGCGAGGTGGTTTCGCAGTACACCCCGTCGCTGCTGGTGCCCATCGCGCGCGACCGGCTGCGCCAGAAACTGCTGATCGATGCCGGCAAGCTGCCGTTCGAGGGCGCGGACCTGTGGACCGCCTGGGAACTCACCTGGCTCGATCGCGATGGCAAGCCCGAGGTCGGCGTGCTGCAGCTGCAGGTGCCCTGCAACTCGCGCGCGGTGATCGAATCCAAATCGCTGAAGCTTTATCTCTGCTCCTTCAGCCAGACGACTTTTGCCAGTGCCTACGACGTGGTGCGCACGCTCGAGCTGGATCTTTCGGTCACGGTCGGTACCTCGGTGGTGGTGAACCTGCTGTCGATGAGCCAGGCCCTGCAGGCGGGCGTTGCAACGCTCCAGGGCGAGTGTCTCGACACGCTCAAGCTCAAGATGTCGATCTATCGCCCGGACCCGGGTCTGCTCGAGATGGTCGAGGACGGGCAGGTGGCCGGCGAGATCCTGTACAGCAACCTGTTCCGCACGGTATGCCCGGTGACCGGGCAACCGGATATCGCCAGTATCCAGGTCAATTACTTCGGCACCCGCGTCGATCGCAAGGCCCTGCTGCGCTACCTCGTGTCGTACCGCGAATACCAGGGTTTCCATGAGCATTGCGTGGAGCGGATCTTCATCGACATCATGGACCGCTGCCGCCCGCGCGACCTCAGCGTCTATGCGCGCTACACCCGCCGCGGCGGCATCGATATCAACCCGTTCCGCAGCACCGGCAAGACCATTCCTCCCCACACCCGGCTGGCGCGCCAGTGAGCGCTGGATGCGGGTCCTCGGGTTGTAAGCAAAGATGCTCTTGTATAGAGTACGCGCCTCGTTTTGGCCGGCCCGCATCCACGGCGCGGCAATCCAGGTTCCGGTGAGGTGTCCGAGTGGTTGAAGGAGCACGCCTGGAAAGTGTGTAACGGCTAATCCCCGTTCGAGGGTTCGAATCCCTCCCTCACCGCCAGATACAGAAAGGCCCCATCGGGGCCTTTTCTGTATCTGGCGGTGAGGGAGGGTGGACGAACCCTCCGGTTCGACAAATCGGCAGGACTGCCGATTTGGACGCACGAGCGAAGCGAGTGCGCCCGCAGGGCGAGCGCCAGGGATGGCGCGCGTCACTAACTGCGCAGCAGTTTGAAACGAGCCGCGCAGCGGCGAAGCCCGCAGGGTCGAAACAGCCCAAAGGCTGTTTCGATTAATCCCTCCCTCACCGCCACCCAGTCTGCTGAGTTACGGTTCTCCGACCGGAGGCACTTCGTGGGCTGATTGGATATTGATCCACGCTTCGCGTGAACCCTTCAGACTGGACCATTAGGGGCAATTCCAAGCCGCACTCTGAGCGAGTTGTGGGTCATTGCTGAATGGATTTCAACAAACCACGAGGCTAGTGTGCAAAAATTGGCCAGAGCAGAGGAGTCCGAATGTGCCGACCGCAACGAACCAGAGCCCCAAGCACGAAGCGCACAAGCTGATTGATGAACTGCCCGACGGCGTCACTTGGCAGGAGCTCGCCTATCGACTTGAAGTGCGCGCGGACATCGAGGAAGGACTGGCGGACATCAACGCCGGTCGAATGACTGACGTGAAAGACCTAAGGCGCGAATACGACCTGCCGGAATGAAGGTAGCCTGGTCAGAATAAGGCCAAGACCCGCCTGAGAGAGATCCACGACCACATCGCGCAGGACTCGCCGATACGAGCCAAACAGGTCGTCGACCGTTTGACACGCCGCTCGGAGCGCCTTGTATTCGATCCCCGTGCTGACCGGCGCGTGCCTGAGTATCAACAGGACGATTTGCGCGAAGTACTGGAGCGGCCGTTTCGCCTGATTTACGTCGTCAGACCAGATCGCGTAGAGATCGTGACGGTGAAACACTACCGGCAGCGTTTGCCGAAGCAACCAGCGGATCTCTGACAGCGATTCTGGGGGCGCCAAACTGCTCCGAAATCCGATACCCTGTTGACGTCCGTCCAATACTGACCCACTGGGGGTGCGGATAAAAACTTGGACTGGTTTTATGCCGTAAGTCCAAGATTCTCTCGGTATTCGATGGGGAATATGGGTGCGTATTCCGGCCAATGCTGCCACCCATTCCGGCTGAGGGGAATATGGGGACTAGAATATGGGGACAGATTTATTTTAGGAATATGGGGACGGGGATATGGGGACAGATTTATTTTACGACGCGGCCGGGAACATCACGCAATACGACGCAACCTCGGGCGATGATACATTCCTGTCCTACGATGCCCGGAACAACGTGCAAATGATCACGGTCGGCACCAGCGCGGGCACGACCACGCCCACCGCGCGCGAGCAGTTTTGGTATGACCCGAACGGGCAGCGCTACCTCGGTCTTGAGACATGGGATGAAACCGAGCCTTTTTTCATGGAGATCGAGTTCGAGGGCCGCACGTCCACGATCGTCGACGAATGGTGTGAAGGCTACGCGCGTGGCGTGAAGTTGAATCCAGAGCTCTGGTTGAGCGGCGGTAAAGAGATTTCGGAACCGCTCCTTGCTGAACTACTTCAAAAACTCCTCGATCTCGACTCCTGCCTGCTTGAGGATGGCGCGCAGCGTGCCTTCCGGCATATCGCCGGGATGGTTTGGGATGGTGGTGTAGCAGTTGGTCACCGGGTTGTGCCAAATCTCGTGGGAGCCGGCGGCTTGGCGGTGGAATTCGAAGCCGGCACGTTTGAGCCGCTGTACGATGGTGCGGTAGCGAAAGCCAGCCAATCTCCCCATTACAGGTTGACGATCAGCGGATAGTCGAGCGTCTCGCGTGCCGGCGGTAGTAACGGTCCAGTTCCCTGCTGCGCCTCGATGAGCTTCTTCGCCACATCGCGGGCAATCTCGACAGCTTCCTCGATGGTGCGGCCCTGCGCGATAAGACCCTGCACCTCATCGGAGGTGGCGAGGTAGACGCCTTCGGGCAATTTCTCGATATGCAGATTGATGATGTGTTCCATCGCGATTTCCCCTTTAGCGGCCGGCCTGCGCCAGCAGTCCATCGAGCATCTCCATGACGACGTGCTGCTTGGCGCACGGCAGGCGTGAGATAACTCACGTGGAGAGTAATCTTATCCAGAGCTAAATTCTAGGAGGAGCCCGGCCCCGGGGGCCCGCCCCCCCCCCCCCCGGGCCGCCCGGACCGAAGCCCCCCCCCCCCCCCCCCCCCCCCCGCCGCCGGGGGCCCCCAGGCCCCCCGCCGGCCCGCCCCCGGCCCCCCCCCCCCCCCCCGGCGGGGCCGCGCCGACCCCGCGCACGGCGCGCCCCCCGCCTGCCCCCCCCGGTTGATATACCGATGAATTTCTCAAGTCACTCGATCCCGCACACCTGCGCCGCCCACATGGCCCACGACGCCGCATCGTCCGGCAATTTCAGCGCCTTCTTCTCCAGCCAGCGTTGCGCCTTGTCGGCAAGCATCCGCCATTCATCCTGACGATCGCTGAAGTGCCGGGCCAGCAGGGCAAGCGCTACCGCGGTATGAACCGCCGAATCCGCAGCGGTACTGCGACCCGCGATCTTGATGACGAATACGGGGACCGAATAAGGGGACAGATTTATTTTCGCTTCTGATCAAGATCACCGCCAATAACGACGTCGGACGGCTCGAACAGGTCTTCAACGCGGGTGCATTGGCTGGGACCTACACCTATGGCAGCGCGGGATGTCGCTCGGAGGACTCTAAACAAAACCGCTCACTACTCAGGGCGGGGGGACGTCGGCCCGCGGTGTCAAGGATGCCTGATGGGATGCAGCAAGGATTTCGCGTTTTTCGATCACTTCGCTTTCTCGTGACACCAGCGAACAGGCACGCGCAGTCGCCATTTTGTCACGACGTGCGGCCCGTCCTGGGCAGGGTCGAGATTCGAATGGCCACCGCTGAGATGGCGCCCGCAAAGGCGGGCGAGCTCAGCACCGTCGGGCAAGTACTCTGCCAGAAACCCGAGGCGCTTGAAAACAGCGCCTTTGCCGAGACGCACAGCGGGTACTCGATGAGCTTCTCATCATCGCGATCATCGCATCGCAGATATGTGGCAAGGCAATCGGCTACGTGTTGGATGCCACCGCCGAGCGCAGGGTCATCCAGCATGTCGACGACCGTGCGGTGTACGTTGGATACCGGCACGCGGGTCTGATGGCGCCATAGGCTCTTGGTGCCAAAGAGCTTTCGTTCCTGAATATGCTTCAACGAAAATGGCGCGCCGTGTCGCACTTGGCGCTTCTGACGCACGGGCTGCACCGTCATCACGAAGATGTCGTTGAAGATTTGCTCGGTGAGATCCCAATGCTCGGCTGCCGTGCGCCCGCCGATGTAAGCTGGCGCGAAGAGTGCGGGGACGAGAACCCAAGGGTCGTCAAGGACGTGGTCGGACCGCATCGTGTCGATTGACGCGGCGACGTAGACGCCCCGACCGACGCGCCTTAGCCAACCCTGTTCTGTCCAGCGTGAGAGACGCTGGGCGGCCGCAGTGCGGTCGAGTTGAAGAGCGCTGACGACGTCATCTACCCGGATGACGTCGCCCGCTGCGGATACGACGCTGACCAGCTGTGCGCGGCCTCGGGGAAGTCGAAAGATCCTTTGTTTCATATGCAACATTTAACGTAAAGCGCGAACTATTGCATATATAATAACCAACGACACGCCCGGATCTGTGGGAGCTGCGGGCTGTTGAGTTCCATCCAGAAACGATCCACTTTCCCGCACTTGTTCAACTCGGGACTGGCCCGCTTCAACAGCATCCAACTGGTTGAAATCGAAATGATTCGATTCCGCCGCCATGGACCAGTCGCTCATCAAAAAAGTGGGGCAATTCCTGACGGAACTCAACAGGGGTGGACAGGGGGTGTGTGTGGGGTACAGAAGCGCTTGAAAAGCCACTACTCGAAGATGAGATTGAGGAGAGAGATCTCAGGGATCATGCCGTTCTGGTATGGCAGTTCCAGCGGGTCGAAAGAGACGGCAGGCCAACGGACTCCGGCAGGTCAGCAAATACTGAGGGGCAAGGGTAGTGCCGGCGCACCCGTTAGGGTGCAGCCGAGCCCGTACCGCCGCCCCGATGAGTACTCAAGGACATCGCTGTAGCGTTTCCCCAGTTCGACTTTGGAAAACTGTTCGAAGTAGTGCGGCAGCAGGCTGCGCGGGTACCCGCGGGCGCTCAGGAAGCCAGCACCTGCTTGGCGGCCTCGCCGGCGATTTCGCGTGCGAGGCGCGGGACAAGGTAGCCGGGGAGGCGGTTGCGCATTGCGGCGATCAACTGCTTGCCGCGTTGTTCCGGGACGTCGAAATGGGCGGTACCGCGCACCGGGTCCAGCAAATGAAGGTAGTAGGGGAGCACGCCGCATTCGAACAACCGCTCCGACAACGCACACAGCGCATCCGCGTCATCGTTCACGCTGTCAAGCAGCACCGACTGGTTGAGCAAAGTGACGCCGGTGGCCCGCAACTGCAGGGCGGCATGTGCGAAGTCCGCGCCGAGTTCGTTGGCATGATTGGCGTGAAGCACGATCACGATCGGCATGCGCTGCGCGGAAAGCAATGCAAGCAGTCCCGGCGTCACACGCTGTGGAATCACTACGGGCGTTCGCGTGTGGATGCGCACGCGTCGCAGCTGCGTGATCGTGCCGAGCTGCGCAAACAACGCGTGCAGCGCATCGTCTTTGAGCGTCAGCGGATCACCGCCCGAGAGAATCAGCTCAGCGATGGATTGGTCCTGGCGGAGGTGCTCGAGCGCACCGGCGAGCGCGAGGCCATCGCTGTGCTGCTGGTAGGGAAACTCACGACGGAAGCAGTAACGGCAATGCACCGCGCAGGCAGGCGAACTCATCAACAGCGCGCGACCGGCGTACTTGTGCAGCAGGCCCGGAACCGGCGAAGCCTGCGCCTCGGCGAGCGGATCGGCGCGGTAACCGGGGTGCTCCCGCAGTTCCTGCTCGAGCGCCAGCACCTGGCGGAGCAGCGGATCGCGTTCGTCTGCGTGGCGCATCAGCTGTGCATATCCGCGTGGCACACGTACCCTGAAGCTGGGGTCCGTATCGAGCTGTGCAGCAAGCGCGGAGTCCGCGAGACCCAGCATGGCAAGCAGTTCGCGCGGATCGCGGATCGCCTCGCGCAGCGCGCGTTGCCAGTCCTCAGTCTGTCGGTTGTGCAGCGGGATCGGGTTCATGGGCCGTGTCGAATCGGGGTGTCGGATCGCGGGCGCGAATGGTACGGATTATCGCGGCGCGTGGCCAGCAAGCGCCGCGTGGAACGCTCGCGGAGATTTAGCCCGCGCAGAGCCCGCCATCGAGCGCGATGGCCGGCGCGGTCAGTCATAAAGCTCGCCGCGGTGGCCGTCGGTGTACACCCCGTCGCGAAACAGCATATGGAAATGTAGATTCAGGTTCAGTGCACTGCCAAAGTGCTGAATCAGTGTGACCGTGATCTTGTGGGTAAAGCCGGCCTTCCTCGTCGCTGCCATGATGGATTCCTTGGGCGACAATCTGGATCGCATTCAGATCGTCAAAGGCTGGCTGGATGGCAAGGGCGAACTCCAGGAGAAGATGCATGACATGGTCTGGAGCGGAGTCCGCAAGCGTGATCGAAATGGCAAGGTACCCTCTAACGGCAGCACCGTGGATGTGAAGAATGCGACCTGGAGCAACTCCATCGGTGCAACTGAGCGGATCATCGTCTGGAAAGATCCGGATGGTCAGCAGGCTTTCTACTACGCCCGGGTGATAGAGATCCCTACACCCCGCTGGATGGCATAAGACGCGAAGAGTTTCAACATCAAACTGCTGGACGGCACCCGCACAACTGTCACCGAGCGGGCCTATACGTCGCCCATCTGGAATTCACCGGAGTAGGAGGCTCGACATGCCTGGGCCCAGCTCGTTTCCCTGATCAGGCGCGCTCGTCTTTCGCCTTGCGCGCCGCCACCCACGCCAGCGGCGCGGTCTTGTGCAGCAGCCAGTAGCTGACCGAGAGCGCCAGCACAACCGCCGCAATGGCAAATATGTACGCTGATTCAACGTGGGCGGTATCCAGCACGATAACCTTCCGCGCGATCGCCATGAGCGCGGTCGCAATCACCAGATTGACATGGATCACGTTGTCTTTGAGGTACATCACAATGTTGATGAATATCTCAATCGCTATCAGTACGGCCATGAACGCGCTGAAGGTGGCAAGAATGTCAGTAATTTCGAGAAGCATGAAGGGCGGCGCCATGAGCCGCTCGCAGAGCACCCAGACAACATCCCAAACCCCCCAGACGATGACAAAAGTCATGAGTACAGCGAGGAATCGAACCGCCAGACGTATGATCCGGGAAAGGCCTGAGATCAGTTTGTCATCCTGAAAGCTGGACAGCCCGAATTCCTCATGTGTATCGTGGTCGCGTTTCATGCCTGCATACTTACCTTGTTGTTCCTCGCCGAGGGTCGGCCTGAATTTCCATCAGAAGACCGGAGCTGTCTAGTTGCGCGATTTCGTCTCCACCTTTGTGTTCTTCTTCACCGTAATCGACCCGATCGGCACGATACCCGTCTTTATTGCGCTGACCCAGAATTTTTCAGAGATCGAGAGACGAAGAATCGCAATCCGATCAACAATCATCGCCGCTGTGGTCCTGGTTTTCTTCGTTCTGGCAGTCGAATTACTACTGTCCGTGATGAGTATTCCTCTGGCGGCTTTCCAGATCGCCGGAGGGGTAGTGCTCTTCCTGTTCGCACTGAGCATGATATTCGGTGAAAGCAAACCTGAGGAGGAACTCCGGGTAGATAGCGCTGCAGACGCGGCGGTGTTTCCATTAGCGATCCCCTCCATTGCCAGTCCAGGTGCAATGCTGGCGGCTGTGATGCTCACAGACAAAGATCGTTTTGACCTCTGGGAGCAGTTGTTCACAACATCCATTCTGCTTCTGGTACTGGGAATCACCTTGGTGCTCATGCTGTGGGCAACCCGCATACACCGCCTCATTGGCAACTCCGGCGCGAGCGTACTGAGTCGGATCATGGGGCTGATTCTGTCGTCTGCAGCGGTTGCGAGCATGCTAGCAGGAATTGACGCCTATTTTTCACTCCGGTAGCCGTCAAACGCATCTGGGCAGGTTGTGTTCCTGCTAACACTGCAGATTACATTCCGTACTGCCGGCGCCCAGCAGAGAATATGGTGAATGTGGGGACAGATTTATTTTACGACGCGGCCGGGAACATCACGCAATACGACGCAATCTCGGGCGATGATACATTCCTGTCCTACGATGCCCGGAGCAACGTGCAAATGATCACGGTCGGCACCAGCGCGGGCACGACCACGCCCACCGCGCGCGAGCAGTTTTGGTATGACCCGAACGGGCAGCGCTACCTCGGTCTAGAGACATGGGATGAAACCGGGGTACAAAAGCAATTGGTGACGGTGTACCTGGGGGATTATGAGGTCACCGGCCCACCCACGGGCGTTTCGGGGGACGTGGTGGAGCGGGTGAGCGCGAGTGCGGCGGTACAGCGCATCAAGAAGTTGGATGCCTGGGGAGGGAACCAGATCTCCATCTTTTCGCGGCATCTGCATCATGATCATCTGGGCTCGGTCGATGCGGTGACCAATGCCAGCGGGGCGGTTCTTGGAGAGAAGATCAGCTTTGATCCCTTTGGGGGGGGCGGCGCGAGAGCAACTGGGCGAGCGACATTGATGCCGCCAGCATGAGCACGCTGCTGGCCAATGAGAACTCGATCTACACGCGAGGATTCACCGATCAGGGAATATGGGGACAGATTTATTTATCTCGACGTGCGGAATATGGGGACGGATTTATTTATCTCGACGTGTGGGGTGCGAATGCGTAAATCATTGCCAATCGAAGTGAAAAACATGCTCGGTGGCGCGAAGTCCGACTTCAACGCCCATTCCCTGATAATTCCCTGTTATCAGAAGCGTTCAGTCTGAATTCCTTAAAATATCTGCTGCTAAATCAGTGGGCCAAGGGGGTATGCATGGCAACGTGCGATAGAAGCGAATGATTTTCCCTGTAGATTTCCCGTGAGCAGGGAAAATTCCGGAGACGGGTTAGTAGCAGACTGCGTCTCACCGCCACACAGTCTGCTGCGTTACGGTTCTCCGTTCGGAGACACGGCAGAAACACGAAAAAGCCTGCGAATGGCAATCGGACAGTACCGGACCGAGAGACAAGGTTTGGGGCCGCAATTTGCCGGGTCAGCCGATAACGGTACTGATCGCATGCTTGAGCGCGATGCGGTCGTCTTCCTTTAGCCGTCCGAGTTTCTTTATGATCAGCCGCTGCTCGATCGTGGTAATGACCGGTTTGAGCACGGACGGTTTCAACAGTCCCGCACCCTTCCAGTCCTGGACGATCACCTCGCCGACAGCGAGGGTCGGCCGCACCTGGCTGGTCACAGCCAGCAGGATCACATCGAACCGGGCCCGGTGGTAGGCCTCGCTCGAGATCACGGTTGCGGGGCGCTGCTTGGTGGTGGTCTGATCGGTGAACGGGAACGGCACGAGCACGACATCGCCGAAGTTATAGGCGGTCATAGTCGGCATCGTCCTCGTTGTCCCACACGGCATGCAACGCGCTTTCCGACAACGCGGCTGCCGCCCGCACCAGCCGCTGGTCGTCGTCGCGGCTATGCAGGAAGTCCACGAAATCCTCGACCTCGGCCAGACGCTGTGGTGGCAGGCTGCGCAACTTCTCGATCAGGACGTGTTCATCACGGGTGTTCATGGTAGTGACCTTCAGGCGGGCTTCGAGATAAAGGCGTCGATGGTGCGCAGCAGCGCTTCCTGATCGCGTTTCGGCAACGCATCGATCGCCCGCAGCCGCCGTGACAAGCGGCGGTTCTTAAGACCGGAAGCCGAACGGGCTTCCGCCTTCAGTCCCAAAATCTCATCGGTGGTCACGGCCAGGAGCTTGGCGATCTCGACCACGACATCGGCCGGCAGGCGGATGACGCCGGTCTCGTAATCGGAGACGACGGGCTGGGAGACGCCGAGCCGTTCGGCGAGTACTTTCTGCGTCATGCCCTTGTCCTTGCGGAACTGGGCGATACGGGCGCCGCTGGAATCTTTGCTGAGCACTTGAGGCACGAAACACACTCCAATCTGGGGAAAAGTGGCTGCAATTGTATAGCCTGTATTCACGGTGATCTCGGCTGGCATGGTGTGAGTCTGTTGCGCAGTATAGGCAATGCCTATAATTCTGTGCAACCCTGCTGCTCGGCATGGAATATGGGGACGGAATATGGGGACAGATTTATTTTCGCTTCCGATCAAAATCACCGCCTATAACGGCGTCGGACGGCTCGAACAGGTCTTCAACGCGGGTGCACTGGCCGGGACCTGCACCTACGGCAGCGCGTGATGTCGCCCGGAGGACTCCAAACAAAGCCGCTACTCGGGGCGGGGGGGCGTCGGCGCCAGTGCGACCGATGGCTGCTTGCGGCCCTTGCGCGCTTGCCACAGGTCAAAGGCTATCTGCCCGCAGAGCCAACTCTCTGCGCTGGGGCCCGCCTCAGGCCCGCCGAGCCACAGTTCCAGGCGCTGTGCCAGGTCTACCGAAATGCTCGAACGCCCGTGCAAAACACGCGAAAGTGTGACGCGAGCAATCCCGAGCTGCTCAGCGGCCGCGGAGACCGACAATCCCAGCGCGGGCAGCACGTCTTCGCGCAGTGTCTCGCCGGGGTGCGATGTTCTGGCCCGTGGACCAATCCCGCCTCATACTTGGCGCATCAACCACCGTGTCCGGCGATTGACTCATGAAAGACCTGCTCACCCCAATGTCGGAAGATGAATTCGCTCGCCTGGACGAGTTTCTCCTCGCCCGTTTCGGTGACGAGGATGAAGACATGGTCGGCAAAGACGAGGGCGTGCTGGATATCAGCGAACTGGACGGGTTTTTCACTGCCGTTGTCAGTGGCCCGGTGGCCGTGATGCCTTCGCAGTGGTTACCGGCGGTGTGGGGTGATTTCGAACCCGTGTGGAAGAACACGGCGGAATTCGAGGAAATTTTCTCGCTGTTTGTACGGCACATGAATGGAATCATTGCGGAACTGATGGATGAGCCGGAACAGTTCGAGCCTTTTTTCATGGAGAGCGAGTTCGAGGGCCGCACGTCCACGATTGTCGACGAATGGTGTGAAGGCTACGCGCGTGGCGTGAAGTTGAATCCAGAGCTCTGGTTGAGCGGCGGTAAAGAGGTTACGGAACCGCTTCTTGCAATATTTGCGTTTACCGAGGACGCCGATTGGCCTGGGCACGAAGGCTCCGATGAAGAAGTGGTCGAGCGCCAGCAGGCAATCGCACCGAGTGCCAGGGCAATACACGCGTACTGGCAGGCGCGAATGAAGGAATTGGAAATGTCCATGGAGCCCATACGCCGCAGCGAGCCGCGGGTGGGCCGCAATGATCCTTGCCCGTGTGGCAGCGGCAAGAAATACAAGAAGTGTTGCTTGAATTGAGCGGAGCGCAGGTCACTACAATGGGGGGCGGTGCCGAATCGTGTTTCCTGCGAACGACCCATAAAGCATCAACTCCGCCCCCTCGCGTTCGAATGGTCACTCGATCCCGCACACCTGCGCCGCCCATATCGCCCACGACGCCACATCGTCCGGCAATTTCAACGCCTGCTTCTCCAGCCAGCGTTGCGCCTTGTCGGCAAGCATCCGCCATTCATCCTGACGATCGCTGAAGTGCCGGGCCAGCAGGGCAAGCGCTACCGCGGTATGAACCGCCGAATCCGCAGCGGTACTGCGACCCAGCGATCTTGATGCAGACTCCAGCGAGATACGATCCAGCCCGAAAATCTTCAGCGTCGTATCGTCCAGCAGGAAACTGCCGTCGGCATGTTGCGCCATCGTCAAGCGCATCAGTTTCGAATCAGCGCTCATTGGCTCGGGATTCTGTGAGCCATCGGAGCCAACGCCCCGTCGTTTGCCAATGCGGCCGCGTACCGCGTCGAAAGTTCGCTTCAACTTGAAGCTACCGCGCGCAAGCATCGGCGGACCAGCGCAATCCATGCGTCCAGGGTATGCATCGGTGTCGGGAGTTGCGACACCAGCGCTCCTTTCACATGCAGGAAAATTCATGTGGCCAGCGCCATAATTGCTTGCGCTCAATGCAAGGCATGGACCTTCGCTTGAACCACCACCCCAGCCCTGCGTCAACGCCACCGGAACGCGGCGCAGTTGGGCGCGTTCGCTCTGCGTGCCCTCCGCGCGCTCCTCGACGGCAATGAAGCTGGTTTGCGAGCTGAGTATCTGATACTTCAGCGCAAGCTCGAGTACCTTGCTGTTCGTGTCGTCCTTCTTGCGCGCGCGCTGATTCGAACCGCGCTCCATTGCGGCACTGCGTCCCTCCTCCAGTTCGCGTATGGCGGAGCGTGCCATCAGGACCGGCACCATCGGTCGATCGGTTACGGTGTTGAAGTCCAGGTTGAGCGGAAACCGCAGCGAACCTTTGGGCCCATCCGCGAGCACAGCCACCTCCGCAGACCCGGATGCGGGTGAGTTGCCGACCCGCGCATACACCGTGAATCGGTCCCCGTCGAACAGGGCAGGGACCAGTTCGGGCGCCACGAGTTCGGGCTCCAGACCGCCCCAATCCAGGCGTACGTTGCGCAGATACGGCGCCGCGGCGCGTCTGAACTGACGCATGACGATGGGCTCGATGCGTTCATTGGGATGAATGAATTCGGCCTTGCCTCCGCAGGCTCGCGCAAGACCCTTCACAAGAAACTCGGAGGCGCCGTGGCCAATGCCAAACGTAAAGATGCGCATGGATCCGGATTGCCCGGCCACGGCGGCAATGCACTCGGCTTCGTTTGCGACCTGGCCGTCGGTCAGCAGCATGACCTGGCGCGCCAGCGCTCCCTGGCCGGCTTTCAGTATCTGCTGGAGCGGTTTGAGCAGTTCGGTGCCGCCGAGGTCTGCATCCCAGCCCTCGAGCGTGTTGGTCGCCTCGTCGAGCGATGCTTGCGTGTACGGGCGGCTTTCCGGAAACATCAGCTCGTAATCGCTGCCGAAACCCACGATATTGAAGGTATCGCCTTCGTCCATGGACCGCAGCGCCAGGCGCAGCGCGTTCAGCGCCTGGGCGATGCTGTCGCCCTCCATCGACCCCGAACGGTCGAGCAGGAAGATGAATTCGCTCGGCTGGCGGGCGAACTGTTTCAGGTCGGGGTAGAGATTGACCATCATCGCATGGGCGCCATCCCCATCGCGCGTCAGCACGGCGCAGGCATCGAATGGCCTCGCGAGGGTGACGTTCAGCACGAAGTCGCGGTCGAGTTGTATGGCGGAGCCCATCAATTCAACTCGGGCCTGATTGCCTTCGATCTCGACCCGCGCCGGATGCGAAGGGCAGGCCACCGACGTCACGCCTTGCGGGGCGGTGTATTCCACCGTCAGTGACAGGCCGTAAGGCACCGGGCCGCGCACGGTAGGCGGGTTGATCCGCTCCAGTTCGGCGGGATCGGCGGATTCAAGCATCGGCTGCGGCACGTAGCGCGGCGAAATCGTTGTCGGCAGCATGATGCGCACGCTGTCGCCATGCTGTTCGAGCTCTGTGGCGTACCCCAGGCACACTATCGCTTCCTGGCCCGGAAGCAGATTGCCAACGCTCATCGTGAAGATATTGGGCCGGTCCTGATCGGCCAGAAACGCACCATTGCCGGCGGCCATTGCCTCGTCATACTGCTCGAAGGCCTTTTCCCGCTCCTCGATCCTGCCGAGCAGTTTCCTGCCGCCGATTTCAACGATCAGCTCGCAGACGGCACTGCCTTCCTCGAGCGGAAAGCTGTACACCGCTTCAATGGGCGATTGCTCCGTATTGATGTACCTCTGGCGCACGCTGACCCGCGCCGCGGCCCCGCTGCCGACCACCTCGATCTGCACACCGGTCAGCGGCACCCGTGCGTTCGAGTTCCTGACAAACATCCCGCCTGCGATTGATTCCTGCGTTCCCATGACACGACCTCTTGTTGCTGTTGGCGCGGTTGCGGACCAGTACCACGCGATTGCCTACGATTTGCGCTCGAGTATTTCCGCGCAGCGTTGCGCCAGTTCCTTCAGTTGCTCCGATGTCGGAATTTCCCCGCCGGGCCCGGCGGCCAACTCCAGCGTGATGCCCGGTGCAACCGCCAGGCGCATCACCAAAGCCCGGTCCGGCGTTGCCGATGCCGCGCGCACCTGCACCGAT
Organism: Gammaproteobacteria bacterium; assembly: GCA_016705365.1. Taxonomy (NCBI): domain Bacteria; kingdom Pseudomonadati; phylum Pseudomonadota; class Gammaproteobacteria; species Gammaproteobacteria bacterium. The sequence continues at coordinate 160,027 of JADIYI010000006.1, read as the reverse complement.
TCGGACATGCTCTGGATCCGGCGCAGGGGCAAGCCCTCGCGCTGAAGCTTCAACACGCGCTGCAGCTGCTCCAGGTGCCGCGCGGTGTAGAAACTGCCGCGCCCCCGCCCCTCCGGCGGGTCGATCAGTTCCTGCTGCACGTAGAAGTGCACCGTGCGCCGACTGACATCGGCCAGTTCGGCCAGTTGCCCGATGGAGTACTGGGGTTGGGTGACATCTTTAAACATGACAGCGAATATAACACCATGCTGTTAAAAAACGCAATCGCTGTCAGCCTCATGGCATGAGGCCGCATCAGTTCACAATCATTCCTTGAATCGCATATTTGTGGAGACGTCGTGACATGAAAGCACTGGATATCGCCTTGTCCGGTATTCGAATGGGCAGCCCGGTTACGCTGGAGAATCTCACCATGTTCCCGCTGCTCGGCGATGCCGTGGGGCAGCCGGGTTACCTGACGCTGGAGGAAGCACTGCAATCCGGCCAGGTTCGGGTGACGGAAGTCTCCGAGCAGGGCAGTGTGCCCAATCTGTGCCTGGTCAACGAGGCCGAGATACCCGTCCTGTTGCTCGATGGCGAGGAACTGGTCGGCGCCAAGCAGAACCGCATCGTCAACCTGACGATCATGGTTGCGGCAAAGAGCGAAACGGTGATCCCGGTCTCGTGCGTCGAGGCGGGTCGCTGGAGCCGGCAGTCGGATGAGTTCAGCGCGGCCGGCCGCGCCCATTTCTCGCGAGGGCGGGCGGAAAAGACCGCGCACATCAACGCCTCGATGGGTGCCGACGGACCCGTACAGCCCCCCCCCCCCCCCGCCCCCCCCCCCCCCCCCGTTCAGCGCCGCGGGAAAGCGCACGGGCCGCCCCCCAACGCGGGCAACTCATCGGCATGGATCTGTTCGATTCGCCCGTCACACTCGCAAAGCAGCTGAAGAAACTGGTGACGAGCTATGCGCTCGATGCCATCGATGAGCGCAGCGACAAGGCGGTGGCCGGCACCGGTGCGGATTGTCAGGGGCTGATCGAGGCCATACGGCAGGCCGAGCGCAGCCACTATCGGGCGGTTGGCCTTGGAGAAGACGTCCGGCTGGATTCCCCTGAAATCAACGGGGGATCACTGATTGTCGATGACCGCCTGGTACACCTTTGCGCCTTCAGGATGGGGCGTCCGGCCGGTCGGGATTCGGCCGAGTCCGGCCCTACGGTCCTGTCACGTGCGTCGCGGCGCCGGCGGCTGCACTGATTTGACTGGGGCGCTATGACCAGTCCGGACCACAAAGAGTTTGGTTATTCCGGCAAACCAGGCCCATCTGGGCCGAGGAGTTTGCCGTGTAGAAGACGCGATATTCAGCTGAACAGATTGTGGCTGTGCTGATCCATTCCGTCTCGGGCTCGCAGTAGGACAGCGATGGCTGGCTGCAGTGCTGCCGCGATCACAACATCGAGCCGCGCGTGGGTCGGCGCGGTGACTGTTGGGACAATGCGGTCGTGGAGTCGTTCTTTCATTCCAGAACGGAACTTTTCCAGCGAGTGCGCCCGCAGGGAGAGCACCAAGGATGGCGCAAGTCATAAATCGGCAGGGCTTGCGGAGCGATTTACGCGAAGCATGGCCTCGCGCGCCGGATGCGACCGCGAATTTGTTGCGGAAATTCATCCGGCTGATTCGGCCCAAATAGATAAGTTCTGGATCGATGCCGACACCGAGGTGATGCGACTGCAACTTGCCCCATTCGGGTTATCGCGAAACCATAAATCAGTCTTAATTTGCCTCTGCCCTAATGCGGCTACGCTTCGTGAAGCCGAATATATCTTGTCGCGGGAAAGGTACAGACTCATGTTTCGATTGCTCGTAATCGCAATTCCCATGATTGTTTCGTTTTCAATCATCATTGCGACGATATTCACGCTAAAGTTGCTGCGCAGCAGAGACCGCAGACGTTCACCACTGACGACGGATATGCTGCGTCAACCTGCTCAAGGTTTAAGAGAGAAACTTACAGATCTAAATGATGAGATTAGCGCGTACATTGCTGCGGCATTAATGCTCCCGTTTTCTGTATCCACCATGTTTTTTGCCGACATGTGGCGTCGACAGCTCAATTTCGAAGATAGCAAATGGCAATTTTATTTGTCGACTGGTGTGATTGTCACCGTGGTTGTAACAGCGCTTGCGTTCAGACGTGGCACTTCGCGGCGAAAGATATTACAAGCCGTTGACGCCGAACTGGTCGTAGCGCAAGAACTTGAAGTGCTGCGTGCATCCGGATGTCGCTTGTTCCATGACCTTCAATGTGGAGAGTTCAATATCGATCATGTGGTGGTCGGGCCGGGTGGCATATTCGCGGTGGAGACCAAGTCAAGATTGAAACCCGAAATGGGTGGCGGCAGGGAGGGGGTAACGGTGACTTATGATGGCAAGGCATTGAAATTTCCTGGATGGACCGAGACAAAACCCCTACAGCAGGCCGAGCGACAGGCCCGCTGGCTGGCTCAGAAACTGAGTAAGGCAACTGGTGAGCCGATCACGGTGCGCGGTGTGTTGGCGTTGCCTGGATGGTATGTGCAGCGCGCGGCTAAAGGTGATGTAACAGTCATCAACCCGAAAAAACCCGAGTGGATGTCAAAACCCACTGGCATATCGCGCCTTGAAGATGCCCAAGTGCAGCGCATTGCGTATCAGCTGGAACAGTTGTCTGTTGTCGAGGCGCCGCCGAAGAAGCTGCGTTGAAAAATTCATACATACTATATCGAGAACAATGTCGTGCAGCAGAACTCCGTTGGTAGATCCCCCGCTTGGTATGTCGCGTCGCGCCAGGAGTTTCTCGACACACCCGGAAACAACATTGCAGACACACTTGCCGGCCGCGCGGTACACGAGAGCCTGGAAGTGGAGGCGACGCAAGGGGAGGAGTGGCTCCACAGCTTGGGAATGCTGCAGGAGCACCTAGATGAGCGCATTGATATGGTGCGTCATGCGCTATCCCAGGACGGCTGTGAGGCGATTTCACATGTGATTCTTGAGTTCGACTTTCGTCGCCGCGGCTTGCGGATGGATTGCTTATTGTTGGCGGCGGGGGCGCTATTCGTAATTGAATTTAAGCGTAGTCGGCTGGGACGGGCAGATCGCGACCAGGTGATGAATTACGCGGTGAATCTGCTGGAGTTCCACAAGGCCACACAGGCGTGGTGCACGCAGTATCAGGCGATCGTGGTTCCTGTGCTTGCGCTTACGCGGGGAACGGCGCCAAACGTGCCTGACGAGTTACGGCTCGGTGGCCATAGCTGGCCAGATCTTGCACATCGCCCGATCGAGTGCGACCGCAATACGCTGAGCCAAGCCTTTGCACTTGGCCTGAGCGCGCGTCGATCGGAGCATTCGGTCTCAGCCGAGACCTGGCTTGATTCACCGTTTAAGCCATCTTCGTCCATCCTGGATGCCACGCTCTCGCTCTATGGGCATCATGATGTCGCTGCCATTGACGCGCACGCGGCGCCAAAGGCGGCGATCGACGCAAGCGTGGCTGAGATTCGCTGCCACATTGACGAGGCCATCGATCAGCGACGCCATCATATTGTCTTCCTGTCCGGCGCGCCCGGGGCTGGAAAAACCCTGGTCGGCCTCGACCTGGTGATGCGCGGGCCCCATGCACGCGAGGCGGTGTTCGTCACCGGCAACGCCCCACTCGTCGACGTGCTGAACCGTGCCCTAGGCGACTCGTACCGCAAGCAGGGAAGTCGAGCCAGCGCCTGGACCCCGACAGGCTATAGACACATGGACGCGGCGCTGGTTGGTGCCGCCGCTAGCTTCAAGATCGTCAAAGCACACAACTTTCTAGGTCGGCGTGGTAGTGCGCATAAGCAGGAAGATGCGCGTGTACTCGTGTTTGATGAGGCACAGCGAACCTATGAGAAGGGCCGCCAGGTGTTGGGTCAGCCACTTGCTGATCACGAGGCGGATCTGATTCTGCAGGTGCAGCGTGAGGCCTACCCTGAAGGTGGCACCGTTGTGGTGGCGCTTGTAGGTCACAATCAAGCCATCAATCGCGGTGAGCGCGGCATCGTCGCCTGGCTGGAAGCCGCGGACGAGCTGGGCTGGACGTTTTCCATTGCTGAGGAGACGCTGGCTCTGGCGGAACTGAGTGGGGGACAAACTTGGGCAACGCACCCGGCGCGAAGGGCGCTTGAGCACGGGCATCTACAACAGTCGATGCGCTTCTATCGAAATGCCGAGGTTGAGGCTTGGGTGGCTGCGCTACTCGAAAATGACAGCTCAAAAGCAGCGGCATGTGCAACCCGTTTAAATGTAAACGGATGCCCCATTCTGCTCACTCGCAACCTCGCGGCGGCGCGCGGCTGGGCGCGGCCACAGACGCTGGTTGGCCATCGGGCTGGCATTATCGCGTCTGGGCAGGCGAAACGGCTGGCAGCCGATGGGCTATTCGTCAATTACAAGCCGAACATCGCCGACTGGATGCTAGCGCCCAGCACAGATATCCGAGCTTCCAATTCACTTGAAACAGTTCAGAACCAGTACCAGATCCAGGGCTTGGAGCTGGATTTCACTATCGTCGCGTGGGATGCTGATTTGCGCCGTGAAAAGAACGGTTGGGCGGCTTTCAAGCTCTCAGGCAGCGATTGGCAGCGTGACAAGCTGATCGATGTCGCCAAGAACGGCTACCGCGTAATCCTGACACGAGCTCGTCAGGGCATGGTGATCTTTGTGCCGAAGGGGGATACGGCGGGTGAGGATGAAACGCGAGATGTTGTTTTCTACGATGGGATTGCTGCGTATCTTATGGAATGCGGAGCGATGCCGCTCTGATTAAGCTGGCGCGGATTGCTCGGGCACAAGGTGACAGGAGTCCTGCTGCCTGGTCCTCCTTCATTTAGGGGCTGGGGCGTGTCCTAAATGGGGGTGCGTAGTTGTAGAGCCCCCCCCATCCCGCTTCGCTTGAAGATAAGCATCCACAAGCTCTCCATCCTGATCGACAACACGCCGCGGGCAGTGTGGCTTGCCGTTGATTTTCATGAAGACTTCGTCGATAAAGAAGGTGTCCTCGCAAAGGCGGAGGGACACACGGCTGAGGGTGATTCCACGTTGATTTGGCAGAACCCGCACACGCACTACCTGAGACCCTGCGCAAACCGGGAAATTGTTTTCCCACGGAACACGGAGCCTGCTCATGCGACGCTGGAACGGTTGGGGTGATGACAGCACAGAGCTGCCGCTGAAGCCCGCGGCACGCCGGTTCCTCGCCGGCTTGATCGGCGAGGGCAGGCCGCTGCCGGATGCGTCCCTGGCGGAGGTCATCGCCAGGGTGCCGGCTTCGCGGCTGCCGGAACACCGGCTGATCGTTGGCGATCGGGAAGTGCGCGTAACGCCGTTGCGGGGGCAGGAAGACTTCCACGTGGCGTTCTTTCCCGACTGGGATAGCGCCACGGCAGCGCTGCGTGTGCTGGCGCAGCAGAAGATTCCGCTGTCGATGATGCGCCTCGGCAACCCCGCGTCGCTTCGCTCCGAGCGCTGTCCACTTTGCGCCGGATCAGCTGTCCAGTTTGGACCGGATTGACTGTCCAGTTTCACCGGAATACGCAGCATTGATGCGCTCGACTAATGCCCCCGAACAACGCGCAATACCGTCAATGTCTGACGCTACTTCGCGATGGCTGGATGTATGGGGAGTCCCTGCGCGACTTCGTCGCGTCAGGATTGAGTTCTCCAGCCGCCTCACCAGCTCTCTTGGCATGAGCTATCCCGAACGCGGATTGATTCGCCTGAATATTTCTTTGCTCAACGAAGATGCATGTCTTTTCGATGCCGCCCTCTGTCACGAGTTGGCGCACCTGGTGATTTTCCATCGCCATGGCAGCTCTGTATCGCCACACGGCCGAGAGTGGCAAGCGCTGATGAGTGCGGCCGGCTTCGAACCCAAAATTCGACTTGGCATCGCGCAACATGCAACTGGACGTACTGCACGCCGCTACCACCACATCTGTCCCGTCTGCCACGCCAGTCGCATTGCCAGCCGTCCGATGCCGCGTTGGCGCTGCAGCCAATGCGTTGCGCAAGGTTTGGAAGGTGTGCTGTCAATCAGGGATAAGAAATGAATTGCCCTTTCTGTGATCCAGACGAGAAGCGAGTCTTCCACGAAGACCCGCATATGCGTTGCTTGTGGGACGGCTTTCCGGTCAGCAAAGGGCATGCGCTGATCGTTCCTCGCCGACATGTTGCCAATTGGTTCGATGCCTCGCGGAGTGAGCAAGCCGCATTGCTGGATGGCATCGAGGTGGCGCGCAGCGCAATCGAGGCGCGTTATGCGCCAGCCGGTTACAACATCGGCGTAAATATCGGGGAAGCCGCGGGTCAGACAGTTCCGCACTTGCACGTGCACCTGATTCCTCGCTATAGCGGTGATGTGGCTGACCCGCGTGGAGGTGTCCGTTATGTGATTCCTGAAAAGGCCAACTATCTCAAGGATATTCAGGAGGCTGCGCCAGCCTATACCACGGTCGCCAGCATTCTGGGCAATGAGGCCAATCCACTGTTGCCTGCGTTATTGCGCGAAATGGCGCAAGCGATCCAGCTCGATCTTGCGGTGGCATTCGTGACGGAGGCTGGGCTGGACAAGATTGAGCGCAATCTCATCGATCTCGTGGACCCCGCTGGGCGCAACGGAAGGTTGCGATTCCTGACAGGTGACTATCTTGGGGTAACCGAGCCCCGCGCCCTGCGCCGCTTGCTTGACCTGAGTGAGGAGTACGGCGAGCGCGCGACGGTGCGCGTATTCGAGACGGATGCGCAGTTGGGTTTCCACCCCAAGGCTTACCTTGTCCATCGGGACGTCTCTGCCGCGACTGCATTTATCGGCAGTTCCAATCTGACGCGGCACGCGCTTGAACGCGGCCTGGAGTGGAATCAGCGTATTGATGGCAACCTGAACGTGGCGCCGCTGCGTGACGTAGCCGGGGAATTCGAGCGGCTGTTTCGCCATCCCAAGACCAGATTCCTGACTTCAGACTGGATTGATCGCTACGCTGAAACTCGCTTGGTCAAACATCCGGATACTTCCACAGGTGTTGATCCTGAACAGGAGCCGGCACCCGAAGTGCCCACCCCGCATGGCATACAGACAGATGCTCTTGCAGCACTGAAGCAAACCCGTTTGGACGGAAACCGCGCGGGCCTCGTGGTAATGGCAACAGGTCTTGGAAAGACCTGGCTTTCTGCGTTTGACAGCGAGTCGTTCAAGCGGGTCTTGTTCGTCGCGCACCGCGAAGAGATCCTGAATCAGGCGATGCGTACGTTTCGGCGCATCCGGCCGGACACGAATTTCGGCCTGTACGGAGGTGGCACATACGATCGGGACTCGGAGGTGCTGTTCGCCTCTGTGCAGACATTGAGTCGTGCAACCCACCTTCGCCAGTTTGAGCCAGATCGCTTCGACTACATCGTGCTGGACGAATTCCATCATGCCGCAGCCGCCACCTATCGGCGCCTGATCGATTATTTCGAACCCGCATTCCTGTTGGGGCTTACGGCTACGCCGGAGCGATCGGACGGTGGCGACTTGCTCGCATTGTGTGGCGAGAACCTGGTCTATCGCTGCGATCTGGTGGACGGTATCCAGCGCGAACTGCTCAGTCCGTTCAGGTACTACGGAGTGAGAGATGAAGTCGAATTCGCCAACATTCCGTGGCGCAACGGGCGATTCGATCCCGCTGCTGGAACATGCAGTTGCCACCGAGACGCGGGGCTGCCAATGCCTATGAGCAGTGGACTCGACGCGGCCAGAGTCGAACTCTAGCCTTCTGCGTTTCCATGCGCCATGCGGACTTTATGGAGAATTCTTCCGGGATCGCGGAGTGCGTGCGGTTGCTGTTCACTCAGGACCTCGTTCCGCGCCGCGCACGCAATCTCCGAACAACTCGAATCTGGCGAACTTCAGATCATCTTCGCGGTGGATATGTTCAATGAGGGCGTAGACGTGCCGGCGATCGACACGGTGCTGATGTTGCGACCCACCGAGTCGAAAATTCTCTGGCTACAGCAATTCGGGCGCGGTTTGCGCAAAGCAGACGACAAGCCACACCTTTCTGTCATCGACTACATCGGTAATCACCGCACGTTTTTGCAAGTGCCGATGATTCTGCTTCCCGGCGCGGGTACGCGCCCCGGTGAAGTGCGCATGGCCTTGCGGCGCCTGGAGCGCGGTGAGTTGGAACTTCCCCCAGGATGCTCCGTTGAATACGACCTCGAAGCGCTCGATATCCTCAAGCAGTTGGCCCACCCGGCTGCGGTCGCAGACCAAGTTGCCGTATGGTATCGCAGCTTCCGCGAGTTGCACGGGCGTCGGCCCATGGCTAGCGAGGCGTTTCATGAAGGATACGATCCCAGGACCGTCCGGACTAGCTACGGCTCCTGGCTGGGATTTGTTCAAGCGGAAGGTGATTTGGATGACGCAGAGGCGAATACCTTTCGGGAGAATCAGCAATTTTTCGAAGCCATCGAAGTCACGCAGATGACCAGGAGCTACAAGATGGTTACCCTTCAGGCCATGCTCGCAGCCAATCAATTCCCCGGAAAAATTGGCATTGATGATTTGGTGGGCGGCGTCGCCAAGCTGGCCTCACGCAGCCAGCTACTTGCACAGGACTTTGGTGAAGCATTGATTGACGAAGAAAAGCTGAAAAAATTGCTGGAGAGCAATCCGATCCAAGCGTGGCGTGAAGGTCGCGGTACGAACAATAAAGCCTATTTCAGTTACGGCGACGGAGAGTTCGCGACATCGAACCTGGACATCACACATACGGAAGCACTACAAACGCTCACTCGAGAAATTAGTGATTGGCGCCTCGCGCAGTATCTCGAGCGTTTGCACGGCGAAGCCAGGTACGCACGGCAGATCGTGTGCAAAGTGATCCACTCCGGCGGCAACCCTATATTGATGCTGCCAAGTCGGGACCAGCATCCCGGAATTCCGAGCGGATGGACCCCGGTTAATGTTGGGGGTGATGCCTATGAGGCGAATTTTGTAAAGATCGCCGTGAACGTTATGCGTGCGGCTGACAGCGAGGGAAATCAGCTACATCAGATATTGCGGAGCTTCTTCGGCGAGGGTGCTGGCTTGCCAGGTACGAATCAACGCGTGAAGTTTGAATTTGATGGCGACGGTTACACGCTTTCGCCGCTGGGCAGTAGCACACAAAGCGCCGAGCTTTGGCACGAATACATGCGACAAGACATTGCCCCGCTTTGGGGCCTATCTTTCAGTACCGCGCGTTGGAACCAAGGATTCGTTCAGGATAAGGAGCATATGTTCCTTTTGGTTTCATTGAATAAAGGCGGCCTGGCTAGCGAGCACCAGTATGAGGACAAGTTCCTGGCGCGCGACGAGTTCCAGTGGGTCAGCCAGAACCAAACAAGACAGGACTCGAAGGCGGGGAAAAATATTTCAAATCACGCACGATTGGGCATTGCGGTTCATCTATTTGTTCGAGATAAGAGAAAAACACCGAGCGGAGCGGGTGCGCCTTTTGTTTACTGTGGTGACCTGGAATTTCATTCATGGCAGGGGGAGAAACCCATCACGGTGCACTGGCGACTGAAAAGCAGTCTTCCGAATCAATTGGCTGTTCGGTTTGGCTTGTAAGCCGTGCTGCTCTTATGAATCATTCCCAACGGGTGTGCCAAAGAAGATGACGTGGGTGCGCATGATGCGCGGAATTTGTTACGCTACGTCTTAACCAAAATGGGAAATCGCCCGGCATAGCCGGAGGAACTCCCTATTTGTTAGTTGTTCTTGTCCCACATCACGTCGCATTTTGCCTTTGCCGCCGCCTTGAGCAATTCGATCAGAGGCCAGGCGCGGTGCGCGAGACCTACGGCTGGTTCGCCTTCCTCTGTTTCCACGGACTCTTCCGGCTCCGGCGACTGTTTGTCGGCCTCTAACGCAGTCTCCAGATGTTCCAGCGCCGCATGGACGTCTACCGCCAGCAGGGCGCCGGGCACCGTGCCGCTGTGCCCCATCAGTTTGAGCAGTTGGATTGCCACTTCGCCGAACATCGTTATGCTCGAGTAGGCCGGACAGGAAAAGGTTACCAGCATGATCATGTCCTCTCTGGTGCTCGCATTACACGTGAGATGCGAGCGCTTCGCGCACGTGCATCAACCGCCTTTCAATCCGCGCGCGATCATGGGTGGATTCGATGCTGCGATCGGCCAGCTCGGCAATCCACTGCACCTGTTCGTCGAGTGCTCGCAAGTGGCTCGGGCTGACCGTGAGACTGGCGATGGTATCGATGGCGCCGAGCATACGCGCCATGATGGCGACATTGCCTGCGGCGCTGTCCCGAACCTGATCGAAAGCCTCGGCCAACAGACCTTCAAAGGCCGGAACGATGGCGAGCACCCTCAGCGTACCTCCGTCGTAACGGTGCGATGGCGGGAATTGCCGACAAGATAGCCGAGCCAGAATTGCTGTCAGGTAATCCACGCACATTACCGCCGTCGAGGTGTCATTGACACCGGGCGAAAGGGCCTTCAAGGCCATATCCACGATCTGCCTGATACCGAAAGCGGGGTCCTGATCAACGGTGCGATGGCGACCAATACTGTAAGCCCGTTTCAGGGCATCAATCGTCTCTTGATCTGGCGGGTAGGTCAGGGCTAGCGACGCCAACGCAGTATCTTGCACAACGAACGCGCCGATGCCGTGCTCCATTCGCACGATGGTCCTCGTGGCCTGCGCCAGGCGCAGGATGGCGTCATTATCTACGCTCTGTATGTAGCCGCTCACCTCCACCGGCACCGCGTACCAGGTCCTTTCATCCCGGGACGGAAGAAGCTGCTCGTTCTCTTCACCATTGGCTTTGTCCGGGCCGGGTTTGCGTTTTTCCGGGAACAGCCGATCAATGGACGCGTTGGTTTCCTGAGCGACCGAGGCGATGATGCTGGAAGCCTGGATCGACGAGGCGATGTGATGAATAAAAAAGATGAGGACCGCAATGCCGCCAAACGCCAGGACAAAAGCGAAAAAGACCGCCAGGCTCGGCACAAATGGCGCATCGCCGGTGCGGATCGTGTGCAACACGATCAAGCAATAGATGAAAATTCCGGCAAAGGTTCCCAGCGTGACCTGCGTGACACGGCTGCGCATGAAGTTGCGCAAGATGCGCGAGGTGTATTGGCTCGAAGCCAGCGCCAATGCCAGCAGGGTCATGGAGAACGTGATGCCCATAACGGACATCATCGAACCGGCAAGCGTAGACAACATATCGCGCGCGCCTTCCGCCCCGACTCCAAATGTCCGTGGCCACTGGGCCAGCCACCGGTCACCCCCGGCGTAGTCCGTCTGGATCAGTACTACCGCGTAGACAATGTTGGTCAGGACGATCAGAAATGGCAAAAACCAGAACGTCGACCGCAACTCGCTCCACTGTTGTTTCAATTTATTCATGGGTTGGGTTCCAGGTTCGGGAGTGAGACAGCACGGGAAAATTTCTCACACGAGCGGATCGGCGCGGACGTCGGTTCCCTTGCGGGTCTTCCTGCGAAACTTTTCGAAGCCGCTGTCTGACTGGGATTTCCCTCGCACCGGATTCAGCCTCCCAAAAAAATGCGTCAGCGCGCATTATCGTCCATGTTCGGAATTATCCAGAACATCCCTGAGTGTGGAAATCCCGTTACCGGGAGCTTATACCAGTTTCCCGTGGCGGCCTGAGCAACAATTTGCCCCACACGGCTATGTACGTAACCGCACGGACAAAGCATGACCAAGCGGTCATTCTTTTGTCAGCATCCGGGCGGCTTGTATAAAAGTTTCAGGTCATGGCACATTGTCCTTTCCGCAGGATGAGAAGACTTCGTCGATAAAGCAGGTGTCCTCACGCAGGCTGTGGGACACACGGCCAAGGGTGATTTCACGTTGATTTGGCAGAACCCGCACCTGCACTACCTCACACCCCTGCGCAAACCGGGAAATTTTTTTCCCACGGAACACGGAGCCTGCTCATGCGACGCTGGAACGGTTGGGGTGATGACGGCACAGAGCTGCCGCTGAAGCCTGCGGCTCGCCGGTTCCTCGCCGGCTTGATCGGCGAGGGCAGGCCGCTGCCGGATGCGTCCCTGGCGGAGGTCATCGCCAGGGTGCCGCCTTCGCGGCTGCCGGAACACCCGCTGATCGTTGGCGATCGGGAAGTGCGCGTGCGGCATGCCCGTGGCCAGAGCCTGCCGGACTGGCTCGCGATGCGCAGCGGTGACTTCGGCCAGTTCCCGGACGGCGTCGCGTTCCCCGAAGATGCCGCACAGGTTCGCGAATTGCTGGAGTTTGCGCTCCACCACGACGTGGCCGTCATTCCCTACGGTGGTGGCACCTCGGTGGTGGGGCATATTACGCCGCAGGCCGGCGCCAGGCCGGTGCTGACCATAAGCCTGGCGGCGATGAGCGGGCTGCGCCACCTGGATCCGCACAGCCAGATCGCGACCTTCGGCGCGGGCACGCCCGGGCCGCAGGTGGAATCGCAGTTGAAGGCGGCCGGGTACACGCTGGGGCATTTTCCGCAGTCCTGGGAACTGGCCACCATCGGCGGCTGGGTCGCGAGCCGCTCCAGCGGCCAGCAGTCGCTGCGCTATGGGCGTATCGAGCAGTTGTTCGCGGGCGGTCATATCGAAACCCCGGTCGGCAGTCTCGAGATCCCGACCGTGCCGGCATCTTCCGCCGGGCCCGACATCCGCGAGATGATCCTGGGCTCCGAGGGCCGCATGGGCATCCTCACCGACGTCAAGGTGCGCGTCACGCCGTTGCCGGGGCAGGAAGACTTCCACGTGGCGTTCTTTCCCGACTGGGATAGCGCCACGGCCGCGCTGCGTGCGCTGGCACAGCAGAAGATTCCGCTGTCGATGATGCGCCTCGGCAACGCCCGCGAGACCTGGAGCCAGTTGCGGCTGGCCGGTCATGCCGGGGCCATCGCGTTGCTGGAGAAATACCTCGGGCTGCGCGGCGTGCGTGCCGAAAAATGCATGTTCACCTTCGGTCTTACCGGCAGCCGCGCCTTCTGCAAGGCGGCGATGAAACTGAGCAGGCCGATCATCCGCGCCCACGGCGGCGTCGATACCGGGACGCTGCTCGGCAGGAAATGGCAGGAAAGCCGGTTTCTGGCCCCCTACCTGCGCCACGCCCTGTGGGAGAACGGCTATGCGGTGGACACGGTCGAGACCGCCGTCGACTGGAACCGCGTGAACCCGACGCTCGCGGCAATGGAAAGCGCCCTGAGCCACGCGCTCGATGACGAGGGCGAGAAGGTCCACGCCTACACGCACCTCTCGCACCTCTATCCGCAGGGCTCGAGCGTCTACACCACCTGCGTGTTCCGCTGCGCCGACGGTTATGCCGCGACCCTTGCCCGCTGGCAAAAGTTGAAGGGCGCCGCATCGCGGCAGATCGTTGCGCAGGGCGGCACGATCAGCCATCAACACGGTGTCGGCGCGGATCACGCGCCGTACCTCGCGGCGGAAAAAGGCGCGCTCGGGATCGCGGCGATCGGCAGCCTTTGCCGGCAGTTCGACCCCTCCGGCATCATGAACCCCGGCAAGCTGATCCAGGATCGAACATGAGCACACTGGGTAATCGCGCGGATATCTGGCGCAGCCTGGGCGAGGCCACGACGCCCCACGACATGATCATCGTCGGCGGCGGCATCACCGGCGCGGGCATCCTGCGCGAGGCCGCGCGCCAGGGCTTGAAGGCATTGCTGGTGGAGCAGAAGGATTTTGCCTGGGGCACGTCGAGCCGCTCGTCGAAAATGGTGCACGGCGGTCTGCGTTATATCGCCCAGGGCGATATTGCGCTCACGCGCCACTCGGCGCTGGAACGCGAGCGCCTGATCCGCGAGGCCCCCGGCCTGGTGGAACGCATGGGCTATCTGTTCCCGATCCGCAAGGGCCAGTTTCCGGGCCGGCTGCTGTTCGGCATCCTGCTGGGGCTCTACGACATCCTGGCAGGCGTCAGGACGCGCGCCTGGCTCGATGCCCGCAGCGTGCTGCAAAAAGCCCCGGGTCTTCGCAGCGAGGGACTGAAGGGGGCCAGCTATTACACGGACGCCATCACGGATGACGCGCGCCTGGTGTTGCGCGTGCTGCAGCAGGCCGCCAAGGAGGGTGGCGTGGCGCTCAACTACGTCGCGGCCCAGGGCCTGCTGCGCAACGCATCCGGACGGGTTGACGGCCTGACCCTGCGCAATGAAATCGACGGCGAGACGCTGGATCTGCGCGCCCGCGTGGTGGTCAATGCCACCGGCGCCTGGGTGGACGAGCTGCGCGAGGCGGTCGCCCATGAGCGCACCATCCGCCGGCTGCGCGGCAGCCACCTCCTGGTTTCCGCGCAACGGCTGGCGGTCGCCGAGGCGCTGACCCTGTTCCATCCCGCAGACCGGCGCGCCACCTTCATCTTTCCCTGGGAAGGATTCACGGTGATCGGCACGACCGATCTCGATCACGATGCATCGCTGGAGCACGAGCCCGCCATCAGCCGCCAGGAAGTGGATTACCTGCTGCAGCTGGTGCGCCGGGAATTTCCCGGTTCTGGCATCGGCGAGGCGGACATCCTGTCCACCTGGGCGGGTGTGCGGCCCGTCATCAGCAAGGATCGAAGCAAGGACCCCTCCCGGGAAAAACGCGATCACAAGGTGTGGGTCGATCAGGGTCTGATCAGCGTCAGTGGCGGCAAGCTGACCACGTTTCGCCTGATCGCGCGCGATACCCTGAGCGCGGCCAAGCCATTCCTGCAGGGGCAGGCGATGAGCAACACCGAGGAGTGGGTGCTGGAGCCGGCTTGCATCGCCCTTTCCAGCCTTGCGGTGCCCGACCGCGACTGGGCCCTGCGGATGATCGGCCGCTACGGGGACGAGGCAGGGAATCTGCTGGAGCAGTGCGCGGCGGGCGAGCGCGAGCGCATCGCGGGCACCGCGTTCTGCCTCGCGGAAATGCGCTGGTCGTGCCGCAACGAACAGGTGGTGCATCTCGATGACCTGCTGTTGCGCCGCACGCGCCTCGGGCTGCTGTGCCGCGACGGCGGCGAAGCGATCATTCCTGCGGTGCGGAGCATCTGCCAGCAGGAACTGCTGTGGTCCGACGCGCAGTGGCAGGAGGAATTGCGGCGCTACCGGGAAATATGGCGCCAAAGTTATTCGCTTCCGGGCGCCTGAGCATGGACCCGCGGGCCGTGAAACCCTACCTGCTCGCGATCGACAACGGCACGCAAAGCGTGCGCGCCCTGGTATTTGACCTGCAAGGGCAGCTGGTCGCAAAGAGCAAGGTGGCGCTGGAAGCGTATTTTTCGGAGCAGCCGGGCTGGGCCGAGCAGGATCCGCAATACTACTGGGCGAATCTTTGCGCGGCCTGCCGGCAACTGTGGGAAACGATTGATTTCCCGCGCGATCAGATCCGTGCCGTGGCGCTCACCACGCAGCGCGCCACCGTCGTCAATCTCGATGCGCAGGGCAAGCCCCTGCGACCGGCCATCGTATGGCTGGACCAGCGTCGCAGCGAGGATCTGCCGCCGATGGGCGGCATCTGGGACCCGCTGATCCGGCTGAGCGGGCGCGGTGCGACGCTGGACTATTTTCGCAGCGAGGCCGAGTGCAACTGGCTCGCGCGGCAGCAACCGGAAATCTGGAATCGCACCCACAAGTACCTGCTGCTCTCGGGCTATCACAGCTACCGGCTGACCGGTCGCTTCGTGGACGCCGTGGCCGCGCAGGTCGGCTACCTGCCGTTCGACGTGAAGCATTTTCGCTGGGCCGCGCCCGGGGACTGGAAGTGGCAGGCGCTCCCGATCCGGCGGGAACAGTTGCCCGAGCTGCGGGCGCCGGGCGAGTTGCTCGGACACATCAGCGACGGCGCCGCGCGCGAGACCGGCATCCCCGCCGGATTGCCGCTGATCGCTGCCGGCGCCGACAAGGCCTGCGAGGTCATCGGTGCGGGCTGCATGAGCCCGGACATCGGCAGTCTGAGCTACGGCACCACGGCCACGTTCAACACCACCAACCGCCGTTATGTCGAGGTGATCCGGATGTTGCCGCCGTACCCGGCCGCCATGCCCGGCGCCTACAACACCGAGGTGATCGTGCAGCGCGGATACTGGATGGTGAACTGGTTTCGCCGCGAATTCGGGCAGCGCGAGGAACTGCAGGCCCGGGGCGCGGCATCGAACCCGAGCAGCTGTTCGACGAGTTGCTGAAGACGGTGCCGGCCGGGTCCATGGGCTTGACGCTGCAGCCGTACTGGTCACCGGGCCTGCGCCAGCCCGGACCGGAAGCCAAGGGCGCAATCATCGGCTTCGGCGACGTGCACACCCGCGCCCACATCTACCGCGCGATCATCGAGGGGCTGGCCTATGCGCTGCGCGAGGGCAAGGAGCGCGTGGAAGCGCGCAGCGGCGTGAAAATCGCGACGCTGCGCGTCTCCGGCGGCGGTTCGCAGAGCGACCAGGCCATGCAGATCACCGCGGATGTTTTCGGCATGAGCGCCGAGCGGCCGCACACCCATGAAACATCCGGGCTCGGCGCCGCCATCAATGCCGCTGTCGGTGCGGGCCTGTATCCGGATCACGCCACCGCGATCCGTCACATGACGCACCGCGGCGCGGTATTCCATCCCGACGAAACGAGACGGAGGCTCTACGACCGGCTCTATCGCGAGGTGTACCGCAAGATGTATGGCAATCTCGCGCCGCTGTACCGCGCGATCCACCACATCACCGGGTATCCAGCCTGAAATCGGGTGTCAATGACACCTCGGCGCATCAGACCCATCCCCGTTCCCTGAACGCATCCAGCGCAACGCCCGGCGGCGCATACCAGCCTTGCGCACCGTAGCGCGCGCCCAGTTGCTGCGCGAGTTCCTTGTTTCCGTAGGGTATGCGCAGCGGTGTGTTGGTCTGCGTGGAGGAGGGGGCGGAAGAACCGGCGCGCGCTTTTGCGGTGCGTGATTTGCGCGGTTTGAAAGCCTTCCTTGAATCGCTCGCCTCGCTCGCCCCGGCTTTTTTTCGTGCGCGCCTGGGTGAGTCGGGTTCGAGCGGAATCGCGATCGAAGGGGGACTGCTCTCGAGCCGACCGATGATGCGCTGCGCCACCTCGCATACCGCATCGATCGCCGCGATCATCTCCTGTTTGCCGACCACCACATCATCCAGCAGGCACTCGAGCCGCGCCGTGACACCGGGATCGACCAGCGCGGCGTCGGCCCCGCGCAGCACCTCGAACAACTTCAGCCCGCTCCCGGTGGGCACGATATGTTTGCCCTGGGTCGCCAGGAATCCCTGCTTTTGAGCCCGCCGATAATCTCGGCGCGTGTTGCCGGTGTGCCGATTCCGCGGGCTTCCTTCAGACGATCGCGCAGCAGCTTGTCCTCGACGAAGCGCCAGGCATTCTGCATCGCCTCGATCAGCGTACCCTCGTTGTAGCGCGGAGGAGGGCGGGTCTGTTTGTCCTCGATGGCCGGGTCGTGCAGCGCGGCAGCTTCGCCGTTGCGCAGCGCGGGCAGCATCTGCGCCTCGTCGCCCTTTTCTTCCGCGGGCTGCCAATCGGGAAATGCAGCGCGCCAACCCGGATCGATCGGCTGGCGCCCGCTCGCGCGAAACGCAAAACCCTGCACGTCCAGCGACACACTGGTCTGGCGGTAGCGAAAATCGGGCATCAGGGACGCAAGGTAGGCGCGGGCGATCACATCGAACAGCTTGCGCTCATCCGGCGAAAGCCGTGGCCACACCTCGCGCAGTGACTCGATCGTGTTGACGTTGGGGATCACGGCATGGTGGCTTGCGCCCTCGAGCCCCTTGTCGTTGAAGCTGCCGCCCGCGCCCCTGCGAATGACCGGTGGGGTAGGTACCGGTATCCCCGCAAATGCCTGCCCGGCCTGCAATCCGGCCACCATGCGCGGCACATCGGCCTGCAGGTTTTCGGGCAAGTAGCGCACTTCGGCGCGTGGATAGGTGATGATCTTTTTTCCTGCGCCGTCATAGAGTGCCTGTGCCACCTCGAGTGTCCGCGCAGCACCCCACCCGAAGCGTCCCGCGCAATATTTCTGCAACGAGGGTAGATCGTGCAGCCTTGGTGGGCTCTGGCGCTTGTCCTCTACCTGGACCGTCAGCGGTCCCTCGAAGCCGCTGGCCGCGGCGAGCACGCGTTCGGCCATGTCGCGCTGCACGATGCGCTCCGCGGGTGCGTGGCGCATGCGGAACTCGCCGCCCGCGACCCGCGCGTTCGCGACGATCTCGAAAAATCCCGTGGGCACGAAATTGCGGATCTCGAGTTCGCGCCGGCACACGATCGCCAGGGTCGGGTCTTGACCCGTCCGACGCCGATCACGCCACGCGCACCCTTGCCGAGGATCACCGTCGCGGTGCGGGTCAGCGAGAGGTTGTAGATCTGGTCGGCCTGGCGGCGGGCAACCGCGGCAGCATAGAGACGCGCGTATTCGCTATTGGGCCTGGCGCCGGAGAATGCATCGCGGATGGTCTGGGTATCCTGTGCCGTGAACATCACGCGCATCACCTGCCCACGGTAACGGCAATGCTCGAGAATCTCCTGGCCGATCAGCTGGCCCTCGCGATCACAGTCCGTCGCCAGCCAGACGCGGCTGGCACTCTTCAGTGCCTCGCGGATCGCCTTGAGCTTCGCGGCCTTGTTGCCACCTTTCGCGGGGCGCGTTCCATAAAAGGCCCTCCGGGCGCAGCAGCACCGCCGACCAGCGCTTCCACGCGGGTACCACATCCTCGGGTTCCAGCAGCTCGAGCAGATGTCCCTCGGCCGCAAGAACAAGGCCATAACGCGAACCGACCGCGGCGCGCACATCCTTTGCCTGGCTGCTCTTCTCGGTGATGACGATCTGCTCGGACATGACGCGATGCGCTGATCCTGCTGCTTGACGGGACTATTGCGATGCTAGCGGTTTTGCCCGGTGTTGCCCATGTACAATAACGCTTGTCGGCACAGGGAAATCACGCATCCAGGTGTGGATAGACGATTTGTTGTCACTTGTTTAGGGCTCACGGTTGCCAAGGGCTGGAATGATGAATGGAGCAGTACTGTTTTCGCCAATGAAACTCGGCGAAATTGAAATGAAAAACAGGATTCTGATGGCGCCCATGACGCGCGCCAGGGTTCCGGGTCGCATACCCGACAAGTCCACCGAGATCTATTATGCCCAGCGGGCAGGTGCCGGACTGATCATCACGGAAGCCACGACGGTTTCGCAACAGGGTGACGGTACTCTGGCCACTCCCGGCATATATAACGCGGCTCAGATAGCGGGATGGAGACGCGTCACCGACGCGGTGCATGAAAGGGGCGGGCGAATCATGTGCCAGCTCTGGCACTCGGGACGCGTCGCGCATGCGAGCATGCAGCCAAACAACGAGGCCCCTGTTTCCGCCTCGGATGTGCATGGCGATATAAATACGTTTACCGCCAACGGTTTTGAGAGAACCACTGCGCCGCGGGCATTGAGACTGGATGAGATTCCAGGGCTCATCAATCAGTTCCGGCAGGGCGCTCGCAATGCACTGGAGGCGGGTTTCGACGGCGTCGAGATACACGCGGGCAGCGGTTATCTGCTGGACCAGTTCCTGCGCGACGGCACCAATCAGCGTGACGATCACTACGGCGGTTCGATAGCCAATCGATGTCGATTCGTATTGGAGGTTGTCGATGCCGTCATTGCGGAAATCGGGGGCGGTCGTACCGCCATTCGCATTTCACCGATGGTGGTTACCTGGGACTGCCATGACAGCGATCCCGTCAGCTTGTTTTCCTGCCTGGCAAGTCAACTGGGCAAACGCAACATCGCCTTCCTCGACATGATCGAGCGCAACCTGGTCTCCGTGGCGGTCAGTCAGAATGACAATACCGCTGAATCCGAGAGCGGTGTCAGAGCAATCCGTAGTGCCTATACAGGGGCCTACGTGGCAAACGGCGCGTACCACAGGGACAGCGCGATAGCGGCGATCGAGAGTGGCTATGCCGATGCCGTCAGCTTTGGGCGAGTATATTTCAACGCCGGATCTCGCCCAGCGCCTGCAGGCCGGGACGGCGCTGAATCCTCCGGCCGGTCGAGTCGCTTTTACGGTGGTGCCGGAGACGCTGGATATATTGATTTTCCATCCCTGTCTTGAAAAAGTGCTGCGCTGATACCGCCAATGATCCAGATTTCCGGGAGCAGTCAGCCAGACGCCGGAGTCCCGCAACGAATGTCGGGTGCTGCGGCCCGTTGGGATCTACGCATTATGCATACGGATGATCTGAAGCTTTTCTGGCGCACGCTCCGCTGGCTGCCCGCCATGCTGAAAGCGCGGCCCGGGAAGACCTACACGTCTGCCGACCTGGTCGAAAAAAGCGTCCGGCGCTTCGCCGATCGCGTGTTCGTGGAGTTCGAGGGCCGCAATACCACCTTCGCCGAATTCAACCGCGAGGCCAACCGCGTGGCGCACTGGGCCATCGGGCGTGGCCTCGGCAAGGGCGATGTGGTCGCGCTGATGATGGAGAACCGCCCGCAGTACCTGAGCATCTGGGCCGGGTTGGCCAAGGTGGGTGTCACCACCGCGCTGATCAACACGCACCTCGGCGGCCAATCGCTCGCGCACGTGATCGAGTCGGCCGCCTGTCGTGCGATCGTGATCGGCGACGAGTGCCTGGCGGCGTATCGCGCGCTCGCCTCGGAGCCGGTGCGGGCGCTGCCCGCGTACCTGAGCTGCCGCGACGGGGCGAGCGTGCCGGATGATGGCCTCGCCAGCCTGGATCGCGAGCTGACCGGCTGTTCGACGCAAAACCCGCCGGCCTCGCTGCGCGCCGGGC
The DNA here is from genome assembly GCA_016705365.1 of Gammaproteobacteria bacterium. NCBI lineage: Bacteria > Pseudomonadati > Pseudomonadota > Gammaproteobacteria > Gammaproteobacteria bacterium. Next base: position 139,184 of record JADIYI010000006.1, on the reverse strand, counting down.
TCCAGTCCGGTGACCCGCTGTTCTACATCTACACCTCCGGAACCACAGGCCTGCCGAAGGCCGCGCGCTTCAGCCATGCGCGCTTTCTCGCGGGGGGCAGTTACCATCTGCTGTCGGGTTTCGGTGCCCGCGATGCGCTCTATTGCGCCTTGCCGCTCTACCACACGGTGGGTGGCGTGATCTGCGTGAACGCGGTGCTGCTCACCGGTGCGCGGCTGGTGTTGCGGCGCGGTTTCAGCGCCAGCCAGTTCTGGCAGGACATCGCGGAGTCCGGCGCCACGAGCTTCCAGTACATCGGCGAGATGTGCCGTTACCTGCTGGCGCAGCCGCCCGGGAAATACGACACCCGCCATCGCATCCGCTATGCGGTCGGCAACGGCCTGCGTCCCGATATCTGGAAGGCGTTCACGAGTCGATTCAACGTGCCGCGCATGGTCGAGTTCTACGGCGCCACCGAGTCCAACGTGACCCTCGTCAACCTGCGCGGGCGGCCGGGCTCCATCGGGCGCCTGATGCCCGGTATCAAGGCGGCGCTGGTGCGCTACGACGTCGAGAAGGACGCCCACGTGCGCGATGCGCGCGGTCTCTGCGTGGAGTGCGCGAGCGGCGAGTCGGGGGAACTGCTGGGCCGGATCGCGGGCGGCAAGCGCTCCGAGCTGGTTCACTTCGAAGGCTACACCTCGGCCGCGGCGACGCGCGCCAAGATCGTGCCCGATGTGCGCGAGCACGGCGACTCGTGGTTCCGCAGCGGCGACCTGCTCAAGCGCGACAGCGAGGGATATTTCTACTTCGTGGACCGCATCGGCGATTCGTTCCGCTGGAAAGGCGAGAACGTCTCGACGCAGGAAGTCGAGGAGGTGCTGGCGCGCTACCCGGGCGTCGGCCTGGCCGTCGTTTATGGCGTCGAAGTGCCGGGAATGGAAGGGCGCGCCGGCATGGCGGCGCTCGAACTGGCGGGCGAGGTGGATATCGCGGGAGAGGATTTCTACCGGCATGTCGGGGGATTGCCGGTCTACGCGCGCCCGGTGTTTCTGCGCGTGATCGAACAGGTCGAGATGACAGGCACTTTCAAGGTGCGCAAGGTCGAGCTGCAGCGCCAGGGCTTCGACCCCGGCGTCATCGCCTCGACCCTCTACTTCCGCGACGAGACCGCCGGCCGTTACCGCGTGCTCGACGCCGCGACGTACCAGCGCCTGCGCGCCGGTGATATCAGGGTGTAGGGGCCGGGAGTGAATTGAACGCGGGCTGCAGCATCGCCGTCTCAATACAAAAAGTTCGCCGGCCCCAACTCGCGCAGCGCGGCAGCGAAGCGACTCGCGATATGCAGGCGTTCGCCAAAACGGCTACATGATATGCTTTGTTCCTCGCATCAAACGCGGTACGAATGCAAAGGAAAGACGAGCGGAACCGACACCCTGCCAATCTGGCACCCGTGTCAGCTTCTTTCCTGGCAATCCCAGGCAGAGCACCTCGTGATAACAGACGTCGATGAACATGTGGAATTGGAGACCCTGTTCCGCGCCGGGCTGGCGCAGGATCAACGCGCGTATGCGCGGTTTCTGCACCGCATTACCCCGATTCTCCGGCGCATGGCAGCACCGAAATGTGCCGCCTGCGACGTGGATGATGTGGTGCAGGAGATATTGATCTCCATCCACAAAGTCCGGCACACCTACGACGGACAGCGCCCCGTTATGCCCTGGCTGACCTCGATTGCGAAATTTCGCATTGCCGACCATTTGCGCAAGCACTACACGCAGCGGCGCGACAAGACCATTGATATACAGGGGCTGGAAGAAATCCTGCCCGATGTAACCCAATCAGGTGCGGACGGCGAATCCATAGATGAACTGCTGAAAGACGTGCCGGAAAGCCAGAGGCGGATTTTGACCCTGATGCACGTGGAGCGTTTCACCGCCAGGGAAGTTGGCGTGCAAATGAACATGAACGAATCCGCCGTGAAAGTGGCGGCACATCGGGCACTGAAGAAAATCAGGGAAAATTTTCGTCATGACGGATACGAAAGAACTCATCGCCCGTTTGAGCAGCGAGGCCATTACTCCGACCAGGCCTCTGTCGCCCGGCTACTGGGGAGTGCGACTTGTTGCGGTGCTTGTCATTTATGCCGTCGGCATCCAATTCATTCTGGGCTTGCGCCCGGACCTTGTGGTGCAGTTCGAACGTCCTGCCTTTGCCGCTGAAGCGGCATTGCTCGTGGCTTTGTTGCTCGCCAGTGCAGTGGCCAGCGTGCTTGCCATGTACCCGGATGCCTTTCAGAAGCCCAGATTCCTGCTTCTGCCTCACGCAGTATGCTTTTTGCTCTCGCTCCTCATCGTGCGGCAGATGTTCATGCTGCCGGATGTGCGCATGGTCATGCCGGCGACGAGCGAAGCGGCCACGGAATGCGCGCTGTGTATCGCCGCGGTTGCCATGATTCCTTCGGCACTGATTTTCATTCTGCTGCGCAAGGGCGCGAGTGTGCGGCAATACCAGGCCGGTGCCTTTGCCTTGCTTGCCGCCGGCAGCATAGGTTGCCTGACGCTCCGCCTGGCCGAAGCCAATGATTCCATGCTGCATCTGGCCGCCTGGCATTACCTGCCCACGCTGCTCTTTGCTGCCCTTGGTGCAGTCGTCGGCAAGCAGCTGCTGAAATGGTAGGAGCGGCACTACCGCAATCTCCATCGATTTCCCGTATTTCCACGAAGCCCTGTAACTTTCCCCGTCGCGCCAGCGAATAAGGCATGTGTCGATGACTTCCGGCGCTTCCCGATGCGCAGGAAGCCGCGATGCGCAGAAACCACGATCAACCTCATTTTTTCAAAGGACACTACTATGGCTAACTCGAAAAAACTTGCTGCCGCCGCACTTGCCGGCCTTCTCGGCGTTGGCGTCATGGGCGCCGGCATCGCACAGGCCGCAGGCTCCGGCGATAGCATGGAAAAATCCGGCTCGATACAACAGCAAATGGAAAAGCACGCGTGCAAAGGCAAGAATGCGTGCAAAGGTCAGGGCGCTGACGGCAAGAATGAATGCAAAGGTCACGGTTCGTGCGCAACCGATGGCAGCAAGCCCGCCGAGTAGGCTGTTGATGGTAACAGGGGGGCATGACGCCCCCCTTTCTCGAGTTTCGCACATGCCTGACACTCTTTCGCCGTTTCCCGATCTGGGCTTTGGTCTGGGCCTGCGGATACCGCATTACGCGCATATTCTTGCGCACACGCCGCAAGTCGACTGGTTCGAGATCATTTCGGAAAACTTCATGGATACCGACGGCAGGGCAAAGCGCAATCTTGCCCGCATCCGCGATCACTACCCGATTGCGATGCACGGCGTCGCGCTGTCAATCGGCACGGTCGATCCGCTTGATTCCGAATACTTGCGCAAGCTCAAAGGGTTGATCGATTTTGCCAGCCCCGCCTGGATTTCCGACCATCTCTGCTGGACCGGAGTGGCCCACAGGAATCTGCACGATTTGCTGCCGGTTCCCTACACGGAAGAAGCGCTGCGGCATATCGTCGCACGCATCAAGCAGGTACAGGATTATCTGGGGCGCCCGATTGCCCTGGAAAATCCCTCGACATACCTCGAATTCAAGCACTCGACCATTCCCGAAGCGGAGTTCATTGCCGCCATGGCTCGGGAGTCCGGCTGTCATTTGTTGCTGGACGTAAATAACGTCTATGTCACGTGCTACAACCACCGCCTGGATGCGAAAGCCTATATCGATGCATTGCCGCTGGACAAGGTCGCGCAAATTCATCTTTCCGGACACCGTAACTACGGCACGCACATCATCGATACCCATGACGATCATGTGGTCGATGAAGTCTGGGCGCTATACAAGTACGTCATCCATACGGCGGGGCGCACCATCAACACCATGGTTGAGTGGGATGACAACGTGCCGCAATGGGATGTGCTTTACGCCGAACTGGACAAGGCGAAGGCCGCCGCGGCCGACGCCCCGCACTACGCGCCATTGCCCGAGCTTGCCGGCGCGCGGGCGCGCCGCGTGAACGGTATTGCAGAGCCACTCGACGAATCGCAGTTGCGCATGCAGGAAGCCATTCTGGTCGGTGCGAAAATTGACAGCAAACCGGATACCTGGATTCACGCGAAGAAACAATTCGCGCCTGCCGAGCAGCTGGCGGTCTATGTGAACGCCTACCGCTATCGGCTCCATGAGGCAACGGTGGACGATTATCCCGTGCTGAAGCATTTCCTCGGTGACGATGCATTCGAGGGTCTGATCACGGATTTTGTCAACAGCGTGGAGTCGGCACATTTCAATATCGGCAGATATGCGGCGCATTTGCCAGGATATCTTGCCCGCCATTCCTCAGGAGATCCATTCGCGTGCGAGCTTGCAACGCTTGAAAAATCCGTCTCGCAGTTGCTCGATCCGCAGGAGACGATAGCCCTGGAGCCGGCGCATCTCGAAGGAATGACGCCTGATGACCTGCTGCAATGCGTTCTCCGGCCACGCACCGCATTGCGCCTGCTTGCTTTCGATTTCCCGGTCAACGATTACTTTCTCGCGGTGCAGGAGGGCCAATTCCCGCCGCCGCCGACACCCGAAAGGACCTTCGTCGCGGTGTTCCGGCACGAAGATGTCGTTTGGCGCATGGCGCTCGGAGAAAATGAATATCTGCTGCTGGAAAAATTGTTTGATGGCACACCGGTCGGTGCGGCACTGGATGAGCTGCAGGCAGAACTGGAGCTGCCGGAGGATGAGCTCGGCAGCCAGCTTGCGCATTGGTTTTCGCGCTGGATGCGTAACGGATTGCTCGCCTGGCGCGAATACACGCGAGAGCCATGCACAAGGAACATCGCATGAACCAGAATCCGTCCCGCAGCATCGTTCCTGAGCTCGCCATGAAGCTGCTCATCTTGTGGCCCAAACAGATTGCCGCGCACTTGCTGTGGACCGGGCCGCTCGCGGCGCGCCTGGTCGCAGGCTACGTATTCATGCTGACAGGTTGGGGAAAGCTCAATAACCTGCCGCAGATGACCGGGTACTTCAAGGACTGGGGCATCCCGTTCCCCGAAATTCTCACGCCGTTCGTTTCCGGCCTGGAGTGTTTTGGTGGCCTTGCGCTGATGCTGGGGCTTGTCACCCGCGTCGCGGGCGGCGGGTTGGCCGTGGTCATGATCGTCGCCGTCATTTTCGCGAAATGGGAGTACGTGGACTCCATCGAGACGCTGTTTGGATTCGAAGAGGCTGCGTATTTCGTGATCTTTTTCTGGCTGGCGGTAAACGGCGCGGGCAAAGCGTCGCTGGATTACCTGGTCGAGCGGCAGGATTGAAGCGAGCGCCGTGCCACGACGCGCGCTTCAGCCACGCTGCGAGGTTATATTGCCGCCGTCGACCACGATTTCGGCGGCGGTCACATAACTGGCCTCGTCGGAGAGCAGGAAGCGCACCACGGCGGCGATTTCGCGCGGCTGGCCGAGCCGACCGAGCAAAATGCGCTTCTCAAAATAGCCGTCGGGGAGTATCTCGACGGTGGGCCGCAGCATCGGCGTGTCGATCTGGCCCGGCGATACCGAATTGATGCGCACGTTGTGCGGGCCGAGAAAATCGGCGAGCGAACGCACCAGTGACAGCATGCCGCCCTTGGAGGCGGAGTAGGCGGGGTTCGCCGCGTTGCCGAGCGTTGCGTTGATCGAGGCGATCCCCACGACGGCCGATCCGGGGTTTGCCACGAGGTCCGCATGGATCGCCTTGACCACGAAGGGCAGGGCGCGCAGGTTCACGTTGAGCACGGCATCCCACTGCGCAACCTCGAGTTCGTTCAGCGGGATGGGCATCGATACACCCGCGGCGTGAACCAGGCCGCCGATCGACGGCAGCGCGGCGCGTGTCGCGCGAACCGCGGCATCGATCGCATCGGTAGTGCACAGATCGATCCCGATGCCTGTCGTCGCGACGTCGAAGCGTTGCCCGATATCCCGCGCCACGCGTTGCGCCGCTTCTTCGTGCAGATCCCAGACCGCGACGGGCGCCTGGTGGCAGCCAGCGCCTCGGCGCAGGCCATCCCGATGCCGGACGCGCCTCCCGTGACGATTACGCCGCTTTGCGGGGAAGAGGTATGGTGCATATCGTTTGCTCCTGAACGGTGATGGACGGGGCTGAGCTTAGCAATAATCGTCCTGTTCGGGTCCGCCTGCATCACGCAAATGCATTACGTTGCGCCGTTCCCGTTTTCCTGATCGTACCCCCGCCGCGACCCTCGCAGGGGATTACGGATATTTCATTCGCACGGATGAAGCCGCCGCCGCCAGCGCGCATAGACTTCGATGCGCTGGAACCGCGTTGCGTTCTGTCTCGCCCTGCCTCTCGCCTGCGCCGGCTTCGTACGTGAGCGGGCAGACGCCGACGGGCTCCGGATCACGATGAACATCCGCCACAAAGATGAACATCCGCCACAAAAAGGAAGCACGACGATGGCCGACGATATCTACCAGATCCAGAAGCTGCTTTACCTGTACTGCGAGCATCTCGATCGCGGTGATTTCGAGGGGATGGCGCGACTGTTTGCAAATGCATGCCTGGTGACACCAGGTGACAATCCGGACGTGCTCGATGACCCGGCCGCGATCGTGGCGATGTACCAGGCTTATACGCGAATCTACCCGCACACCGGGACTCCCGGCACCAAGCACACGGTCTCGAACCCGATCATCGATATCTCCGCCGATGGCCTCAGCGCGGTGTGCCGTTCCTATATCGTGGTGTTTCAGGAATCGAGGATTTTCCGCTGCAGCCGGTAGTGGCGGGTCGCAATCTCGATCGTTTCGAGAAGGTCGATGGCCAGTGGCGCTACAGCGAGCGCGAGATCGTCTCGGAACATTTCGGCAACCTCTCCCGGCATATGCTGCAGCCGTTCGGACCTGATAGCATCGAGCGCGGAAACTGAACCGGCGCGCCGAGGACCCGATGATGGACACTGCAATCCCTGCTCGATGCGCAGCAGATCACGCAGCTGCTGCTGAAGTATCCGGTGGCGCTCGACTCGCGCGATTTCGATCTGCTCGAGTCGCTGTTCACAGCGGATGCCAGGATCGACATCCCGGTCGCGGGTAGCTTCGATCCGCGTGGCTACCGCCACATGCTGGAACAGGGGCAGGGGCGGCTGGATGCCACGCAGCATTTCGTCGGCCAGCCCCTGCTGCACATCGATGGTGAGCGCGCCGCGGCGCGCAGTTATCTGTATGCCCAGCATGTCGTGAACGCGCTGGCACCGAACGGCACCCTGCTGATCGGGGCGTGGTACAACGACGAACTGCGACGCGTCGGCGGGCGCTGGCTGATCAGCAGCCGTACCGGCAACTCGGTATGGTGGAGCGGTAATCCCGCGGTGCTCGGGCTCGATGGTGTGCCGCAGGCATTTGCCCGCGGCCCTGGGCACGACGCGCCGCCCTGGTTGAAGATCTGATCGCCTGATCCGGCGCGCGCTGCCTCGGGTATCGCGCGCTCTGTCCGGGATGCATCCGCTGTCCCTGCCGCCTGGCAATCCACCCCCATATTCACGCCAGAGATCGAAAGCCGCGGATTTCCCGTACAATCCGCGACGGCTGCCGTGACTGATGCAAGCACGCCAGCGGCGGTACTGCCGTCGATTTGCCGCCTGTCCTGGGAGAGTTGTCATTGATTCTGCGCAAGGGCCTGAAGCCCCTCGTTCCGCCGCTGCTGGTGCTGTGTTCGATTGCCATTGCCTTCCTGATGGTGCAATCGCGCCCGGCGCTGCCGCGCAACGACGCCACGGCGCCACTGCCCCAGGTGCAACTGTTGCGGGTAAAGAAAGGCGATGTGCCGGTAATGATCCGCGCGCAGGGCACGGTGACGGCCCGCCGCCAACTGGACCTGGCCGCCGACGTGGCCGGGCGGGTCGAATGGATCGCGCCGGAATTCGTCTCCGGCATGCGCGTCGCGCAGGGGACGCTGCTGGCACGGCTCGATCCGATCGATTACCGCGTGGTGCTGGCCGATGCCCGCGTCGCACTCGCCAGCGCGGAAATGGCGCTGGCCGATGCCACGGCCCTCAAGCGCCGTGCTGCCATGAACGAGGCCGATGCCCGGGTGCAGGCCGCGCGTGAGCGCATCCGTCAGGCGGAACAGGACCTCGCCCACACCGAGATTCGGGCGCCGTTCAATGCCCTCGTCGATACCCGTCTGACCGAACTCGGCCAATACCTCGCACCGGGAATGGGTATCGCACGGCTGCTCGGCACCGACCTCGCCGAGGTGCGCCTGCCGGTCAGCGCCGCCGATGCGGGTTTCCTCGATGCGCAAACCACCGAAGCGGTGTGGCTCGAGGCGCGGCTCGGCGCCAGGCAACACCGGTGGGCCGGCAGGCTGGCCCGCGTGGAGCAGCGCGTGGACGCGCAGACGCGCGTGTTTCCGGTCATCGTCGAAGTCGACTTCCCCTATGATGCCGAACGCCATGGCGCGGCACTGCCGCTCGGCTTGTTTGTCGAGGCCGGGTTGCCGGGCAGGCCCGTCGCGGGGGCATTTGCGCTGCCGCGAGCCACGATACATGACGGGAACAGCGTGTTCGTGTTCGCCGACGGATACCTGCGCCGGCGCGCCGTGAAAATCACGCGCCTCGACGAGGAGCAGGTGATCATCGGCGAAGGGCTGGAGGACGGCGACGCGGTTGCCCTGACACGCCTCGAGCTGATGTTCGATGGCATGCCGGTGTCGGGCATCGATGGCTGAGTCACGTTATCGCAGCGAGGGCGGCATCATCGGGTGGATGGCCTCCAACCCGATCGCCGCAAACCTGCTGATGCTGGTGGTCTTCTGCGCCGGCCTGGCGTCGCTCGGCAGCATCCGCAAGGAAGTGTTTCCGAGCTTCCCGACCGATACCTTCACGGTCACGGTTCCCTATCCCGGGAGCTCGCCGGAAGAGGTCGAGCAGGGCGTGATCATCAAGATCGAAGAAGCGCTGCGCGATATCGTCGGCATCGAGGAGATCCGCAGCGTGGCGCAGGAAGGCGTGGGCGTCGTGACCGTCGAGATGCAGCCGGGCACCGATCTCTCCAGGGCGCTCAACGAAGCCAAGGTGCGGGTCGACGGCATTGCGGCCTTCCCCCTGGATGCCGAGGCCCCGATAGTCGAGGAACTGATCTGGCGCAGCGGCGCCATCCGGGTCAGCGTGTCCGGCGATGTGGACGAGCGCAGCCTGAAGCGGCTCGGCGAACAGATCCGCGACGAGATCCTGGCCTCGATGGCATCAGTGAAATCAATGTACTCGGCGAACGCGAATACGAGATTTCGGTGGAAGTCTCCGATGCCGCGCTGCGCCGCCATGGCCTCGATTTCGACCAGGTGGTCGCTGCCGTGCGCGAGCGCTCGCGTGACCTGCCGGGCGGACGGGTGCGCACCGCCCAGGGTTCGGTCACCCTGCGCTCCGTATCGCAGGCCTACACCGGCGAGGAATTCGCGGCCCTGGTCCTGCTGAGCCGCGCGGATGGCACTCGCCTGCTGCTCGGCGACGTGGCCAGCGTGAGCGACGGTTTCGTCGACCAGCCGGTGCTCAGCACACTGAACGGCAAGCGCGCGCTCACCCTGGTGGTCGATCGCGTGGGTGACCAGAACGTGCTGCATATCACGCAGCAGGTGCACGATTACATCGAGCGCAAACGCGCCTCTCTCGCACCGGGAATACACCTCGACGGCTGGTACGACCAGAGCGAGATACTGCGGGGGCGTATCTCGCTGATGCTGAGAAACGCGGCCCAGGGCGCGTTCCTGGTGGTGCTGACGCTGGGCTTGTTCCTCGATGTCGGTCTGGCGTTGTGGGTGATCATGGGCGTGCCCTTCGCCATCCTGGCCACGCTGGCGACGATCCAGATATTCGGCCTGCCGATATCGATCAATGTGCTGTCGGTGTTTGCGTTCATCCTCGTGCTCGGCATCCTGGTCGACGATGGCATCGTGACCGCCGAAAGCGCCTACGCCCGCCTGGAAGCCGAACGCCAGGGCCTGGCCAGCATCGTGCGTGGCGTGCGGCGTGTGTCCACCGCGACGGTTTTCGGCGCCCTGACCACGATGATCGCATTCGGCCCCTCGCTGTTTCTGACCGAAGGGTTTGCGCGGGCGATGACCCACATCGGCCCGGTGGTCATCCTGTGCCTGCTGTTCTCGCTGATCGAGACCAAGCTGATATTGCCCGCGCATCTGCGCAATATCCGGATCGATGAGGACCCGGCCCGCCACGGCGTGCTGGCGCGTATCCGGCGTATCCAGCGGCGTTTTACCGCTGCGTTGTCGGATTTCGCGCGCGGGCCCTACACCCGTGTGCTGGATCTCGCCGTGCGCAACCGCTACATCACGCTCGCGTTGTTCGTGTCAGTACTGATTGTCTGCCTGGCACTGGTGCCTTCCGGAATCGTGCGCTTCGTTTTCTTCCCCAACGTGCCGTCGAACGGCATCGCGATCAAGCTGGAGATGCCGCAGGGCACCGCCTGGCAAAAGACCCACGCCTATGCGCAGCGGGTCGAGGTGGCGGCCCAGGCGATGAACCAGCGTTTCAGGGAGCAGGATGCGGCGGCCCGTGACGTGATCGTCGAGCTGCTGGTCGTCTCCGATACCGATACCAGCGCGCGCATCGATATCGAACTCCTGTCGAGCGAGCAGCGCAGCATCACCTCGGTGGTGCTGGCGCAATGGCTGCGCGAAGCCCTGGGTCCGCTGGAGGGCGTGCGCTCGCTCAGTATCGATGCTAACGCGGGGCCCGGCATACCCGCCTTCGATATCGAATTGCGTGGCCATGACATCGAAAGCCTGCGGCGCGCTTCCGAAGAATTGCGCCACGCGGCGGCAGGGATCAGCGGCGTGCATGATATTCGCGACACCTTCAACGGCGGTGGCGCCGAGCTCGATATCCGGGTCACGCGCGAAGGCGCCGCGCTCGGGCTTGGCGACGTGGAACTGGCACGCCAGGTGCGCCAGGCTTTTTTCGGCGCCGAAATCCAGCGCGTGCAACGCGCGCGCCACGAAGTGCGCGTCTATGTGCGCTTTCCCGAGAGTGCGCGCACCACGCTGGCGACCCTGCGTTCGATGTGGGTCCGCCTGCCGGACGGGCGCAAGGTGCCGTTCCCGGTGGTGGGTGAAGCGCACGAGCAGAGCGGCGTGAGCGCGATCAACCGGATCGACCGGCAGCGCGTCGTCGACGTCCAGGCCGATATCAACAAGTTTCAGGTCGAACCGGGAGATGTGGCCCGGGCCCTGACCACCGAGGCGCTGCCCGGCATTCTCGCGCGCTACCCCGGCGTGACCTACAAGTTGAGCGGCGAAGCGGAGGCCGAACAACAGTCCTCGCAGGCATTGTGGTTTGGACTGATCGGCGTGCTGCTGCTGATATTCGGCGCGCTTGCCATACCGCTGCGCAGCTACGTGCAGCCCCTGCTGATCATGTCGGTGATCCCCTTCGGCATCATCGGCGCGATCATCGGCCATCTCCTGCTCGGCAAGGACATCAGCATGCTGTCGGTCATCGGGATCATCGGCCTGGTCGGCGTGGTGGTCAATGACAGCCTGGTGCTGGTGGATTTCATCAACCACTATATCGACGAGGGACGGAACTGGCGCGAGGCGGTGATGGAAGCGGGCCCGACGCGCTTTCGCGCCGTGATTCTCACCTCGCTCACGACGTTTGTCGGCCTGTTGCCGATCCAGCTCGAAACCTCGATCCAGTCCGAATTCGTCAAGCCGATGGCGATCTCGGTCGCCTTCGGGGTGCTGTTCGCGACCTTCGTGACGCTGTTCCTGGTGCCGACACTCTACTTCATCGGCAAGGACCTGGGCCGCGTGTTCGGCCGGACCGGATCTCCCGCCGGTGCGGCCAATTGATTTTCCCGCGCCTGCTGTTGCTTGCAGCGCTCGTTGCGCTGGCCGCCTGCGCGGCGCAGAAAGTACCCGTTCAGCGGCAAAAGATCGCCGATTTTTCCGGCTCGTGGGAAATGAATTACGCGCGCAGTGAAACGGCCCGCGGCATCATGGATGCGCTGTACCAGGCGCGGCAGCGCGAGGCGGAAAAGCGCGCCAGGGATCCCTACCATAACCGCGAGCCTGCGCTCGGCCTGAGTGTCTCGGGCGATCAATCCTTCGAATCGCTGATTCCATTGGCACGCTTCGCGGAATACATCACCACGTCGACGATCGTCGAGATTGCCCAGACCGACAAGGATATCCAGATATCGCGCAACCAGGATTTCACGCTCGGGTGTGATTTCCTGCAAACGACCATCGACCCCGAAAAGCACCCGCTCGGCAGCGAAACCTGCGGCTGGGACGGAAACGACCTGGTGCTGCGCATGGCGCTGCCCGGCAAGCTCAATGTTCTTCATCGATTGACGATCGGGCCCGATGGCAACGAGCTGCGCATCGCGACCACCGTATACTCGGGCAAGGAATCGACCAGTTTTACCATCAACAAGTTCTTCTATCGCTTCGAGGCACCCCGCGAGGACTTCGACTGCCGGTTCACGCTGACGCGCGGCAATGTCTGCAGCAGGAAATCCCCATGAGAATCCTGCGGATTCCGTGGGCCATGCTGACGGTTGCGCTGTGTTGTCTCGCCGCGACGGGACCGGCCCTCGGGGCGGGGGCGTTTCAGCAGCTCGATATCGGCCTGGTCGCTTTCGACCCGGGCATTCCCGAAGACATCGAGCTCAATCCGTCCCCGGGCATCTTCCCGGAGGTGCGACGCGCGGAGGCAAACTATCTGCCCTTTGTATTGCGCCAGACCCTGGTGGCATCGGATAACTGGGGTGTTGTGCGCGTGTTGCCCGCACCTGATCCTGGCGCCGAGTTGCTGATCTCCGGCACGATCGTGCGTTCCGACGGGATGGTGCTGGAGATTGCGCTGAAGGCGCTCGACTGCACCGGTCGGGAGTGGTTGAACAAGACCTACAAGGCCACCACGTCCGAGCAGGATTTTTCCAGCGCGCGCAACAGCTCGAAACCGCTGTTCGCGTTCCTGTACCGGCAGATCGCCGACGATTTGCGGAACAAGGCCAATGAGCTGGGTGCGTCCGAGATCGGGCGTATCGAACAGGTATCGAAGCTGCTGTATGCCCGCTCACTGGTGCCGGATGCCTTCGCCGGTTACCTGGAAAAAAACGCTCTCGGGATATGGGAATTGCGGCGTCTTCCCGCCGCCAATGATCCGCTGATGGAGCGCATCGAGCGCGTGCGTGAGCACGAATACCTGTTCGTCGATGCCGTTGACGAGCAATACGCGGAACTCTTTGACCGGATGACGCCGAGCTATGACATGTGGCGCAAGATCATCCGCGAGGAATCGTTCTACGTGGAATCCCGCACCGAGCAGCTGAAGTCAAAGGACAAGCGTCATCTCGATGCCTACGAGTCGATGAAGCAAAGCTACAACGCCTACAAATGGTCGAAAGTCGAGCAGCAGGAAGTCGCGTTGCTCGCGACCGGACTGAACAACGAATTGTCTCCGACGCTGCTCGAGATCGAAGGCCGGATGGTATCCCTCGACGGCAGCCTGCAGCAGCGATACGAGGAATGGCGCCGCATCCTCTACCGGATGTTCGAGCTGGAGCGGGCGCAGCAGTAGCGTGGGTCACCACACAAAAAGCTTCGAGTCGGTCGGTCCCGCTTTCCTCGAACTGCGGTGTTGAACCATCAACGATAGGCCTTTTTCATTTCATCCAGCTCGGCGGAAATACTGTTTCGCAACTGTTTCGGCCCCACCACCTCGCAATCCGCCCCGTACTTCAGGATATCCATCATCAGCTCCCGGTCATCGGCATACGGTAAGCGCAGGGTGTAGTAGCCATCCTTGCCGAACTCGCCGCGCTGGTCGGGGTGCCATGCTTCGGTCGCGACCCAGCGTGCGCGCTCGGGCGTGAAGCGCAGCACGGCGGTCGCGACCTTCTTGCCGGTGAAGATGCCGTAGCCGGGGCCGAGCACGGTTTCCACCGTCGAACGCGGCACTTCGCGTGCCGGGCGGTCGACGATGGACGCATCGCGGATCGAATCGACCGCGAAATTCCGCAGCCCCTTGCGCAGGTGGCACCAGGCATCGAGGTACCAGTTCTCGCGATAGTGAACCAGGCGCTGGGGCGAGACCTGGCGCGTCGTGGTCTCGTTGCTGCCGCGCGCGTAGTAATCGATCTCGAGGCGCTTGCGGTGCAGCAGCGCGGCGCCGGCCTTCTCGAAGTGATCGAGCTTCATCGCGCGCCTGCCGATCCCGACCAGCAGCACGCGGCGGCGGATTTCCTCGGCGGGATTCTTTGCCTCGCCGAGCAGGGTGTTGAGGCGGGTCATCAATGGCTGCACATGGGGAGCCAGCAGCCCGCCCGGGTCGAGATTGGCCAGCAGGTGCTGCATGGTCAGCAGGGCGTGGATTTCCTGCGAGGTGAACCACAGCCCCGGCAGCGCGAACTGGCCGCCGGCCTCGGCGGGAAGCGCCTCGAAGCGATACCCGCCGGCGTCGCGGTCGAAGACGATCGGGGCGTTGAAGCGGTTGCGCAGGTACTCGAGATCGCGCTGCAACGTGGCCCGCGAAACTTCGCAGGCCTCCTGCAATTGCCGGAAAGTGACCAGGCGGCGGTTCTCCAGCAATTGCTGGATCTTGTGAAAGCGCTCGGTACGATCCATGGTCATGCCCCGGGGTGTTTGCGGCATCATGGCATGAGGCCAGGGGGCGGGCAACGCCCCGCAACGCGTGACGGTGGGGCAATCGGGGCTGGACGTCGTGCTCGATTTTTCGGGATCAGCGCCGTCGGCCTCATCTGGTGATGCCGTGGCAAGAGACACTGTCGGCGTGCGATAAAGAGTGTCAAGCGCCCCTGAGACGATCCCCCTGCCGGGAGCATCTTTGCCGGTCCATCGGGATCGCCACTGGGGCGCATCGGAGTGAGAAAAATGGAGCATGCGGTGGTGAGAAACAGCAGCAGCGATCCGCTGCGCATCGACGAAGTCGCGGTACCGGGCGCGAGGGGTGTCATCGGCCTGACATTCTGCCCCGGCAAACGCCAGCGCGAGGCGATTTCGGGCGCCTGGGAGCGCGATCTCGATACCGATCTCGCGGCCATCGCAAGCTGGGGTGCGCGCGCAATCATCAACCTGGTGGAAGAGCACGAGATGCTCGAACTCGGTGTGGCCGATACCGCCGAGCGGCTTCCGGCCGGCATCGACTACTTCCATCTGCCGATCCCTGATGCGGGCATTCCCGACGCGCAGTGGGAGGCCGCCTGGAGCGCGCATGGCGCAGTAGTGCGTGCGCGGTTGGCCGCGGGGCACAAGATCCTGGTGCACTGCAAGGGCGGACTCGGCCGCACCGGCCTGCTGGCGGCGCGCCTGCTGATCGAGTTTGGCATGCCGCCAGCGCAGGCGGTGAGCGCGGTGCGCGCCGCGCGTGCCGCCACGATCGAGACCGATGCACAGCTCGAGTACGTGTTGTGCCAGCGCGCGCCGGGCAGCGTGCAGGAATGCGTCGATGAGCCCGGGCGCACGATGCCCCTACGGCCCCGGATCGCGGAGCCGGCAGCCATGAAGCCGTTGTTTCGCGAAAGCTGGAACACGGCGGAATTGCGCCGAGCCCATCCACCGGTGTTCAGTCATCCGCACAAGCAGCTGCTTTACGATCTGGCGTACCCGCCCGGTGAGGTCGAGCGTGGCGAAATCTGGGTGTCGCGCTGGCCTTGCGCCACGCCCGTCAAGGCCTGCTGCGGCAGCGCCTTGCTGGTCAGCGCCGAGCCGGGATACTTCAGCTACCGGCCTTCGCCCGGTGTTGCTCCCGGGCACGAGTGGCATCTCAATTTCGCCGACGGGGAGTTGTTCTTTGCCTATGGCAGCCCCTTGTTCGCACAGGATGAAATGCAGGTAGCGGAACACCCGCTGCTCGCGAGCGTGCGGCAAAAGCTGGTGTGCCTGGCGCGACAGCACGAGCGCTACGATCCCCGCACGCGCGATCGTGCGGGCATGCCCACGCCGGTCCTGGTGCAGGGCGTCGCGCGGCGGATCGCGGTGGCGACTGACGCGAACACGGGGCAGGGGCGGCCGCAGGGCCTCTATGGCAACCACTTTGCCCGCGCCACGCCGGATGTGATCGTGCGTGCAAGCTCTCGTATCGAGGCGTCTGCGCTCAGCAACCTGCTGGCAATCGTGGCGCCGGCCGGTGGCAGTGGCGTGTATCGCGAGGAGACCATCGACGATGCGCTGCGTACCGCGTATTCGGGTTTTCGCGCGACGGTGCAGGCGTGTGTCCTGCCGGGCAATGAACCGCCCCGGATCAGGCTCCACGGCGGCAACTGGGGTTGCGGCGCTTATGGCGGCAACCCGGAGCTGATGTACCTGGTGCAGATGATCGCGGCCGACTGGGCCGGGCTGGAAGGAATCGTGTTTCACGCCCCGATTGCGGAACCCTTCGTGCTGGCCTGCGCGAAATTTGCCAGCCTGCAGGAGCGGTGCTGCGGCCATGACGATGCGCTGCGCTTTCTCGCGGCGCAACGCTATGCCTGGGGCGTGTCGGATGGAAACTAGGCTGGCGCAGCATCGGCGTGTCAGCAGGCAGCGGCCGGCAATGTGCCTGTTGCAGGCGAATTCAAAGCACGGGAAGAGGGGGAGCAGGGCATGGGCGTGAGGACGGTATTCGCGCTGATGGCTTTGTTTTGGCTCGCGACAGCGCAGGCGCAGGGCATCGATCGCGACCGCGACAACGATGGCGTGTGGGATGCCGACCGCGGTGGCATCGATCGCGACCGAGACAATGACGGGGTGTGGGACGCGGACGTGGGTGGAACAGACCGTGATCTCGACAACGATGGCGTGTGGGATGCCGATATGGGCGGCATCGACCGTGACCGCGACAACGACGGCACCTGGGATCACGATGCCGGTGGCATCGACCGGGATCTCGACAACGACGGCATATGGGACCACGATGCCGGCGGCATCGACCGCGATCTGGACAATGACGGTATCTGGGATTACGAACGATGACTGCGGATGGTGGCGGCGAGGCTGATCGCGATCGCGAGGACTGTCCTGTGCCTGCCGGTTCAAGGCACAGGTGGGCAACGCCGCTGCATGGTTATTCGCCGATTTGATGATGTATGGCAATGATCGCCGGGCTCCCGGGCGCGTAGCATTGCCTGCAGGCGTTCCAATCAGGAGTTGAACGATGTCCCGCGGTCCGGATTCCAGGCGCAGCGTATTCATTACCGGCGCCGGCGGTGGCTTGGGCGGTGCGACGGCGCGTTATCTTGCCGCGCGCAACTGGCAGGTGTTCGCGGCCGATTTCGCCGAGGCTGCGTTGCGCGAACTGGGCGGCGAGGAAAACATCACCACGCTGGTGCTCGACGTCACTGCACAGGCGAGCGTGGACGCGGCAGTGGCGCAGGTGGCGCGCTCGTGCGAGGGCCTGGATGGCATCGTCAATTTTGCCGGCATACTCGAGGTCGGCTCGGTGATCGAGGTCGATCCCGAAACGATTCGCCATGTGCTCGACGTCAACGTGATGGGTACGGTGCGGGTCAACCATGCCCTGTTCCCGTTGTTGCTGGCGCGCAAGGGGCGCATCGTCAACATCAGTTCCGAAACCGGTTGGCAGAGCGCGATGCCGTTCAATGGCATCTACGCGATGAGCAAGCACGCGATAGAGGCCTATTCCGATGCGCTGCGCCGTGAATTGATGTTTCTCGGGGTGCCGGTGATCAAGATCCAGCCGGGTCCTTTTCGTACCGCGATGGTCAGCAGCATCGAGCGGAATTTCGCGCGCGCCGCGCAGGCCTCGAAATACTTCGGGGACCTGCTCGGCAATATCGGGCAGGCGACGATCAAGGAGCAGGCCAAGGCGCACCCGCCGGAGGTGCTGGCGCAGGTGGTGCACACGGCGCTCAGCGCGACGTGCCCGCGGATCGCCTATTCGGTGAAGCCCGATCCGCAGCGGGTCGTGCTCAACCGACTGCCACAGCGCGCACTCGATGCGCTGCTGCGCCTGGCACTGAAGCCACGCTGATGCAGCGCGTATCCAGCCTCGATGCCGGGATGCTCTACGCCGAGACTCCCGAGATGCCGATGCACACCATGGGCGTGCTGATCCTCGAACGACCGGCGCGTTCGCTCTTCGCCGGCTTGCGCCGCGATATCGGGAAGCGCATTCACCTGGTCGCGCCGTTTCGCCGTCGCCTGGTCGAGGGTCCGCTGCGCCTCGGCGATCCGCACTGGCTGGAGGATCCCGATTTTTCGCTCGACAACCACCTGCACCGCGCGGCCCTTCCCGCGCCCGGTGGCCGACGCGAGCTCGCCGAATTCGTCGGCGAAGTGGCGGGGCGCCTGCTCGATCGCTCGCTGCCGCTGTGGGAGATGCACCTGGTGGAGGGTTTGAGTGACGGCAATGTCGCGCTGGTGGTGAAAGTGCATCATGCGGCGATGGACGGCGGGCGGCTGGTGGCGATGATGAATACCCTGCTCGATCTCGCGCCGCGCGGACATCGCCGTGTGGTGCCGGAGCGCGAGTGGACGCCCGACCAGCCGCCCTCGCTGGCATGGTTCGCATTGGATACCTCGCGCGCGCTCGCGGCCAAACCATTCAGCGCATGGCGTGCGCTTGCCGATATCGGCGCCACCTTGCTGCGCAGCAGGGATGCGGGCAGCGGCGAGCCGGGGCTGCAGCTGGATGCCGGTGCGCACTCAGCCGGCCTGTTCGAGGCGCCGCCGACGCCGTTCAACGGCGCGCTGTCGCGCCAGCGCAGCGTGGCGATGGCGGACGTGGCATTCGCCGACGTGAAAGCGATCAGGAATGCGTTCGGCACGACCGTCAATGACGTGGTGCTCGCGGCCTGCGGCGGTGCGCTGCGCGACTGGTTGCTCGGGCACGGGGGCTTGCCGGAACGAGCGTTGATCGCCAGCGTGCCGGTGACCGTGCGCAGTGCCGCTGCCGGCGCTGACGATGCCGGCAACCGGGTGTCGATGATTTTCGCCGAGCTTGCGCTGCAGGACGCCGATCCGGTGCAGCGCCTGCTCGCGATCCATGCGCAGACCGCTCGCGCGAAGGAGCGTCACGGCCACGGCAAGGGCGATGTGTTTCGCCAGGCCACCGATCTGCTGACCAGCATCACGGTGCCGTGGCTGCTCACCCAGGTGATCGAGCTGTACTCGCGCAGTCACCTCGGCGAGCAACTGCCACCGTTGTGGAACCTGGTGATCTCGAACCTGCCGGGCCCGCAAAAACCGCTCTATTGTGCCGGCGCGCGGGTGCTGCGCCTCTATCCATTCGGTCCGGTGCAGCTCAACTCCGGGCTGAATCTCACGGTCATGAGCAGCGCGGGCCGGCTGTGCCTGGGTGCGATGGGCTGCAAGCGCATGGTGCCCGATATCGAGTCGATCGCGGACGGCTTCCGGTGCGAGATCCGCGCGCTGAAAAAGCGGGCACTCCTCAGGACGCGAGCGGGCTGAGGTCGCGCCTCGAGCGCGCCACCGTGCTCAGCCGACCACCACGAAATCGCTGGCCGCCAGCGCGGGATGCGAGGCCGTGCCGAGGATCGCAAACCTGATGGCAGCGGCCCCGTCGATCCCGTCGGCATCGTAATAGAGCGCGCCCGATGCGGTGTCGTAGACGATACGGTCGCTCGCATCGTGGGCCGCGGTGGCGCCCGCGCCCGAGTGGAACTGCTCGGCACTCAGCGCCGTGCCCGCGGTCAATGCGCTGAACACATCGTCATCGAGACGGATGCGGTCGATGCTGCTGCTGAAATCCCTGATGGTGTCGACATTGGCTGGCGAGAGCGCGTGGGCGAATACGAAGGTGTCCTCGCCGCCACCACCGCTGAGGGTGTCATTTCCCAGCGCGCCATTCAGCACATCGTTGCCTGCGAGACCACGCAATGAATCCGCGCCGGCGTAACCGTTCAGCACATTGGCGGCATTGTTGCCGGTGAGGTGATTGGCCGCGGCATTGCCGGTTGCGTTCACTGCGTTCGCACCGACCAGGCTCAGGTGTTCGAGATTGGCGCCGAGTTTCCAGCTGACCGCGCTGCGCACGGTGTCGATTCCCGCAGCTCCGGCTTCGATCAGGGTGTCGCCTCGTGTCACCACGTAGGTGTCGTTGCCGTTGCCACCGTGCAGGGTATCGCTGCCGCTGCCGCCGCGCAGGCTGTCATTGCCGGCGCCGCCGAACAGGGTGTCGTTGCCCGCACCGCCATTCAGGGTGTCGTTGCCCGCGCTGCCGTTGATCGTCTGGCTGCCGCTGGTGGCGGTCAATGACAAACCGCTCAGCCCGAGCGCGTTGATCACGCTGATCGGGCCGGAGACCGTGGCGGAAACCGATGTCTGCAAGGTGTGCGCATCGATCACGTCGATCTTGTAGTTCTTCCCGTTCACCAGGTTGAGGCTCACATCGACCGCGGAAGAAAGCTCGCCACCGCTGAAGCGCAGCGTCTGCAGCCCGGTTGCGTTGAGCTCCAGGGTATAGCCGCCACCGGCGCTGGTGGTGGTGCTGGTGGCGCCGAGCGCGACATTCAGCCCCGCCACGCCTTCCCCGACCGAGTAGAACGCGTTGTCGTCGGCATCGTTGTAGCTGACGCCTAGCACCAGGCTGAAGCTGTTCGAGTTCTGGCGCACGCCGAGGTCCTGGGTGACCACCATCGGACCGACACTCGTGGCGCCGCTGTTCTCGAGCGTGACGCCGACGCCGATCTCGCGAAAGCTCGCGCTCATGATGTTCTGGCGATGACCGGCCGGGGACTGCATGCCACCGCTGGCGGCGCTGCCGCCCCAGTCGACCATGAAGCCCGCGTGGCCGTACAACTCGCTGTCCGCGTAGGCGTACACGTTCTCCCCGGCAGAGCTGTAGCTGTATCCCTGCGCCTGCAGGCGCGCCCCGAACGATGCCTCACCGGGCAGCTGGTGCGACTGCGTGTCGGCGTTGATCATCGCGACGTTGTGCGCCCGCGCCGCCGCCGCGAGGGCATCGTTGAAGGCCAGTGGCTGCACCGGCACCAGCGCGGAAAACTGCTGCAGCAGGAGACTGCCGTTCACACCGAAATAATTCAGTGCCGACTGGATATCGGAATTGCCCGACGTCAGGGGTGCGTAATCGCTGATATAGCGTGCGGCGTTGCCGAGTGGATCGAGCCGCGCCGAATTGATCAGCTCGAGGAACAGTTGTTCGGAGGCTGTTGCTGGCATGGCGTGTTTCCTCGACGCGTGCGCTGCTCGCGGGTGCACCGCAGAGGCGATGCAAGCACGGGCAGTAGATTCGATCCAACTATAGTCCAGCGATCACCCGCGGTGGACGCATCGCGAGGGCATCGAGGTCCGGGATGAGACACCGGTCGCATTCCGATGGCAGATGGAGGACAGGCACAGGGCGACTTTTTCCCGTCCTGCTGAGCGCCAAAAAGCGGGATAATGCCTCGCTTGACCGCGGGTTGGCCCTGGTAATGGCATCGCTACCCGGGCTTCAGGCCGATCCGTGGAAACCCGTGCTGGCGTTGCGTACTGCGCTTTTCATCGGCTACAACGACAGCGAAACGAGGAGAGAGCATGGACCTGACCACGAGCTGGGTGGGAATTGCGGCGCTGGCCACTTTTGTCCTGGCCTACGTCGCCGTGATCGGCGAGGAATTCACCCACCTGCGCAAATCGAAACCCGTGATGCTCGGTGCCGGCATGATCTGGGCCATCATCGCCTTCGAGTACGCGCAGCGGGGCATGCCGCACGAGGCCGAGACCGCAGTGCGTCATTTCCTGGTGGAGTTTGCCGAGCTGTTTCTGTTCCTGCTCGCGGCGATGACCTACGTGAACGCCATGAGCGAGCGCAATGTATTCGACAGCCTGCGCACCTGGCTGGTGAACCGCCATTACACCTATCGCCAGCTGTTCTGGATCACCGGCATCACGAGTTTTTTCCTGTCGCCCGTGATCGACAACCTCACCACCGCGTTGGTGATGTGCGCGGTGGTGATGGCCGTGGGCAAGAACAACGAGCGTTTCGTGGCGCTGTCGTGCATCAATATCGTGGTCGCGGCAAATGCCGGCGGCGCGTTCAGTCCGTTCGGTGATATCACCACGCTGATGGTCTGGCAAAAGGGACTGGTCGATTTCTGGAGCTTCTTTGCGCTGCTGCTGCCCTCACTGGTGAATTACCTGGTGCCCGCGATGCTGATGTCGCTCGCGCTCGGCAAGGAGCGCCCCGAGGTCAGTGACGAGGTCGTGGTCATGAAGCGCGGTGCGCGGCGTGTCATCGCGCTGTTCTTCCTGACCATCACCACGGCGGTGTGTTTTCACAACTTCCTGCACCTGCCGCCGTTTCTTGGCATGATGACGGGCCTCGCCTATCTGAAATTTTTCGGCTATTACCTGCGCCGCACGCACATCGCAAGCCCCACCGATAGCGCGGGCTATGGCGAGGCCGGCGATATCGGTGCCTTCGACAGCTTTCGCGAGGTGGCGCGCGCGGAGTGGGACACGCTGTTTTTCTTTTTTGGCGTGATCATGTGCGTGGGCGGGCTCGGCTTCATCGGTTACCTGGATCAGCTGAGCAGCTACCTGTTCGTGGAGTTGGGCCCGACCGTGGCAAACATCCTGGTCGGGCTGATGTCGGCGGTCATCGACAACATCCCGGTAATGGTCGCGGTGCTGCAGATGAATCCGCAGATGGATGTGCAGCAGTGGCTGCTGGTCACGCTCACCGCCGGGGTCGGTGGCAGCCTGCTGTCGATCGGTTCGGCCGCCGGTGTTGCGTTGATGGGGCAGGCGCGCGGCCGGTACACTTTCTTCGGGCACCTGAAGTGGACGCCGGCGGTTGCGCTGGGCTTCGGCCTGAGTATCTGGGTTCACATGCTGGTAAACGGCGACTACGCGGGAGTGATGCCGCCGGGCTGCTGCGAAGCACCGCCGCTTCAGCAGCAGCAGCCGGCAGCGCACTGATGCACGCCCGGTACCCGGGCGGGGCGCACATCGAATGGACGCTGCAGGTGGCGGGTGTTTTCCGAGTCTGACTCACTGATTTGCGCGAGGATCCCATGCCAAAACAGACGCGACTTCCCGACATCATCGGCAATACGCCACTCATTCATCTTCGCCGGGTGTCCGAGCTGACCGGCTGCGAAATCTACGGCAAGGCGGAGTTCATGAATCCGGGTGGTTCGGTCAAGGACCGTACCGCGCTCGGCATCATCCGCGATGCCGAGGCGCGCGGCGAATTGCGTCCGGGCGGGGTAATCGTGGAGGGAACCGCGGGCAATACCGGTATCGGCCTGACCCTGGTTGCGAATGCGCTGGGCTATCAGAGCGTGATCGTGATGCCGCAAAGCGCCAGCAAGGAAAAGATCGATCAGCTGGAAATGCTCGGCGCCGAGCTGATCCTGGTGCCTTCGGTTCCCCACACCAGCAGCCAGCACTACATCCACACCGCGCGCGAGGTGGCGGCGGGCCGCAGCGCGCGCGAGCGGAACGGCGCGATCTGGGCACGCCAGTTCGACAACCCGGCAAACCGCCGGATTCATCATGACACCACCGGTCAGGAAATCTGGGACCAGACCGGGGGCGAGATCGACGGTTTCATCTGCGCAGTCGGCACCGGGGGTACGCTGTCGGGTGTGGCGCAGGCACTGCGCGAACACCATCCCGACGTCAGGATCGGTCTGGCCGATCCGCTGGGCTCGGCATTGTTCAATCACTTCCGTCATGGTGAGCTGGTGAGCAGCGGCGAGTCGATCGCCGAGGGTATCGGCGTCAGTTTCGTGCCGGGCAACCTCGAGGGGCTGGTGCCGGATTTCTGCTGCCAGGTCAGCGACGACGACGCGCTGCCGTATATTTTCAGCCTGCTGAAAGACGAGGGCGTGTGCGTGGGCGGTTCCTCGGGGATCAATATCGCCGGTGCGGTGGCGCTGGCGCGCGAGCTCGGCCCCGGTCACACCATCGTCACGATCCTGTGCGACTCGGGAACACGCTACCGCAGCAAGCTGTTCAACGCGGAGTTCCTGTGGAAGAAAAAACTGCCATACCCTGAGTGGGTGGCGGCCTGACCCGCGGATTGCGGGCCGGCCCGTTGCCGATTCCTAGTAATCCGGACCGTCGGTGTATACCAGCCCGGCTTCGGCCGCCTGGCGGCTGACGGTGTCATAAAGTTTCTGATCGAGCGAGTCCTTTGCGCCTCCCGCCTGCTCGACTTTCTTCCTGAGAAATTCGCTGCGCGCTGCGGCCAGATCGCGCACCTCGCCCTCGAGTTGCCGACGCTCACTTGCGAGTTCCCCGATGTAGGCTTGCTGCGCGGCGGGGGCCATCGGCTTCAGCGCTTCCGGCAACGCATCATGCTCGAGTTCCTCGAGCTTCAGGCTGCCTTCGGCCACCGCACTGACCAGTTCCTTGTCGCCGAGGAAGTTGCTCTTGCCGGCGGGTGCGGCGTTGAAGGCGCCGCGCCGCGCGCGTGATGCCACCGAGGCGCCATCGTGCAGCTTCTCGGTGGCGGCGATCTTCGCCGACATCTTCGCCTTGTCCTCGGTGCTGCCGTAGTAGAGCCGCGTCGCGTCGAGCCGGGCCGACAGCGTGGCGATCTGCGCGTCATACGGGGTGCTGATCGCAACCGCGCCGCCGGCCTGCTCGACCTGCAGGAATGCGCCGTGGCCGAGACTCGCGATCTGCGTCCACGGCTGCACGGTCGCGACGCTGTCGCCACACTGGATGGTGTTGACGACGATGCCTTTTTGCGCGGCCGCAACGAGAATCTCCGGGTACTGCGCCTCGTCCTGGTAGTCCATGTGCGGCGGTGCGTCGCCAACCAGGAAAATCACCTTGTAGGCATTGCCCGCCTGGCTCCACGACATCCGCCGTACCGCCTCGTCGAGTGCCGCGTTGACGCTCTCCGGGCCATCGCCGCCGCCGTCGGCCGCGAAATCCATCAGCGCGGCATACACCGAATCGAGATCGCCGGACAGTTCGACGCGCTTGGTGATATAGGCATCGCCGCGATCGCGAAAACCCACCAGCCCGATGCGGATCGCGGGCGTGGGTTGCGCGGCGGCCATCGTGGTGGCGATCGACCAGATTTTTTCCCTGGCGGTCTCGATCAGGCCCGCCATGCTGCCGGTGGTGTCGAGCACGAACACCACATCGACCACCGGTTGCCGATTGGCGTGCGGCACGGGCTCGATCCGTGGCGGTGGCTGGCGGATCACGGCGGCATCGAGCGCCGGGTAGTACACGATCGCGGCCAGGGTCAGCGAAAACAGCGCCAGCCCGAATAATTTTCCTGCGACTTTGTAGTTCATGACTTTCTCCTTGCTGAGGTTCATTGTCCGATCAATCGAGAGAGCGCGGCTTGCGCCGCCATGTGGGCGCGCTGAAACCCGTCATCGGGCGGCACGCTTGCCGAGTCGGCACCGGGCGTGCGCGGAATCGCGACGAACAGTGCCTGCACCAGGAAGAAGCACCAGCAGCCGAGCAACACGCTGCCGGTGCGTGACAGCACCGCGGAGAGCGCGATGACGCCGAACGCCACGAGTGCCATGTCGAGCAGCGCGGGCAGCAGTCCGGGGTGGAAGTGGAGCGAGCGCACCAGCCACAGGGCGCCGGCGTGAATCACCAGGTACAGCGGCAGCGGTGGTGTCAGCCACCAGGCGAGCAGGGCCATGAGTCCCCATGTCGCGAGCATGACAAGTTGCCCGCTGCGCTTGCGGTTGCGGCTGAACAGGAACAACAGGTAGCCCAGCGCCAATACCGGAACCAGCAGGCGGGCGGTCGCCGGGAAACCGATCAGGGGCGCGAACACCGTGGTGCATACGGAGGCAATGATTGCCAGTGCGGCGGCCACGAACACGCCTTCGGGAAAGCCGGGCTGTTTCATGGGGTTCTCCTTGCCTGCTGCTCGCGCAGGAACGCGACTTCGATCTCCTCGTCGGCGAGCGCCAGGGTGCGCCCACTGCCGCCGTAGTCGTCGAACACGGGGTCACCGTTGGCGGGTGCGTACGTGCTGAAGATCGCGGCTTTCTGCTGCATTGTCTCGAGCGCGGCGCGGTTACGCAGCTGCCTGGCGCGCAGCTCCGCCAGTTGCCGCTCGTTGGCGTCGTGGCGGGCCTCGAGGTGTTGCAGCAGGCGCTGGCTTTCGAGCTTGCGCCGGACCACGCCACGCGCCAGTTCCTCCTTGTGCGCGGCAAAGCACAGGTCGAGCTCCTGCTCCAGCCCGCTCAGCTCGCGTTCGATCGCGGCCCTTCGTGCCAGCAGCGCTTCCTGCTCCCGCGCCATCGCCTCTAGACGCTGCTCGCTGCCGGCCAGCGCCTCCTCCATGTCGCGGACGGCCTGTTTGAGAAGTTGTGCCGGTTCCTCGATGCGATCGAGAATGGCATGCAGATCGGCCTTGAAAAGCCGTGCGATCCGATTGACCAGTGCCATGGGTGTGCTCCTGTTGCGCTGCCCGATGTGGTGAGTTCATCGTAGGCAGGCAATCGCGCGGGTCACAGGCACGGATCGGTAAAACATCGGCCCCCGGTTTTACAAAAACTTTACCTTGCGGGGGCTCGCGCGGCGCCGCCAGGTGGTAGCCTGCGCCTCCTATGAACAGACAGATACGCATACTGGTTGTCGAAGACGAGGAGGCCATCCGCGCCGGCCTGGTCGATGTGCTGGTCTATCACGGCTACCAGGTCGAGAGCGCGGCGAGCGGGCCGGCCGGACTCGGGAAAGCCCTGAGCGGCAAGTTCGACCTGCTGTTGCTCGATATCATGCTGCCGGGCATGGACGGTTACACGATCTGCAACAGCGTGCGCGAGCACGACCGCCAGCTGCCGATCATCATGCTGACCGCGCGCACCTCGGACCAGGAGATCATCGAGGGCCTCAGGCTCGGCGCCGACGATTACGTCGGCAAGCCGTTTTCCATCCAGCAACTGGTATTGCGCATCGAGGCGGTGCTGCGTCGCACGCGGATCGGGCAGGAGCAGGCGCGCACGCTGCAATTGGGCGGAATCACCATCGATACCGAAAACCTGAGCGGCCATGGCAGCAAGGGTCCGCTGGTGTTCACGCGGCGCGAGATCGATATCCTCAATTACCTGGCAGCGAACCCGGGGCGTCCGGTGGCGCGCGAGGAACTGCTGGCGAAAGTCTGGGGCTACGCGCGCAATCTCGATATCGAAACGCGCACGGTCGATATCCATATCGCAAAGCTGCGGCGCAAGATCGAAGCCGACCCCAGGCAGCCGCGCAATCTCGTGACCGTGCGCGGTGCGGGATACCGGCTCGACGTCGGGGACTGAGCCGATGCCGGGTGCTGTCGGCCGCAAGCTCGATTCCGCACGCCTGAAGTGGCTGTTGCTGCTGTTTTTCCTGGCGCTTGCGCTGCCCACCGGCGCGCTGATCTGGCAAGCCTACGGCCAACTCAAGTGGGAGGCGTTCCACCAGTACCGGGTGCTGGCCGAGGAGTTGAGCGATCGAATCGATGCGGCGATGATCGAGCGGATCGCGGCGGTGGAGGCCCACGGCTTTGCCGATTATGCGTTTCTCACGGTCAGCGGCGATGCCGGGGGTAATGTGCCGCAACGCTCGCCCCTGGCGCGCTTTCCGGTGGCGCAGGACTTTCCCGGCCTGCTCGGTTACTTCCAGGTCGATGCCGAGGGCAGGTTCAGCACGCCCTTGCTGCCGGCGGACGACCAGGCGCCCGAGACGCTTGGCATCGGGGCGCGCGAGTTGGGCGAACGCCGGGCACTCGCGCTGACAATCCAGGCCGTGCTCGCCGACAACCGCCTGATTCGGGCGCGCGATGCGCGTACCCACCCGGTGGTGGCGGCTGATCCCGGCGCTGCTCCCGCGGCGCCCGGATCCGCCGATGCCAGTGTGGCTCTGGCCGGGTCCACGCCACGTGCCAGGCAGGACAAGGACATCGGGTACTCCGCCGCCATCGCTGCGCCGCAGCCTTCCGCAATACCGGAGTCACGCTACAGTCAGCAGGTTTTCGACCAGCTGGGCGGCAACGCGGCGGATGCCGAAACCGATGCCGCTCGCCGCGCGCCAAATGTTTACGGCAAGCTCGCGGATCTCGATCTCGACCGCACGCTGGAGAAGAAGAGCGAGCGCCTGGAGCGCGAGTCGGCGAGCGACGAGGCCATGGGAATGCAGCAGCGCGCGCCGAGCAACACAGCGCGGCGCCCGGAGCAGTCGATGCCGGCGCAATCGCCGGCGCTGAACGAGGCCGTGCCGGCAGGTGCCGCGCGGCTGCGTATCCGTACCTTTGCCGGCGAGATCGATCCCTGGGAATTCAGCTTGCTCGACAGCGGGCACCTGGTGCTGTTTCGCAAGGTGTGGCGCGAGGATGAACGATTCATCCAGGGGCTGCTGCTCGATCCGGCGCGGTTTCTCGCCGGCGCGATCGAGGCGCAGTTTCGCCCCACCCTGCTGGCGGGCATGTCGGATCTCGTGGTCGGCTACCGCGACGATGTGCTCAGCCTGATCGGGGGTGCGCGCGAGGCTGAAGCGCCGCGCGGCGAGCCGCTGCAGGGCACGCTGCTCTACCGCAACCGGCTCTCGGCCCCGTTCGATGCGCTGGAGCTGATCTACACGATCAAGCGCCTGCCATCGGGTCCGGGCGCCGGTGTGCTGGGCTGGATAACGGTGGTGATCGCGCTGGTTTTTTGCGGTGGTTTCGTGGCGCTCTATCGTCTGGCCAACAGTCAGATCCAGCTCGCCCGGCAACAGCAGGATTTTGTCGCGGCAGTGAGCCATGAACTGAAGACACCGCTCACCTCGATCCGCATGTACGGTGAAATGCTCCGGGAAGGCTGGGTCACGCCGGACCGGCGTCAACAGTACTACGAGTACATACACGACGAGGCCGAGCGCCTGACGCGGCTGATCTCGAACATTCTCCAGCTTGCCCGCATAAGCCGCAACGAACCGCAGTACCAGCGCAAACCGTGTGGCGTCGGCGAACTGATGAGCCTGGTCGAGTCGAAAATCGGCAACCTGGCAGAGCGCGCCGGGTTCGAGTTGCGGATCCGGCGTGAGCCGGGCGCGGAAAGCCTGGTGCTCGACATCGACGATGACTGCTTCACCCAGATCATCCTCAACCTGGTCGATAACGCGCTCAAGTTCGCGCACGACGCACCGCAAAAGATCATCGAGATCGGCTGCCGGGAAAGCGGCGAGCGCCGCGTCAGTTTCACCGTGCGTGATTACGGCCCCGGCATACCAGGGGACCAGATCCGCAGGATCTTCGACCTCTTTTACCGCGCCGGATCCGAACTGCGGCGCGAGACCGCGGGGACCGGTATCGGTCTCGCGATCGTGTGGCAACTGGTGCGTGCGATGGATGGAACGGTCGCTGCCCTCAACCGGGAGCCCGGAGCGGAATTCCGGGTTTGCTTCCCGGTTGCAGCCGCCGACTGAAGCGCCCCGCCGCTCGGGTTGCGAGCGTCAGCGGGTCAGCAGCCGACGCAGCAATCCATCGCGCTCTTTTTCCCGCTCGCGCCGCTCCAGCAGCTCGCCGAGCATGGTCTCGATCTGCAGCGCTACCGCGGCGCGGATCAGTTGCTGGCGTTTGAGCGTGAGTTTCCTGCCGGTGTAACGACCGAGATCCAGCGGCTGCCCGAACTGGATGTAACAGCGTTGGGGCTTGGGAAACAACGAGCCGAGCGCACCGATCGGTATCGGCGGCAGCATGTCCGAACGGGTATGCTCGCCGAGCACGCCGATGCGCTGCAGAAATTTACCGACTGCAGTGTCGGGCAGGTCCTCGCCTTCGATCAGGTGATCGTAGAACTCGTCCGGCCCGACCATTGCAAACGGCATGATCGTATAGCCGTGCAGCGCGGCCTGCCGCACGAAGCCGTAGCGCTCCTTCCATTGCAGGGTGTATTGGCGACTCGCCGTCTTGGTCGCTTCGTGAGCGCCGCCCGGAAACGCCAGCAGATCACAATCGTGTTCCATCAACGCACTGCATACCGCGGGATCGCCAATCACCGCACCCTGTGCGAGCAGGCGGTTCTCGGTCAGGGAATTCCACAGGAAGCGATCACCCAGTGCGCGCAGAAAACGACCCTGGCGGTGCAGCATCACCGGCGTGAGCACCATGCCGTCGAGTGCGAACAGCGCGTGATTACCGACAAAAAGACAAGGGCGCGCGGGGATATTCCCGGCGGCCACGAGTTGTGGGTCGAATACCCGCCGAATGGCCTGGTACCAGGCATTCTCGACGAGCCCGGAGGGCGCTTTCACGGTCAGCGCACGCGCGATATGGCGCTCCATACCCTCGGCATCAAAGGGGCGATCGCTCTTGTCGAAAATGCTCACCTGTGTCACCCACCATCCCGAACTGCAGGGTCATCGGCGTGTGCATCAACCGATTATTGCACTCGCTGCGCCCTTCGCTGTCGACAAATTGCGTTGCGTTCGCGTTACCATTCGCCTCTTAAGTCATCAAGGAGTTTATCGCATGGTCAAGGCCAGTGCCCGCCATATTCTGGTGGATTCGGAACAGCAGTGTCTTTCACTCAAGGAACAGATCGGGCAGGGCGCCGATTTTGCGGATCTCGCGAAGCAGTTTTCCTCCTGTCCCTCCGGCAAGGAGGGCGGTGAACTCGGCGAGTTCGGACCCGGAATGATGGTCAGGGAGTTCGACGAGGTGGTATTCAGCGCGGAGCTGAATGCGGTGCAGGGTCCGGTCAAGACCCAGTTTGGCTACCACCTGCTGGAAGTGACCAGCCGCAGCGGCTGATCCCGCTACGCTTCACGCCCCTAGCCGGTTCGGGGCGTTGTTGGGCGCGGCGATCGCGGGAGCAATTCAGGCCGACGCGGGCGCATCGGCAGGATTCACGCTGCTGATCATCCGTGCAATCGCCAGCCCGATATCGGGTGCCGCGAGGTGCTCGTGGATACGCGCCAGCTCGGGCAGGCCGAGATAACCGTGCAGATGATAATCCTCTGCTTCCGTCGATGCGCCGAGGTTGATGTCGCGCGCCTCGTGTATGGCGCCAAGCGCGATGCGCTGTCCGACGCGCGAGCTCAGGTAACACAGGGCGAGCCGTGCACGATCGCTTCTCTGGATCTCCTGGACCGGCGTGACGAGGATGCGCTGGGTCGCGTTCACATCGTCGATGATGCTCTGCGGCAAGCCCCACAGACGCATCAGCACGCCGCCGACGATCATCGAGTTGAGACCGAGTTCCTCCTGCTCGATCTCGGTCTGGACCAGCAGCCCGGAGCGCCACGCCCTGGTGGCGGATTCCTTCGCCAGCAGCGTCATGGTTGCGATACAGCCGAGAAACGAGAGCACGGTCTGGGTGGAGGAGGTGGCGGTTTCCTTCCAGCCGAGTTTTTGCGCCAACAATACGCACAGTTCGCTCGCAATCATGCCGGCATCCCAGACATTGGCGAACAGGGCCTGCATCTCCGGGGTTTCGGCCTTGAACGAATCCTCGGCCATGAACCGCAGGGACAGGTTGCGCACTGCGCTGATGCCGAGAAAGGTGATCGCGTGCGGTACGCTCACGATCGCCGACTGCAGGCCGTAGAACGAGGAATTGACGCGCGCCAGCAACCTGGCCGCGAGCATCGGTTCGCGCAGGATCAGCTCGCTCAGTTTTTTCGAGGCACCGCTTTCGAGGAACTCGGGTGACATCAGGTCGCGCAGCGAACGGTGCGGCAGCGAGATGTTGTTCAGCGAGGCCTGCAGTTGTGCCTGCATCTCCAGGCTGATATCCGCTTCGCCGATCAGCATGAAGTCGGCCAATGCCGGCGGCATCTCGAGCGGGGCGCTCGGGGCCTCGTCCTTTGCTGGAGGCGGGGGCTGGCGTTCGAGCGCGCCGGTATCGACGGCAACGGCGCGGGTGGGGCGCGGCGGTGGGGAAGCAGGGCGCGCGGGCTTGCTCGCGGGCCGCTGGTAAAGCGCTACCCCGATGATGGCAACCAGCAGGCCCACACCGGCAACGGCAATCATGAGCATCATGGTCTGTGGCTTCTCCGATGTGGCGACGAGAAGGAGGGCATGTCGATTTCCCGCAGCCTGAATATAAAGAAGCGTAGGCGAGGTGCCGGGCGAGAGCAAATTCAGCGGGGGGAATTTCGCCCCGATTCGCGTGACCGGGCAGCTGCCACGGGCTTCGCCGCAGACGGAATGCGCGCGGTGATGGCCATGATCGATGTCGCACAGACGGGTGCGAGCCCGGCATTCCGGCTTGTCAGCCGCAAATGAATCATCGAGACTTCGCCTTTGCCCTGTTGCGCCCCTGCGAGGACACCATGCCCGGTCTGCTGCCCGATATCGATCCCGATGGCCTGCTCGAGTTCTCGGTGGTCTACACCGATCGTGCGCTCAACCATATGTCCGGCACCTTCCAGAAGGTGATGAACGATGTCTCGGGGATCCTGAAGCAGGTCTACAACGCACACAGCGCGATCGTGGTTCCGGGCAGCGGTACCTTTGCCATGGAAGCGGTCGCGCGCCAGTTTGCCGGCGCGAAAAAAACGCTGGTGATCCGCACCGGCTGGTTCAGCTACCGCTGGACGCAGATTTTCGAGATGGGCTCGATACCGGCTTCCTCGGTGGTGCTGAAAGCGCGCCGCACCGGCGAAGAAGCAGAGGCGCCGTTCGCGCCTCCCGCCATCGAGGAAGTGGTGGCGCGTATCGCGACCGAACGCCCCGACCTGGTGTTCGCGCCACACGTCGAAACCGCCTCGGGCATGATGTTGCCGCAAAGCTATCTGCGTGCGGTGGCCGCTGCGGTACATGCGTACGGTGGCCTGTTCGTGCTCGACTGCATCGCTTCCGGTGCGATCTGGGTCGATATGCAGCGCTGCGGCGTGGATGTGCTGATCAGTGCGCCGCAGAAGGGCTGGAGTGCATCACCGTGCTGCGGCCTGGTGATGCTCGGCAAGACCGCGCGCGAGCGGATCGAGGCAACCACCAGCAGCAGCTTCGCCTGCGATCTGCGCAAGTGGCTGCAGATCATGGAAGCCTACGAGAACGGCGCGCATGCCTATCACGCGACGATGCCCACCGACGGCCTGCGCAAGCTGCGCGACGTGATGCTGGAGATGCAGGTCTACGGCTTCGACAAGCTGCGCGAGGAGCAGCAGGAACTCGGCGACCGGGTGCGTGCGCTGCTCGGCGAGCGCGGCATCCGCAGCGTCGCGGCGCCCGGCTTCGAGGCGCCCGGAGTGGTCGTGAGCTATACCGGGGACGCAGGGATGCATAACGGCAGCGCCTTTGCCGCGGCGGGCCTGCAGATCGCTGCCGGCGTGCCGCTGCAATGCGACGAGCCGGCGGATTTCCGGACCTTCAGGCTCGGCCTGTTCGGCCTCGACAAGCTGCATCACGTGGAGCGCACGCTCGCCACCCTCGCGGCGGCGCTGGAGCAGGTGCAGGGCTGAGAGGCAGCGCGCGATGATCACTGCAATCGCGCTCGGCGTGCTGGTGGGGCTGGTGCTCGGGCTGACCGGCGCGGGCGGCTCGATCTTCGCGGTGCCGCTGCTGATGTGGGGCTTGGGATGGACCCTGCCGCAGGCGGTGCCGGTCGCCCTGCTCGCGGTGTGCATCGGTGCCGGCTTTGGAACCGTGGTGGCCTGGGACGTGCGCCTGGTGCGTTACCGCGCCGCGCTGCTGATGGCGCTGGCCGCGTGGCTGATGGCGCCATTCGGCCTGCACGCCGCGCGGGTACTCGCGGTCGATATCCTGACGCTGTCATTCGCGCTGGTGCTGCTGCTGGTCGGTGTCCGCCTGCTGATCCAGGCGAGCCGCACCCCCGACGATGCGGCGGTGGTCCGCGCGACGGTCGCGGTGTGCCATCTCGATCCGGGCACCGGGCGCTTCGACTGGACCCCGCTCAGTCTCGCGGTGATCTCCGCGATCGGTGCCTTGACCGGGTTTCTTTCCGGCATGCTCGGCGTCGGCGGCGGCTTCGTGATCGTGCCCTCGCTGCGCGCGGCCACCGATCTGAGCATGCATTCGGCAGTCGCCACCTCGCTGATGGCCATCGCCCTGATCAGTGGCGGCACGGTCGGGGTCGCGGTATTGCAGGGCCAATCCATTCCCTGGCTGGTAGCGCTGCCGTTTGTCGCGGGCACCGTGATCGGGATGTCTGGCGGGCGCCATGTGGCCGCGCGCATTGCCGGCCCGCGACTGCAGCAGGGCTTTGCCGGCGCGATGCTGGTGGTGGCTGTCGCGATGGCATGGCCGCTGCTGGGCTGAATGCGCGCGCTGGCCGGGTGGCGCGCGTGTCGGTGCTCTTGGCTGCCCGGCGTTATACTGGTGCCGTTTTTCGCTCCTGAACCTGGAGGCAGGCCGTCATGCTGCTGTTGCGACAATTGATCGATCCCACTTCCTCGACCTACACCTACCTGCTTGCCGACGGCGCAAGCGGCAAGGCGGTGCTGATCGACTCGGTGTTCGAGCAGGCGCGCCGTGACGCGGCGTTGATCGAGGAGCTCGGACTCGAACTGGTCGCGACCCTGGAAACCCACGTGCATGCCGACCACGTCACGGCAAGCTGGCTGCACCGGCGCCGCTTCGGCAGCGTGATCGCGCTGGCGCGTGTGGGCGCGGCCCAGGGCGCCGATCGCTATCTGGAGCACGGTGACAGCGTCGGGTTCGGCAAGCGCAAATTGCGGGTGCGCGCGACGCCCGGCCACACCAGCGGTTGCATGAGCTACGTCCTCGATGACGAGAGCATGGCGTTCACCGGTGATTGCCTGCTGATCCGCGGCAGTGGTCGCACCGATTTCCAGCAGGGCGATGCGCGCCTGATGTACCGCTCGGTTCACACTCAGCTGTTCACGCTGCCGCGTGCCTGCCTGCTCTATCCGGCCCATGACTACCGCGGATTGACGGTAACCAGCGTGGGCGAGGAGATGCGCTTCAATCCGCGCCTCGGTGGCGAGATCAGCGAGGACGATTTCGTCGGCTACATGAGCAACCTGCAATTGGCGCACCCGCGCCAGATCGATGTTGCGGTGCCGGCCAACCTGCGCTGCGGCGAGCCCGATGTGCAGGCACCGGGCGACGAGCAGGACTGGGCACCGCTCGGCTATACCTTCGGGGGTATCTGGGAAATCAGCCCGCAGGCGCTCGAGGAAATCATCGGTACGGTACAGATCGTCGATGTGCGCGAGCCGGAGGAATACGTTGGTCCGCTCGGATACATCGACGGCGCGCGGCTGGTGCCGCTAGGGCAGCTTGCGACGCGCAGCGGCGAATTCGACCGCGAGCGGGGTCTGGTGACGGTCTGTCGCGCCGGGGCGCGCTCGGCGCAGGCCTACTCGATCCTGCAGAAGGCGGGCTTCACGAAGCTGGCCAATCTGTCCGGCGGCATGCTGCGCTGGCGCGCGCAGGGGCATGCCGTGCGTGGCGGCAGCGAATGAGTCGTGCTGCGAATGCAGGGTCAGGCCCGGGCGTAGTTCTCGAGCAGGTAGCGGCAGATATCCTCCGACTCGAACATTTCGCTGCCGGTATTGGGATCGACCAGGTAGGGTAGCTGTACCCGCCCGGCGCGCTCGAGCAATTCGCGCCGGCAGCGACCCTCGACCGGCAGCTCCGGAAACAACGCCTTGCGCAGTCGCGGCGGTCCCAGGTCCTGCCACACGGCCTTGCCGGTGTTGCGCAGCAGGTAGGCAATCTCCAGTTCGCACAGTAATTCACGGACGCGGCGCGAATAGGGGCTCGCTTCGAAACTGAACAACATCAGGGGCTGCGCGGGCCGGATGGATTTGCGCACGCGGAATCCGGCGCGCCCACGCATGGCGCTGGCGCTCATCGAGCTGCTGACGTCCAGCATGCGCATCAGCCGGGATGGCGGATGGCGCTGACCGTACTCACGATAGAGATAGGCGATGATATCGGCCGATTCGTAAAGGGCCGTACGGGTGTTCCGATCGACCAGGTAGGGAAATAGCGACTGACCGCCGCGCTTGCGGGCGCGGGGGCGATAACGGCGACCGCTTTTCGGACAGGGAAAGATCAACGCATCGAGGTCGAGTTCGGTCAGCGCTTCGCGCACCAGGCGGCAATAGGGGCAGGCTTCGATGTCATAGAGCTGCAGCACCTTGGCGGGCTGCACGGCGGCGGGATGGGCGTTGGTGCCGCGCCACAGCCGCAGTGAGGAGGCAAGACTGGAGCTGATCACGTCGAGGGTATCGTCCATGGCGGGCTCCTGATCAACACCCGCATCTTAGCAGAGCGAGCGGCCGAGGACAGCTACAGGCTCGCGACCGCCGGGGAAGCTTCTTTGCTGGGTGCCGGCAGCGCGAAGTGACTTGCTGCTAGACTTGCGGCCAGGCAACAGCGAGGAATTCGTCATGGAGATCACGGGGCTCGAGAACAAGGTGGCGGTGGTGACCGGCGCGGGTCGGATGCGCTCGATCGGGCGGCCGATCGCGGTGGAACTGGCACGTGCCGGCTGTGATGTCGTTTTGACCGGTACCGGGCGCGCCCCGGATCGTTATCCCGCGGAGGAGCAGGCGGCCGGCTGGCAGGATATCGAATCAGTTGCCGCCGAGGTGCGCGCGCTGGGTCGGCGCGCGCTCGCGCTGGTCAGCGATGTCGCCGATCCACTGGCGGTCGATGCGCTGTTCGAGCGCAGCCTTGCGGAATTCGGCCGGGTCGATGTGCTGGTCAACAACGCCGGCGCGGCGCGTGGTGCCGATCGGGTGCCGGTGGTCGATCTCGAGGTCGAGGAGTGGCGCAAGGTGATCGAGGTGAACCTGAACGGCACCTTCTACATGAGTCGTGCTTTCGGGCGTGCGCTGCTCGAGCTCGGCAACGGCGGCTCGATCGTCAATATCTCATCGATCGGCGGCAAGATGATGGCCGCACGCACCGCGGCCTATGCAGCCTCGAAGGCGGGCATTCACGCGCTGACCTGCGCGATGGCGGCGGAACTGGGTCCGAATGGCGTGCGGGTGAACGCGGTCTGCCCCGGCATCATCGACACCTATCGCATCGACGATATCGGGCGGGGCGAGCAGTGGCAGCAGATGCTCGAATCCTATGTGCCGCTGCGCCGCGCGGGTACCGGCCTGGATATCGCGAATATCGTGGTGTTTTTATGCAGCGATCAGGGGGCCTGGATCAGCGGTCAACTCTACAGCGTCGACGGTGGCATGGTGCCCGGTCGCTGACAGGGCGGCATCAGAGATAATCCGCGGCGAGTTGCCCGGAAACCGTCCACAAGCGCTCGGCAAGCTTGCGGTTCTCGGCGCGCCGCGCCGGCTTCGTGATATTGCTATCGGCAAAATATTCGCCGCTCACGCCGGCGAGGGCAGGGTGGGTGGCGACGTAGCACTGGGTCGCGGCGCCCTGCTCGACGCTCTTGAATGCGATATTCGCGATCAATCGCATTGCGTGGCGCAGCACGCCCGGCATGTGCCGTCCGAGGTTGGTGTTGATCACGCCGGGGTGCACCGCGTTGGCGGTGGCGCGCGTGCCCTCGAGCCGCCGTGCCAGCGCTTTTGCGGTCAACAGGTTGGCCAGTTTCGACTGGCCGTAGAAACGCCATCCGCTGTAGCCTTTTTCGCCCGAGAGATTGTCAAAATCGATCCCGCATTTCGGTGCCGCCGCATGGCCCGCGCTGGACAGCATCACGATCCGCCCGGCCGGTGCCTGCAGTACCTTGTCGAGCAGCCGGTTGACCAGCACGAAATGCCCCAGATGGTTGGTCAGGAACTGCAGTTCCAGCCCCATTTTCTGTTCCAGCCGCGGCAGGGCCATGATGCCGGCGTTGCAGATCAGGGTATCGATCGGGCGACCGAGCGCGTTGATGCGATTGGAACACTCGACCACCGATTCCAGGTCGCTCAGTTCGCAGGCAATCGCGGTGGTCTCGCCGCTTGCCTGGGCGCAGGCCTGCTCGGCTTTCTCGAGGCTGCGCGCCACCGCGACCACGTGCGCACCGCGCAGGCTCAGCACCCGCAGCGTCTCGAGACCGAGCCCGGAATTGGCGCCCGTGACCACGATTGTCGTGCCGCCGAGATCGAGGCCCTCGGTTACCTGCTGGGCGGTCGCGCGACGGTCGAATCCGGATCTGCTGGAAGAAGTATTCATGACACGGGTTCCTTGGGGCGGGGTTTGCAGCGCTCGAGAAATTCGCCGATGTGGCCAAAGGCTTCCGCCGCTTCGGCAACAGTGCCCTCGAAGGCATGCCATACGTGCAGCATATCGTGCCAGGTTTCCAGCGTGGCGGGGGAGCCCGCGGCCCGCGCCTTGTTCACGTAGCGGCGCGAATCGTCGAGCAGCATCTCCGCCTCGCTGGCATGCACCAGCGTTGGCGGCAGTCGCGAAAGCTCGCCGTGAGCCGGCGAGATGCGCGGGTCGCAGGGTCGCAGGCGGTTAGTGAACCACGATACCCACAACAGCAGGCCGCGCGGTATCTTTGCCATGCGCCCGAACATCGGGCCGAGCATATGATCGCTGTGCAGGTTAGCGATCAGGCTTGGGCTGCTCAACGTGCCATCGGTGGCCGGTGAAAGGGCCACCGCGCCGTCGGCGGGCCGCAGACCCGCATCGCGCGCCCAGGCGATCAGCGCCAGGCACAGATTGCCACCCGCTGAATCGCCGGCGACGAACAGGGTCTCGAGCGGCGCGCGGCCGCGGGGTCCATTCTCCAGCAACCAGCGATAGGCATGTTTACAGTCCTCCAGCCCGTCGAGGCGCCGGTGCTCGGGCATCAACCGGTATTCGACGACCAGTACCGCGGCACCGGCTAGCCGCGACAGACGCGAGGTGATGGAACGATGGCTCTTCGGGCTGCCCATCGTGAACGCACCGCCGTGCAGGTAGAGCAGTCGGCGTGCCGGATCGGCGCCCTCGGCCAGTACCCATTCGCCGCGCACGCCCTCGCTGTCCACAGGGCGGATCTCGACCCCGCCCAGGTCCGCGCGATCGCCGAGTTCGTCCATTTTCCGGCGCAGGTAGACCAGTTGCTCGCGTCCGCCCGGCTTGCCGGTACCGCCGCCGATGAGCTCGTTCAGCAGTGCGATCGCCTCATAGTGACCGGCACTTGGATTGCGCGGCTCTCCGCGTACCACGTGCCCTCCCTGGTCGAAGCGCCCGAGATCCTCGCCGCGCAGATAGAAGCGCGTGATCGCCCAGATCGCAATCGCAATAAACAGGATGATGCTCGCGGTCATGGTCACGGCGGGGCTCCGGCACGAAGTTCTGGACGGCAGGCAGTGTATACAAGACCACTCGTCTTCGTGTGGTTGATTGTCGCAGGCTACGCGATGGTGGCGAGCGTGCAATTGTGCGAGCGCCATCACGGGCGTGCTTCGCGGGGCTGGCTATACTCGAAGCTCGAGTGTGTGGCGAGAGCAGGAGTCATGGAGTCTGTGTCGCGCCTGGTGATCCTGGTGCTCGTCGTGTCCGGCGCATGGTGGTTGTGGAGCGGGCCGATCCGCAATATGCGCACGGTCACTTTCGAGGAGCAGATGGAACTCAATCTTGACAACATGAAGCGCTGCCTGCGGTCGAAGGAGTACGTGGCCGGCGCAACCGGTGTGTCCAGCGAGGATCCGCAGGGGCAGTGCGCGAAGAAGTACCGGCTCTATCTGCACGAGGGCAAGTGGTACAGCTTCGATCAGAAGCGGCCAGGGTGAGTGGTGCTCGCCGGTGGCCGGGCAGGGGATGGCGCCCAGGGGCGCGTCGTGATCGGGATGCCGGCGCCGGGCAATTTGCCACTGATCCGCTCGGCCCGCCCGGGCGTAATCGTGGGCGTTGATGGCGCCACGCCGGCGTGGCTGGAGACAGCCTGCTCCTCCTCGTCCGTGGAGAACTACCAGCCGCGTGGCGGCCATCTTTTTTGTTGCGAACCAGCAGTATCACGTTTCGCGGAGGTTTTTCATGGATACGCTTTTCACTTTTCTGTTCGGCATGCTGCTTGCCGGAGCCGGGGTGGTGTTCGCCATCCTGGCGCATGATCGCTCGCGCGAGCGGACTCTGGTGCAGGCAGGTTGTCCGCTTGACGAATGAACCCGTCTGGCGAGCCGCGGTTCGATAGCCACGGCAAGGCGGTTCGCGCTCATTCCCACTACCAGTGACCGGAAGGCTGAAGGGTGCGCGGCGGGCCGATCGGCGCTACCCTGTGCACCGCGAGGAAAGGCTGCCGTTCGCGGCGTGGTTGTTCTCGCGTTCAAACAAAATCTGGCACACGATGTAGAAAATGAAAAAGTATGGTGCGGAGCTTTTTGGAACGTTCTGGCTGGTGCTCGGTGGTTGCGGCAGTGCAGTCCTGGCCGCTGCGTTCCCGGGAGTTGGCATTGGCCTGCTTGGTGTGGCTCTCGCCTTCGGCCTGACGGTACTGACCATGGCGTATGCGATCGGCCATATATCGGGCTGTCATCTCAATCCCGCGGTTTCGGTAGGCCTGTGGGCGGGAGGGCGTTTCCCGGCCTCTGATCTCGCGCCTTATATCATCGCGCAGGTGCTTGGCGGCATTGCGGCCGGTGGCGTGCTGTTTGTGATCGCGAGCGGCAAGGAAGGATTCGATGTCGCGGCGGGGTTTGCGTCGAACGGCTATGGCGCGCACTCGCCGGGCGGGTATTCGATGCTTGCGGCGCTGGTCTGCGAAGTCGTGATGACGATGATGTTCCTGCTGGTGATCCTGGGCTCGACCGCCAAGCGCGCCCCGGCCGGATTTGCCCCGATCGCGATCGGTCTGTGCCTGACGCTGATCCACCTGGTCAGCATCCCGGTCACCAACACCTCGGTCAACCCGGCGCGCAGCACCGGGGTGGCGCTGTTCGTGGGCGACTGGGCGGTCGCGCAACTGTGGCTGTTCTGGGTGGCACCGATCGTCGGTGCGGTTCTCGGTGCGCTGGTTTACCGGGCGCTTGGCAACGCCGACGACTGATCGTCGTGCCGCGGGCCGGCCGGAATCCGGCCCGTGGCAACCATTACTTGCAGGCGCGCTGTCCGGCGACGATTCGCGCGCATTGCGTGGTGGCGTATTCTGCAGCCTGAGCATCCGCTCGAGAGGTTGAACCGTCATGCATTCAAAGAGCGCTTTACCGAAGGCCTGTGCCATCTGCGGCAAGTCGTTTGCGGCGCGCAATGTGGTTTCCGGCGAGATTGTGCGCAAGGAAATGGCGGCCGAAATTCTCAAGAGCGTTCCGGACTGGTCGTCGGACAAATTCATTTGCCGGCCGGATCTCGCGCGGATTCGCGGCAGCTACCTGCATACGCTGCTCGAATCCGAGCGTGGCGAATTGTCATCGCTCGAGCAGGAAGTCGTACGCAGCATGCGCGAGCACGAGTTGCTGTCTTCGAATATCGATGCGGAGTTCGAACAGAACTGGAGTTTCGGCGAGCGGCTCGCCGACAGGATCGCCTCTTTCGGGGGCAGCTGGGCATTCCTGATCTGCTTCGGAGTGTTTCTGTGCATCTGGATCGGCATGAACTCGATGTTGCTGCTGTGGCGGCCACCGGATCCCTATCCCTTCATATTCCTGAACCTGATTCTTTCCTGTCTTGCGGCGATCCAGGCACCGGTCATCATGATGAGCCAGAACCGCCAGGAGGCAAAAGACCGGATTCGCTCCGAGCACGATTACCAGGTGAACCTGAAGGCGGAACTCGAGATACGGCACTTGCACGAAAAAGTCGATCACCTGCTGTCCCATCAGTGGGAACGCCTGGTGCAGATTCAGGAACTGCAGCTCGAGTTGCTGGCGGACCTGGGCGCGAGAAAATGAGCTCGTGGCTCTCCCCCGGCTGATTTCCCTGGCCCCGCGCCTGGCAGCGAGCTTAGCGGGCCGGCGCGCGAAATCTCAGCGGATCGGGAATCTCGTAACCCGCGGGGAAGTTGTGGCGCCAGGCGAGCCGCTCGATCCGCTCGCAGATGCGCCAGCCCTCGGCGGTGCGCCGCAAGCGGTCCTCGAACCAGATCCCCTGAAACGACATCTGGCGTTCGCCATCGGCGTTGGGCAATGGCACCGCGATGTACTGCATCGAGCGGCAGCTTGCCTCGTCGCCGGCGAGGCGGATCACCAGGTTCGAGCACAGGTGCTGGTAGGCCGGGTAGGGGAATGTGTTCAGCACGCCTTCGGCATACCTGCGCACCTCGGCGGGCGTGCCTTTCATGGCGCCGGCCTCCGACCAGTCGACCAGCGCATCCGCGGTGTAGATGCTCTCCCACATATCCCAGTCGCGTTCATCGATCGCGGTGATCTCGAGGTACAGCAGATCCTCGATCTGCACCCGGTCGGAGAGTTCCTGCACGGTGAGCGTGCCGCTGAGCTTGTCGAATCGTTTCATCGGTAGAGGTCTCCTTTGGAGTGGTGAGCGGGCTGGAGTCCGAACAGCCAGCGGCGCAGTTGCTCGCGGTTGGCGACGATGATCTGCTGGGCGCTGGGGTTGGCGTCGAGGATGTTCATGTCGATGCGCAGCAGTTGCAGCAGGTAGTGCACCAGCGCGCCGCGGGTCGCGATCGCAAGCGCGCCGTCGTGCATTCCGTAATCCTGTTCGATGATGTCGCGCTGGTGGGGATCGAGACGGGTATCCGGCACGATGCGCACGGTTACCCGGGTGTTCCAGGCCTCGTCGGCGGCAGCGGGATTCGGTGACTCGTCCATCAGGTCCGCCTCGCCGCGGAAGCGGCTCAGCACGAAGTCACGGTAGTCGCGGTTCTTTTCGCAATAGGCGCGCAGATGCCAGCGTGCGCCGCTGAATACCAGGGTGTGTGGCGCGATCACCCGCGTTTCGACCTCGGGCGTGGTGAACGATACGTATTCGACCTCGACGCGGCGTGCGTCACGCGCGGCCTCGAGCAGCGGGCGCAGGATCTGCGGGCGCACATTGCGCAGCGGCAGCGCCAGTACCTCGGTATTGGCGTGCTGCAGGCCGAGGCTCTCGAAGCGCAGCGCGAGATCGCGGTGCCGGTTCAGCAGTTGCAGGTACTCGTCGGCCTCGCCGGCGGTGACCTGCGGGACGAAACCGGGCGCCGGCCGATAGCCCTTCAGACGGACGTCATACAACAGGTTGCCGGGCGCGATCTCGCGGTTGTAGGTGTTGATGTCCTTCGAGGCCTGCTGGCGGCCGATTCCGAAGGCGTGGCCGAGGTGATTGGTGGTGAGCCGGCCTTCCCACAACGCCACGATCTCGATCAGGCGGTAGCGGGTGAGCAGATCCCATCGGTGGGGCCAGGCGGCGGTGTCCATGTGTTCTCCGGTGTTCGTCCTGCGTGGCCATTGTGCCTGATCGCCCCGGTCGCATCAGCCTTGCGCGGCACCTGTAGCAAATCACGACATATGGGATTGAGTGGCGGCAGGACTGGCCTGTATTTTGTATTCGTGTAAATTATCAGAAATAAAATATAACATACTGATAAATAAGAATGTAAATATCATTTTTGTGGACTGACCCGGTCGTTTTTTGAGCGACTGTTCGTGGCGGCTGTCCGGCATCCCAACGGTAGATCCGTCGATCTGCGCGCAAATCCTACATGTGCAAATTCGCAGTATGGCGAGTCGCGCCGACTTGGACGAAACTGCGTCCAACGGTACCAGCCGGTACTCTCGGGAGGTGGATCATGAGCGAATCGACAAAACAGAAAATCGTGTTCGAGCTGAGCTTTCACGCCGCAAAGCGCCAGCGCCAGCGCGGCGTGAGCAATACCGATCTCGAACTGGTGATGCGCTACGGCGAATCGGTGGATGAGGGTTTCGTACTGAGCGATCGGGCGCTGGCGCTGGCCCGCCGCGATATCAAGCG
Organism: Gammaproteobacteria bacterium; assembly: GCA_016705365.1. Lineage (NCBI taxonomy): Bacteria > Pseudomonadati > Pseudomonadota > Gammaproteobacteria > Gammaproteobacteria bacterium. The sequence continues at coordinate 95,511 of JADIYI010000006.1, read as the reverse complement.
TATCCTGCAGCGCCTCGATCATCTCGCCGGTGTCGCGGTGATCGAGCAGGACGGAACGCTGGTCACCACCTACCGGGCCGACAACCGCCGCGTGCGCCGGCTGCGGGCCGCGGAGACGGGCCGTGCTGCGCGCCAGCTGCATTGATCGAACACGCCGGGCCGGGCCATTCTCCCTACAATGGTGCCTGATCGACAAGCCGGACCCGCACAGGAAGCTACCGAGCACATGAAGATCCTGCATACCTCCGACTGGCACATCGGCCGCCAACTGCATGGCGTGGCGTTGATCGACGATCAGCGCCATGTGCTGAAGCAGATCGTGGCGATTGTCGCTGCGCGCGCCATCGACGTGGTGGTGATCGCGGGCGATATCTATGACCGCGCGGTGCCTTCGCCGGATGCGGTGACGCTGCTCGACCAGGTGCTGCATGCGCTGAACGGTGAGTGTGGTGTGCCGGTGATCCTGATTGCCGGCAACCACGATGGCCCCGAGCGCCTCGGCTTCGGGGCACGCCAGCTCGCGCAGGCCGGCGTTCATGTCTGCGGACCGCTGCTGCCGCAGCCGCAGCCCGTGCTGCTCGATGATGCTCACGGCAGCGTCGCGTTCTACCCGTTGCCCTATGCCGATCCCGCCACCGTGCGCCAGGTGCTCGGCGCGGACGTGCAGGGCCACGAGCAGGCCATGAGCGCACTGACCGCGCAGATCCGTGCCCACAATCCCGAGGGGCGGCGTTCGGTGGTGATCGCGCATTGTTTTCTCGAAGGCTTCGAGAGCAGTGATTCGGAGCGTCCGCTGGCGGTGGGCGGCGTGGAGACGGTGCCGGCGGCGTGCTTCGCGGGCTTCGATTACGTGGCGCTTGGTCATCTGCATGCCCCGCAGGCGCGCGGCGCCAAACATATCCGTTACTCGGGTTCGATCCTGAAATACTCCTTTTCGGAAGCCAGGCAGCACAAGAGCGTGACCGTGGTCGAGATGGACGCCACGGGCCGGTGCGCGATCGAGCGAGTCGAGCTGAAGGCGCGGCGCGACCTGCGGGTGATCGAGGGCGAGCTCGAGGCGCTGCTGGTCAATGGCCGCAGCGATCCGCAGGCCGAGGACTACCTGCTGGTGCGTCTGCTGGACACCCACGCGATGCTCGATGTGCTCGGCAAGCTGCGCACCGTGTATTCCAACGTGCTGCATATCGAGCGCCCGACGCTCAACGAGGGCGGCGAACGGCGCGCACCCGAGCGCGACCGCCTGAAGCAGGGCGAGATGCCGATGTTCCGCGATTTCTGGCAGCAGATGACCAATGAGAAGCTCGACGACGGCGCCGCCGCCGTCGTCGCCGAACTGCTCGGGCAGATCCATACCGGGGCGGATGCCTGAGATGCGCCCGATCCGTCTCGAGATGTGCGCGTTCGGGCCCTTTGCCGGCAGCGAGGTGCTTGAATTTGCCGAACTCGGTCAAAACCCGCTGTTCCTGATCAATGGCCCGACCGGTGCTGGCAAGACCAGCATCCTCGACGCGATCTGCTACGCACTCTATGGCGAGACCACCAGCAACGAGCGTGACGCGGCACAGATGCGCTGCCACAACGCCGTGCCCGAACTGCTGACCGAAGTCACGTTCCTGTTCGAACTCGGTGGCACGCGTTACCGCATTCGCCGCGTGCCGGAGCAGGAACGGCCCAAGAAGAGCGGCGAGGGCAAGACACGCCAGCCGTCCGAATCGCAGCTGTACCGCATCGCCGAGGATGGCAGCGAGCAAGTGCTGGTCGCGCGCAAGGTCACCGACGCGACCCAGATGATGATCGATCTGACCGGGCTCAGCGCCGAACAGTTCCGCCAGGTCATGGTGCTGCCGCAGGGCAAGTTCCGCGAGCTGCTGCTCGCGCCCTCCGAGGCGCGCGAGAAGATATTCCAGCAACTGTTCCAGACCCAGGTGTACTCGCGGCTGGAAAACCTGTTGCGCGAGCGCGCCAATGCCCTGTCCAGCGAGGTCGCGCGGCTGCGCGAACGCCAGGGCGGCATGCTGCTCAATACCGGTGCGGAAAATGCCGCGGCGCTGGCGAGCGCGGTGGCACAACTGGCACAGGAGCTGGTTGTTGCAGAGACCGCGCGCAAGGCAGCCGAGCAGCAGCATACGGTGGCGCAGCAGGCACTGGAGCGCGCCCGTCAGCAGGAAAAAGCATTCGCGCAGTGCGAGGCAGCGCAGGTTGCGCTGGCGCAACTGGAAACCCAGGAGCATCTCCAGGCGGACAATCGCAGGCGTATCGAGGGCGCCCGCGCGGCCCGCGCCATCGCGCCCTTGTTCGATGCCTTGCAGGAGCGCGAGGGTGAATATGCCCAGGTGCTGCAGCGCCAACAGAGCGCAGAGGCTGCGCTGCAGCTGGCACGCCAGGCGGAATCCGATGCGAGCAGCGCGGCGAGCGCCGTGCAGGCGCAGCGGCCCTTGTTCGAGTCGAACAGCAAGACGCTCGATCAGCTGAACGCGATGGTTTCCCTGGTCGGCGAACTGGCCGAAGCCAGCACGCAACTCCAGACAAAGCGCGCGGCGCTTGCGGCCGCAAAGCAGCGGGCAAACGAATTGCAGGGCGCCCTCGATCATTGCATCGGGCAGATTGCTGCCAGCGAGACGCGCATTGCGGAGCAGCGCACGCAGATCGACACGCTCGCGAATGCACCTGCCGAACATGCCCGGCTGCGTGAGTTGCTGGCAAAGCGGCAACGCCTCGATACGCTGCGCGCCGAGTTGGAGCAAGGCACCGAGAAGCAGAAGACGCTTGGCAAGGAGCAGTTGGCTGCCGAGGCCGCTCTGACGCAGGCGAGCTCCACCACGCGCGCACTGGCCAATGCCTGGACCGCGGCGCAGGCCGCGGTGCTGGCTTCGCAATTGCAGCCCGGACTGCCCTGCGCGGTGTGCGGCAGCACCGAGCATCCGCAACCCGCGCACCAGGGTGGCGCGGTGCCCGATGCCACGGAGCTGGAACAGGCCAGCACCGCCGAGGATAGCGCGCGTGCCGAGCGCGATACGCTGCGCGAACAGTCGAGTTCGCTGGCGGCAACGCGGGTGGCAAACCAGCAGCAGATCGCGGCGCTCGAGGGCGAGTTGGGCGAGCATGCAGACGAAAGCGCTGCTGCGCTTGCGCAACGCGGCGAGGTCCTGAGCAAGGATGCCGCGCGCCTTGCAATGCTGCGCGCCGAATTGCCGGAAGCGCAGGCCGATCTGGAAAAGTTGCGGCAACAGCGCGGGGTGCACGAGGCGGAGTTGCGCAGCGCTGCGGACTCAGTCGATGCCGCCGCGCGCGAGGAAGCGAGCGCTGCCACAATGGTCAGTGAACGTCAGCAACGTGTCCCGGAGGATATGCAGCAACCCGCCGCGCTCGGCAGGGCCATCGCCGCGCTTGAAACGGAACTCGCGCAACTCGGCGCGCTGCTCAGTGCCAGCGCCAGTGCGCTGGAGCAGGCTCGCGAAGCGCGGATCGCCGCCGAGAGCAGCGCCACGGCCACTCGCGAAGGCGCGGAAAAGGCGGGCGCGCAACACAAGGCTGCCGGACAGCGCTGGCAGCAGGCACTGGCCAGCAGCAGCTATTCCAGCAACGAGGAATTCCGCGCGGCCCTGATCACGCCCCAGGAACAGGCCGGGCTCGAGCAGCAATTGCGCGAGTACCAGGACACGCTGCTGCTTGCACGCCGCGCGCTGGAGGAAAAGCAGGCCGCGATCGCCGGGCTCGTGCGTCCGGAGCTGACGCAAACAGCAGAGTTCGAGCGCGACAAGCGCGCGACGCTGACGCAGGCCATCGACCAACTCGGCATGCTTGGTGAGCGGCACAAGACGCAATCGGCGGTACTCAAGACCCTCGAAACCCTGGCCCGCGAACAGGCCGCGCGCGAAGCCGAGTACGCGGTGACCGGCAAGCTGAGCCAGGTCGCCAATGGCAGCAATGCCTATCGCCTCAGCCTGCAGCGCTTTGTGCTGGCCGCGCTGCTCGACGATGTGCTGATCGAGGCCGACCACCGGCTCAAGCTCATGAGCAAGGGCCGCTACCGCTTGTTGCGGCGCCTGGAGGCCGATGATATGCGGGGCAAGTCGGGGCTCGATCTCGACGTGGAGGATGCCTACACCGGCACCCGGCGCTCGGTTGCGACGCTCTCGGGTGGTGAAAGTTTCATGGCCGCGCTGTCGCTGGCACTCGGCTTGTCCGATGTGGTGCAGGCACACTCCGGCGGCATCCGCCTCGACACGCTGTTCATCGACGAGGGTTTCGGCAGCCTCGACCCCGACTCGCTCGATCTCGCGATCCGCACCCTGGTCGATCTGCAGGCCGCCGGGCGCATGGTCGGCATCATCTCCCATGTGCCTGAGTTGAAGCAGCAGATCAGCGCGCAGGTGGTGGTGGAGGCGGGGGTGAGCGGGAGTCGGCTCAGGGTGGTGGGGGGTGATGGGCGAGGGCACCATTGATACCGGACCATGCGTGTTTTGTGCACTGCCGGCGAACAGGTTAGTTCAATCAAACGCTACCGCGATTGCCATTCGCGACGCATACCCTGTCTCACCGGGTCACTCGCTGATTATTCCCAAACGGCACATAGGTTCATTTTTCGAAGTTTCATCTGTAGAACGCGCGGATCTCATGGCGCTTTTGGCGTCGATGAGAGCGCTTCTGAACGCGGAATTGAATCCGGAAGCCTACAATATCGGAATAAACGATGGTCCACAGGCCGGGCAAACCGTTCCGCACATGCACATGCACCTGATTCCACGATTCGTAGGTGACGTTGCCGATCCTCGGGGCGGGGTGCGGTGGATATTGCCTGCCAAGGCGAAGTACTGGCGAGATTGAAGGTGAACGATTCGATCGAGGAGTCCAGCCGCGCGTACTACGTCGGCGCTCAACCATCAGCGGAGGAACAGGTTCGGTTTCTCGCGATGATTGAAAAGCTGCTTGATGAAGGGCAGTTCGTCGCCACATACAAGTATGCATTGCTTCTTTCGCTGGTTGAACTGGCGATCGAACATGGCAACGACAGCGGCGCGCCCATGCGCGTTCCGGTAATTTCGATCGCCGAAAAATTCATCGAGCTTTACTGGAGACAAGTGCTTCCATACAGTGGCATGGATTCCACGACGGACGGCCGATTGCACCAGAATAAAGGGGCACAGGCGAAAGCCATAACAACTCTTTCTGCCGCACGCGAACAGCTTGCGACCTTGACGCAACTCAGGGCCAGTCGCCGATGGGAATCGCTGCGGTCAACGATAGCAGCCCTGATTTGCAAAATGCCTCTCGGCAAATTACAGACGATTGGTGGTGACAAGCTCGAGTTTCTGTATCGCATTGATGAGGAATCGAAGTCGATCGACCTGCTGCCCGGCGTGGTATTCAATTTTCGTCGCTACGCTCAGATTATCAGGCGATTGGTTCAATCGGATTGGCTGGAGTTCGTGCAGAATCTGCCTGCGAATCGAGCAGTGCTCGGACAAGCGGCAACTTTGGCCAGTTTCATGTTCGGAGACGAGCGCCAGTCGTTGCGGAAGATGCGCGGTCCGCTCGAGGAAATCCAGCGAGGCCGTTGTTTCTACTGCAATCGATCGATCCGAAAGGAAGGCCATGTAGATCACTTTGTTCCATGGTCGAGATATCCGCGCGATCTGATCCACAATTTTGTACTCACGCACGCGAGTTGCAATTCAGCCAAGTCCGATTTTCTTGCGGCAGAAGAGCATCTTGACCGGTGGTGTGAACGGAATCAGAGATTTTCGCGAGAGCTCGTTTGTGCCAGTGAGCAAGCAGGTATATTGATAGACCACGCGGCATCGATGTGCGCGACAAGATGGTCCTATGGGCATGCCGAGGATCTTGGTGCCCGCGTTTGGGTTCGCAACAAAGAGTTCAACGCGCTTTCTGGTAGTTGGCGGAATATTTTGGCAGCCTGATACGCATTGGACTTGATGTCCGGTCAATCGGGAGAGTTGTATGCGGTTTTTTTTCAGCTTTATTCTCGGCCTGCACGTTGTCGGATGGTTCGCCCAGGGCATCGACCGCGACTGCGACACCGACGGCGTATGGGATGCGAGTCGCGGCGTTATCGACTGTGACATCGATAACGACGGGCTATGGGATTACGAGGACTGAGAGGCGCCGCACTCATGAGTAAATTCCCGCTGCAATTGTTCATCGTGATTGTTCTGATCACGGGCGGTGGCGCGAAATTTACCCATGCCGAACAAGCGGCCGCAATGCCTCGCTCCGGCAGCGCCTGCCCGAGTGGTTACTACAAGTCCGGCGAGTACTGCGTGCCAGGCAAAGACGCCACGAAAGCCGTGCTGCAGCGCAAGGGCTCTTCCTGCCCGAGCGGCTATTACAAATCGGGAGAGTATTGCGTCGCCAGCGGAGACAAAACGAAGGCGGCACTCGAGCGCGACGGCTCATCCTGTCCCGGCGGTTATTACAAGTCGGGCGAATATTGCGTGGCCAGCAGCGAACAGCCCAGGACGGTGACCCAGCGGCACGGCTCCTCGTGCCCGTCGGGCTATTACCGCAGCGGAGAATACTGCGTGGCCAGCAAGCAAACGGCAACGCATGTGATAGAGCAAATCGACTCGTCCTGTCCATCGGGCTATTACAAGGCGGGCGAGTACTGCAAGCGCAGCGAGTAGCTGGTGCAATGGACCTGGGTCATTGCCGGAGTTTCCTCACTGTTCCAGGAAGCGTGGCTTGGTTCGAAGTCGATCAGGATGTTGTTATTTACTAGCGGAAAACGATCATGAACGATCTGGTGATAAAGCTGACCGGCGAGGTATTGAGTTCCAACTTCGAGCAATGGAAGGATGCGCTGGTCGCCCAGATTCGCTCAACCAGAACCGAACTGAGCACTGACAATGATTTCGTCGAAGCGGGCAGACGGGTGAAATTGTTCAAGACGGCCGAAGCCACATTGCAGGCAGCCAAGGAGTCCGCGCTGCGCCAGGCAGCCGATATCCAGCGATTGTTCGCTGCGATTGACGAGGTTTCGGAAGAGGCCAGACAGGCTCGATTGGCGCTGGAGCGGCAGATCAGGACGCGCAAACAGCAAATCAGGGACGGCTTGATCGAGACGGGTATTGCCGCTGTCCGCAAGATGATTGCGGCACAGCCGGAGGATTTCCAGCTGCTCGACCAGCGCGACTATCTTGACCGCGCCCGATTCGAGCTGGCGGTGAAGGGGAAAATGGGGACCTCGGGTGTTTACGCGGCAATCAATGGCCTGTGCGCAACCATCGGTCGGGAAATCGAGGAGCGAAGCGGGGAAGTCTGCAAGAACGGGCAACTGATCGATTCCCTGCCTGATAACTACCGGCTGCTGTTCCAGGACCGCGATTCCCTTGTTTCATTGTCCGGCCCGGAGTTGGATCTGCTCATCCAGCAACGTATCGCGCGGCTAAATGAAGAAACGGGATCGACAAGCGTTGCACTCGAAGTCGACGTGCTGAACGCGCCGGAGGGGTTTGCGCATGATCCGGACGTTGCAGAAAATCCCGGGCAAACAGGATCAGTCGAATTGCACAAATACAGAATAGTGATGGAAGTGTATTCGAGCGAAGACGCTGCGATGGCAATCGCGCGCACCATCCGGCAATCCTTCGGCAGCAACCCCTCGGTAACCGCAATCACCTTGTCGCGCCATGCGGTCTCCTGACCGAAGATACGAACAGGATCGCGAGTTGTTTCTTGGGTGGTGACGCTGCGTGAAATTGCTGTGCACGGGCATGGCTTCTAACGGTTCCAGGGAAGATCGCTGTCGTAAAAATGCCTCCCCGTCGCCAGCCTGCGATCCACCACCGACACCTCCTGCCGCTCCATCATCGCCTGATGCGCGAACCATTCATTCGGCAGGCGTGGCCCGCGGTCCGCGAGTTGCCAGATGATATCCAGCGGCTCGCCCTGGTTGGGTGCCCACACCCCGGTAACCAGGCATTCCCTCGCACCCCCTTGCACGGCGTGGATCGCAGCCTGGCGCAGTGCATAGGCCGCGGCGCGGTCGATATGGCTGAGGTCCTTGCCCGACATCGCACCGCCACCGATCGGCACGCGTGGGCCGTAATAATCGACCGCGAGCTTGCGCCCGGTCTGGCCGTTGTCGCCGTCGCTGCCACCATTGACCAGCGGGCCATTCGGGTTGACCAGCAACTCGACATCGCACCAGTCGGCCACCCAGCGTCGGTCGCGCGCTCGCAGCGTTTCGTAGGCCGTGCCCAGTTCGGTGCACGCGGCCGCGCACACCTCGGTAATGCAACTATCCTCCAGTTGCTGCACGGTCAGCAGCACATGCTCGAGCACCCAGGCGTCGTGGTTTTCGCGCAGGCGCACGATCAGCTTGCCGTCCGGCCCCTGGCGATGCAGCCGTCCACCTGCAAAGCTGGCAACCAGTGCTTCGCGAAACACGTGGACAAGAAAATGCTCCGGTGGCAGCCACGCGAGCTTTTCGTCGTAGCCAGCCCAGCCTACCGAGATGCACTGATCGTTCACATGCCGCGTCCATTGACGCGCTACCCCGATGTTCTGGCATACCGTGCTGTGGATGGCATAGCGCTCGGCGTCGATGGCATTGCCGGCAACATAGCCGAGTTCGTGGCCGGTCTCGCGCACGATCTGCTCCAGCGTTTTGCGCAGTGGCCGGGCCGTTACGATGCCGCCGGTGAGGAATACCTGGTCGCTCCAGCAACTCATCTCGACCTGGCAGTAGGCTTGCGGGTTAACCTGGTAGCAGTGCTGCACGATCGCATCGCAGACCTGGTCGCAGAACTTGTCCGGGTGACCCGGCAACACGGTTTCGGAAACCCTGATCATGCGGGCAGTCTCCCGAGCTGGGTGTAGGGGATACCGGCACGCTGCAGCAGGGCGGGCGAACCGTCGCGGGTCACGATCACGTGCAGCCGGATGCCGGCACAGGCTGAAAGCCACTGCGGTTCGACGGACTCGATATAGCCGTCGGTCACGATTACCGCGGATTGGGGTCGGGTACGGGCGAGGTGGGCGAGCACGCAGGCAATGCTGGTGCCGCCGGTGGTGTCGGCGCGCAGACGGTTGTTGATGATCCGCGCGGGCGCAACCACGTTGCTGAAGGCCCAGAACGGACGGCGGATGTGCGTGCCGAGACGCGCGAGCAGCGCCACGATCAAGGGCATTTCCGCGTTCATGGAACCGCTTACGTCGAGGTACACCTGGGCAGTGGCGCCCTGGCTGCGACGCGGGTGTTGCCAGGCGGCTTCGGGAATCAGCGGGCTCCATAACGCGCGTGCGAAGCTGCGTCGGTCGCCGGGACTGAGTACCGGCAGATTGCTGTTCACGGTCTCGAACTCGGTTTTCGCACCCTCGGGATCGGGCAGCAGGTGCTTGCGAAGTACCGCCCAGGCGCTGCGACGCCAGTGCTCGATGGCCTGATCGGTGCCGGTGGTGCGATTGCTGTAGGCATGGGCGGTGATTCCGCGCCCGGGTTGCGAGCGCCAGATGCCGTCGCCGTTCATTGCCCTCAGCGTGCGGTCCAGTGCATCGCTCACGGCCTCCGACATGCCGCTGTCCTGCTGGCAATCGTGGTTGCCGAGCCAGCCGCCGCGGGGTGTAACGCTGCGCCGCCCGTCGCGCAGGTCGTGGGCGAACTCACGGATATCATCGGCCAGGAATTTTCCGTGGTAGAGACCGCTCCAGACCCCGCTGAAGGCCTTGTCGATTGATCGGTGCGTGGTTTCATCATTACGCTGGCACCGCAGCAGCCGGTGCACGCCGGTTTCCCTGGCGTAGAAGACGCTCATGAAGCTGCTGTAGTTTTCGCCGAGCTGGCGGTGAATGATCGCGTTGATCACCGCGTCCAGCGCCAGGTGTTCCTCGAGACTGGCGGGCGCGTTGCGCTCGGTATGGCGCAGCAGAACATGCAGGAACTCATGACACAGAACGGCCTTGACGTGGTAATCATTCCTGCAGTGCTCGCGCACGAAATCGAGGTTGACCAGCAGTTGTGGTTGCGCGGTGCAACTCACCGCCAGGGTTTTTACCTCGCTGGTGAAAACCACCTCGAGAATTCTCAGCAGTGCACGGCAGGCGAATGGATTCTCGTCGATCAGCTCGCGCAGAATGGCGTGAAACATCTGGTGGTTCATGCGTAGACCCCCCGGCCGGCGTAGAGCTGCAGCCGTCGCGTGAGACTGGCACGGGTCAGCAGCAGCGGACGCTGCGGATCAAAGTACTGTGCGGTGCACAGACCGAGCAGCAGCACCTGGACAAGCAACTCGTCAACAGTGGCTGCGGCAAAGCGCAACGGCTTTGGTTCGCGCCATTCGGCGCAGATGCAGGGTTCCGCCGGCAGTTCATAGCGCTCGCGCAAGGCTTCCGGGTCGTGGATGCGCTTCTTTTCCAGCAATTTGAGAATGGTATTGAGCGGGTCGCGCTTGCCGAAATCGATGCCCACGCTGATCACCAGCGGGCAGCCGTAACCATTTGCACCGGTGCCGAGGATCGAGCTGCTGATCGGCTGGCTGCGCATGCGACCCATCGGCGCACCCGCATTGCAGCGCTGCCCGGGGTTGGAGTGGATGTGCATCACGCGGCCCTCGCGCGAAGATACTCGATGCAGGCATTGAATTCCTGCTCGAGCACGGCGGGTTGATCGATCGCGATGCGTTTCACCAGTGACCAGTAGAACAACTGCCGCGCGCGGTGCTGACGATTGTGCGGCTGCAGCGCATCCACGATGCGCATGAGCCCGGCCAGTTCGGGGTGTGTGGTGCTGTTCTGGCTCGCGCTTTCCTGCCACCTGATCTCGCCGTCGATGCTGAGCAACTCCGTGGCAAGCCGGCCGAGATCGCCGATTGCCTCGGCGCCGAGCGGCAAGTAACCACGCAGCGCGGCCGGGTACAGCGCCAGGGCGAAGGCCGCGCAGCGTTCGGGGCGATCATTGGCCAGGAATTGCTCGATCGCCAGCGTGCCGGCATCGGGGCCGGGGCAGCTCTCGGCCAGCACACGCAGCTTGGCATCGAGGGTGGGCGTGAGATGGAAATCGTGCAGCCACTTGTCGATGCCGGTGGCGAGGCTGGCATCCCACGCAATACGGTGTGCGGCTGCGATCTTGGCCGGCAGCGGGACGATGCCCGAGGCGCGTTGCGGCAGGCTGCATTCGAGGATGGTGTGCACCGATGCCTCGCGCACCTTTCCCTCGATGATGCTCGCGGCAAGCAGGCTGCGTGCCAGCAGTCGAGCGCGGCGTGGGGAGATGCGCAGCCCGCTCCTGCCGAGTTCGCCGGTCACGATGCGTGCGTACTCGATGAGCAGCGCAGGGCAGTTGGCGATATCGGCCACAAAACATGCGCGCCAGCCTTCGATATCCGTGCGCAGCGCGCCGTTATCGTTGGCGAGCAAGCCCTCGCCACCGGGATTCGCGACCAGGCGTTGTTGGGCATCGCTAAGCCCGGCCCAGTCACCCACCTCGACGATGATCGCGAAACGGTCGGCCAGGGCCGGGTCGAGCGCCTCGCTGCCGAGGTATTCGCCGTTGTCCTGCTGATCGGCGCTGCAGGGGTTCATCGCGGCCCAGCGAAAACGCAGGCTCTCCAGTGCGATGCCCTGGATGCGCCGTTCGTGGACCAGCGAGAAGAGCCGGTTCTGGTGTTCGGGCTTGCAGCGACTGATCTCGTCGACCAGCACCGATTGCGCCCCCCAGATCGTGGCCGGGGTCTGCAGGAAGCGCACGCTCTGGCGTTCGTCATCCGGGTAGGGGAAGCCGACCAGATCATCGAAGGCGATCAGGCTGGCGTTGTAGTGCCGGTGCTCGAGCCCGAGTGCCTCGCTGATGCTGTTGAGCAGATAGGTCTTGCCGGTGCCGGCGCGGCCGATCAGCAGCAGCGGGTCCTCGGTGACCAGTGCCGCGAGCAGCGCAATCTGTACTGGTGCGAAACCGTAGGCGCCGATGGTGGCGAAACGGTCGGAAGTCGGCGGTTGCAGTGCGTTGCCGGTGTCATTGGCCGCTGCGGCGCTGCTGACGGTGCGCGTCTGGCGCGTGGTTTTCCTGGTCTTGGGGCTCATCGATGTACTCCTGGTACGTGGGGTTGAAACGTATCGGGAGCTGAGGCGCTGAAGCGCTTCCCGTATTGTTGCCGGTTCGGCCACATCCCCCTTGCGGGGCGACCACCTTGCCCGGGCAGGCAGGTTGGCGGAGCCTCAGCTCACTCGTGATGCGTGTCGTGTTGCTTCTATCCGGTGGTGGCGATTTCCTCGGGGCTTGTCGGTCTGGCACGCAGTTCGTGCAGCAACCGCTGGTGCTGTGCCGGAGGCAGATGACGGTGCCGGTTGAGCAGCGCCCAAGGATCGAGCGCGAATTCGCGCCGCAATACGCGCGTGGGCACGCCGGCGTAAAACTGCCGCAGCAATTCGAACTCGGCGCTGGTGAATGGATTGGCCAGTTCAGCCGATGGAATGGACATGGTGCGTTTCTCCGCTGCCTGCTGGCATCGGGAACGTGCTGACGTACGCAGTGGACCTGAAACAGTTGCCGGTCCGGCCGCATCACCCTTGCGGGTACACCACCTTGCCTCAGGGGGGCAGGTTGGCGGGGCGTCAGCCCACTCTCGATGCACAACGTGTAAAAAAACCCGCTCGGTTACGACCAAAGCGGGTTTTTGAAACACCCTCTTTAGCTGAATTTCTAAAGCGCCCGCAATCCGAGAATCAAATCAGCGCTGACGGAAATGGTACTCGCGGTTGTGGAGCGATGGCAATTGGTATTTTTGCCTAAGGGCGAAAGGAATCCTTGCGCTGGGCAACCTTGACCATGACCACCACCAAGACCCTATCGCGGATCTCGTAGACAATACGGTAGTTGCCCTGCCGAACCCGGTAGTGCTCCTTTCCCGATAATTTTTCGCAGCCCTGGGCACGGGGATCGGCTGCGAGCTCGTTGATGCGCGCCAGGATGCGTTGATTAATTGGGGTCGGAGTCATTTATTTGGAAAATAAATGCCTCTGACCCCAATTAATCCTGACCCCAATTAATCCGCTGCCAGCATTTCAACCAACCTGGCTTTCATTGGTATCACCCAGTTCTGTTTCAGTTCGGCCGACAGCAGGCCGTGCTGTTCGAGTTCGTCGCACAGGCGCATCTGGTGCGCCAGATCGAACAGGTCGAGTTGGGAGTTGATCTTGCCGCCATTGTTGAAGGTGATGAAGGAAACGCCGGGAGTCTCGAAATATCGCCCGTCCGCGCGCCTGCCCGGCCCGCGGTTCATCCAGTGGGTGATCACGCGGCCCTCGCTGCCGATGTAGACGTCCAGGTACGGGAAGGTCCAGCCGTCCCAGCCCTTGAGCATGTCGCGCCCGTAGTGGGTGGCCTTTATCTCATCGATGCCGTCGGCGCGTACCAGCATGGTGCCGGCGTACTCGCAGGTATAGACGCATCCGGGCGCGTACATCGCGTCGACGAAAAAAGTCCACTCGTTGCGCTCCTGCGCCTGCTTGTGGAACGCGATGAGCTTGTGCGCGGCGGTGTGGAGGAGGTTGGGGTCCATGGCTTGGTTTCCAGTAGAGTAATTCGGGATAATTCGTGACCGTAAACCTTTTGCGCTGCGCAGCGCAAAAGGTTTACGGTCACGAATTGCTTCAATCCGGATGCTGCCCGGCCCGCGGTTTCGTAGTCCGGTTCCTGACCGGGCTGCGGGACTATCTCGATGTGGCGCGAGATCCCTTCGCGATCGACGATCACGGTGCCGCGCGCCACCAGGGTGAAGGACTTGCTCCCGCCGCTGAGCAGTCCGCTTCCCGGGCGAAAGGGGGCATCGCTGCCATGGCGTCCCGAGGGAATCGTGAATGTTGGAGCGCGGCGTGGTCAAAGTGTCGTGGCCACGCTATTTTGAATGGATATATGACGCGATGCTGGAGCCGGCAAATGCTTATCAACTGTGTGGTGTACCAGGAGGGCAACAAGCTCAGGGATGTCGCGGTCGAGGATATCTCTGAATATATCGGCCGTGATGACTGTTTTATCTGGGTCGCGATGCGCGATCCCGAGCCGGCGGAACTCGACAAGATGCAGGAGGAGTTCGATCTGCATCCACTGGCGGTGGAGGACGCGCGCCATGGTCATCAGCGCCCCAAGCTCGAGGAATACGGCGATTCGGTGTTTGCCGCGATGCATCTGCTCGAGCGTCACGAGGGTGAAATACAGGTCGGGGAACTCGACGTTTTTGCCGGCCGGAATTTCGTGCTGTCGGTGCGCGCGCGCAGTTCGCATACCTTTCTCGGGGTGCGCGATCGTTGCGAGCGTGAACCGGATCTGTTGCGCCACGGCGCCGGCTTCGTGCTGTATGCGCTGATGGACGCGGTGGTGGACGGCTATTTCCCGTTGATGGACGAGCTCGAGACCGAGCTCGAGACCATCGAGGAGCAGATTTTCGTGAAAGGCACCGCACGCGCGAATATCGAGCGGCTCTACGAGCTGAAACGCGAGGTAATGCTGCTGAAGCACGCGGTTGCGCCATTGATGGAGGCGGCCTCCAAGCTTTACGGCGGGCGCGCGCCACGGGTCTGCGCCGGGGCCGGGGATTATTACCGTGACGTCTATGACCACCTGGCACGGATCAATGCCTCGATCGATACCATCCGCGACACCATCGGCACCGCGATCCAGGTCAACCTGTCGATGGTCAGTATCGAAGAGAACGAGGTCAACAAGCGACTCGCCGCGTGGGCTGGTATCTTTGCGGTCGCGACGGCCTTTGCCGGCATCTGGGGCATGAACTTCGAGGTGATGCCGGAGCTGCAATGGCGCTACGGGTATCCGGCCGCGTTGCTGACCATTGCGGTGGCCTGCTGGCTGTTGCACCGGCAATTCAAGCGGGTGGGCTGGCTCTGAGGCAAATGGCGCGCTGGCGCCTAATCAGCGATCGAGGGAAGCAGCGGCACCATGACCGAACAGGACACCGAACTCGCGATATACCGCGACAATGTACGCCGCTTTACCCGCGAGCAGGTGGCGCCGTTCTACGACAGCTGGGAGCGTGCGGAAATCATGCCGCGCGAGATCTGGTTGCAGCTCGGCGAGGCGGGCATGCTGGGCACCGACATCCCCGAGCAATACGGCGGTATCGGTGCCGATTTCCGTTTCTCGGTGGTGGTACAGCAGGAGCTGGCCCGCGCGGGCTTCCTCGCGCTGGCCTGCAGCATCGCCGTGCACAGCGACATTGTTTCGCACTATGTGCTGAATGCGGGCAGCGAGACGCAGAAACAGCATTACCTGCCACGAATGGTGAGCGGTGAATGCGTCGGTGCGATCGCGATGACCGAGCCCGGCGCGGGTTCGGATCTGCAGGCAATCCGCGCCAGCGCGCAGGCAGACGGCGATGGCTGGAAAATCAACGGCTCCAAGACCTTCATCACCAATGGCCAGCACGCCGACCTTGTCATCACGGCGGCGAAGACCGATCCCGGCGCTCGTGGCTCGAAGAGCATCTCGCTGTTGCTGGTGGACGCCGATGCGCCGGGTTTCAGCCGTGGACGCAATCTCGAGAAACTCGGCCAGCACGCCGCCGACACCTCGGAGCTGTTCTACACCGATGTGAGAGTCGGGCCCGACAAGCTGCTCGGCGAGCTGAACCGCGGCTTTGCGGTGCTGATGAACGAGCTGCCGCGCGAGCGCCTGGTGCTCGCAATCGGCGGGGCGGCGCACGCGCGCGGTGCGCTCGATATCACCGTGGCATACGTGAAGGAGCGCAACGTCTTCGGACAACCGCTCGCTGCCATGCAGAATACGCGCTTCAGGCTGGCCGAGATGGCCGCCGAGGTGACCGTGCACGAGCGTTTTCTCGATAGCTGCATCGCCAGCCTGATGCGCGACGAATTGGATACCGCAACCGCGAGCATCGCAAAGCTGAGCTGCACCGAGTTGCAGGACCGGGTGGCCGACGGCTGCCTGCAGCTGTTTGGTGGTTACGGCTATATGCGCGAGTACCCGATCTCGCGCTTTTATGCCGATTCGCGGGTGCAGCGCATCTATGGCGGTGCCTCCGAGGTGATGAAGGAGCTGATCAGCCGGGATGTACTGAAGTGATCCCGGTTGGGAAATTCGTGACAATCATTCGAGCGGCTGCCCGCCCTTGATCACGGCAGCGACGTGTTCGAGCAGGCTGATGTCGGCGAGCACATCGCCCTTGACGGCAACCAGGTCCGCGTACTTGCCGGCTTCGATGCTGCCGCTGTTTTCCTCGTGTCGCATCAGCCGCGCCGCATCGATGGTGGCCGAGCGCAGTGCCTGCAGCGGGCTCATGCCAAAGCGCACCATGTAGGCGAACTGGCGCGCGTTGAGGCCGTGCGGATAGACCCCGGCGTCGGTGCCGTAGGCGATGTTCACGCCGGCCTTGACGGCCTTGCGAAAGCCCTCGCGCTGGGCCTCGGTGGTTTCGAGGTTCTTGCGCAGGATCTCGGCGCTCCAGCCGTCGCGGCGCCCGACTTCCTCGATGTAATCGCCGTTGTACACATCGGCGACCAGCCAGGTGCCGTTGCGCTTCATCAGTGCGATACCTTCGTCATCGATCAGCGAACCGTGCTCGATCGAACGCACCCCGGCGCGCACTGCGAGCTTGATGCCCTCGGCACCGTGCGCGTGGGCCGTCACGTAGGTACCGTACCTGGCCGCTTCCTCGACGGCCGCGCGGATTTCCGCTTCGCTGTACTCGGGCGCACCCGGCGTGGTTCCGGCAGTCAGTACCGCGCCGGTGGCGATGATCTTGATGAAATCGGCGCCGCCGTGCAGCAGTTCGCGCACCCGCTGGCGCACTTCATCCGCGGAGTTCGCAACACCGCGCCGCATGTCCGCGGGAATCACCACATCGGGCGCGGCGCCAACGAGTTCGCCGCCACCGCTGCTCACCGTCACGTAGGCACCGGCCACCGACATCCGCGGCCCCGGCACGATGCCCTCGTCGATTGCATCGCGCAGCGTCACATCGACCCACGCGCGATAGGTCCCGACATCGCGCACGCTGGTGAAGCCGGCACGCAGCGTGGCGCGCGCATGGCGCACACCGAGCATCACGTCCTGAGCCCCGCTGCTGGCGAGCAGGCTCATGCTGTCGGCACCCTGGATATCGCCGACCAGGTGCGAGTGCATATCCATCAGCCCCGGCACCACGGTGTAGTCTGACCAGTCGATCACCGTGATGCCGGGCGCGGCCGTGCTCCAGGCATCGATTCGTTCGATCCGTTCGCCATCGATCCAGATGGCACGGTCGGCGAGCGTCTTGCCGCTGATCACGTCGATCATCCGACCCGCATGCACCACCTTGCGCCCGTCTTGGGCAAAGCCCGGGGAGGCGAGAAAACACAGCAGTGCGGCAACAATCAGCGAGCGTGACATGACAACAATCCCGGATGGTGAAACGCGCGCCATCTTCGGCGCCTGCGCTATGATCGCGACTCGAACCGGATCGGGCAAGGGCGAAGCAGCATGCAACCATCATGGATCGCGACGGTGTGGGCGGGCGTGTTCGCGGCAGCGGTGCACGCGAGTGACGCGGACCTGATCATCACCCATGCGCGCGTCCTGACCCAGGACACGGACAATCCCCGTGCCGAGGCCGTGGCAATCGCCGATGGGCGCCTGCTGGCGGTGGGTTCGCTCGCGCAGGTGCTGGAATTCAAGGGCGATCGCACGCTGGTCGAGGACGTGGACGGTGCGACGCTGCTGCCCGGCATCATCGATACCCATAGCCACCCGGTGATCGGTGCGGCGCAACTCGATGACTGCAGTCTCGGCGACGAGCCGCTGAACATTGCCGCGATCGCGCCGCTGGTGCATGCCTGCATGGCTGCGGACGGCCCCGCCGGTGCCGAGGAGTGGGTCGTGGCGATCAATCTCAATCCCGCCGCTTTCGAGGCCGATCGGGTGGCGCTCGATGGCATCGTCGCGGAGCGGCCGCTGGCGCTGCTCGGCACCGATGAACACACCGCGTGGGTGAATACTCGTGGCCTCGAACTCACCGGCATCGATCGCAACACGCCGGATCCCCGGGGGGGGCGCATCACCCGCGATGCACATGGCGAGCCCACCGGTCACCTGATCGACAACGCGCAGCAGCCGCTCACCGCTCTGCTGCCCGAGGATTCGCTGGCGAGCAAGGTCGAGGCCACCGCGCGGGTTTTCGCCTCGATGCAGGCGGTGGGAATCACCGCGGTGATGGACGCGGCGGTGCATCCCGCGGAACTCGAGGTCTATGCGGAGCTGGCACGCAGCAAGCGCCTGGTGCCACGCGTATTCGCGGCGCTGGCGGCGGACGTGGCGCGCGGCAGCGCGAGCATCGCGGAGATGAGTGCCTGGCGCGAGAAGTACCGCGGTCTGCCGCACCTCACGCTCGATACGGTGAAGATTTTTGCCGACGGGGTAATCGAGTACCCGACCCAGAGCGCGGCATTGCTCGAGCCCTATCTCGATGCCGACGGCAAGCCCGGCGCAAACCGCGGCGAAGTCTACGTCGCACCACGCGCATTCGCGGGTTTTGTCAGCGCGGCGGCGGCGCAGGACTTCAATGTGCATGTGCATGCGATCGGGGATCGCGCGGTGCGCGAGACGCTCGATGCGTTTGCCGCCGCTCGTGCCACCGCGGCGGGAAGAGGGGTGCGTTTCAGCATCAGCCATCTGCAGTTGATCGAACCCTCGGACTGGCCGCGCTTCGCCGCGCTCGATGTGTTCGCGTCGTTCCAGCTGCTGTGGGCGCAACCGAATCCCTACAGCATCGAGGCGGTGGCGCCGTATATAGGTGCCGCGCGGATGCGCTATATGTACCCGGCCCGTGGTGTGCACGATGCCGGTGGCGTGGTGGTGGGCGGCAGTGACTGGAACGTGAGTTCCTTCAACCCGTTCGAGGCGATCGACATCGGCCACACGCGGCGTAACCCGGAGGAACCGCAACGTCCGCCGCTGGTGCCGGAACAGGCCCTGCCGGTGGAGGTGTTGCTGCGCGCGTACACGATCGATGCGGCACGCATGTTCGGAATCGAGGATGAAACCGGATCGCTGCGCGTCGGCAAGGCCGCGGACCTGGTGCTGGTCGATCGCGATCCGCTGGCCGCCGGTACGGTCGTGCGCGATACGCAGGTGCTCGGCACCATGATCGATGGCGTGTGGGTTTACCGAAAAAAGAAGTAGGCGGGAGCGAACAGGCGATGGATATCGGTGTGCCACTGCGGGACCTGGGTCCCGTGAACATGCAGGCGCTGGCGGATGCGATCCTGGGGCTCGATCGCGCGGCCTGGCTGGCCAACCAGCAGCGCCAGCAGGACTACGATGTGCACCGGCGCACCGAGTCGGTGGTGATGGTGTTCACCGATGGTTCCGGCTGGCCCGCGATCAGCGTGACCCGCGAGGCGGGCTGGGATCTGCTGGCGGAACCGGCGGTGCCGTTGATGCAGGACATCATCGAACGCTGCTATAGCACGGGTGGCACCATCATCCGCGCCATGGCGGCCAAGCTGTTGCCGGGCGAGGTGATCGCGCCACACCGCGACAGTCATCCCTCGTTTGCCTGCGGGCATCGCATCCACGTACCGATCACGACCAACCCGCGGGTGCGCTTCATGATCGATGGCCGTCCTTACCAGTTCGAAGTCGGGCGCGCCTACGAGATCAACAATCTGCTCAACCACAGCGTGATGAACAAGGGTACGGAGGATCGCATCACATTCATTTTTGACTACGTGCCGGCGGAGCGTATCGAGCGCGGCTGAGTGCTCCTGTTACGCGCTTCCCGCCGCATCCCGGGCGTGGTATTGCAGATACACCAGGCAGGTGCCCCAGCCGAGCGCGAGCAACATCAGCAGCGCGCCGGTCGTGAAGCTTGCACGCGCCAGCGCAAGACTGCTGTCGAGCGCGCCGAGCATCGTCAGCAGGTTGCCCCAGTCGTGGCTTTCCTCGCCGCCACCACCGACCAGCGGCAGCAGCCGGTACGGTGCGTCAGCGATATACGGTGCCAGGTCGACGAAACTCTGCCCCGTCCACCACAGGGTCACCGCCGCGGCAAAATTGTCGCGCTGGCGGATCACGAAAAAGGCCGTCAGCCCCAGCGGCAACAGCAGCTGGAACAGGCTGCCGCCGAGAATCGCCATGAAATGGCCAAAGGGTGCGAACAACAGGTGACCGAACTCGTGGAACGGCAGGTTGACGTTGTGCATGAACGAGCCGCCGATGATTTCCCAATCGATTCCGTGCAGCACGAACCACGGCGTCCACAGGCTCAGCGCGAGAAGCAGCCCGAGGCGCGCGATCAGGCTCGGCGGATCGCGACGTTCGGGCAGTTCGCCCAGTTGACAGCACAGTCTTTCCGCCAGGCTCGCCGACGGTTGCGTCGCGGCGCGCCCACGCGGGTGGCGCTGGCGGGGCCGGCGCCATTTCGCATAGGCGATGCCGCAGGCAGGACACACACCTTCGTGCACGCTCGGGTCCGCTGCGCTGCGCACATGGCCGCATTTCGGGCATCGGGGCATCGCCAATCGCGCTCCGCGCGCACGCGCCGGATCAGGGGCTCGCGGCCAGTTCGCGCAGCAGCACGTTCCAGAATGCGAGCGAGGGTGCAATCGCATCCGCCGGTACGCGCTCGTTCAGCCCGTGCGCATAATCGTCCTCGGGATGCATGAACAGGCTGGTCACGCAGTAGCTGTCGATGCCGGCCGCGCGGAAGTACATGCTGTCGCTGGCGCCGGCCGCCATGCTTGGCAGGATCTGCAATCCCGGGTAGCGGATATCCACTGCCTTGCGCAGGGCGGTGGTGACCTCGTCGCGCAACGGCGAGGCCGGTGCTTCCGGGTAGCGATCGAGCAGTTCGACCTCTATCGCGGGGTCCGCGATCAGCTGCACCAGCGTGTCGCGCACGCTGTCTATCGGGGTGCCGGGGAGGATGCGGCAATTGACGGTGGCGACGGCGCGTTGCGGCAGCGCGTTTTCCGCGTGCCCCGCATTCAGCATCGTGGCCACGCAGGTGGTGCGCAGGATGCCCACGTATTCAGGGTCTGCGCTGAGCAGGGCGCCGGCCTGCGCATCGTGCGGATCTTTCGCCAGTTGCTCCATCGCCGCGCGCTGCGCGCCTTGTGCCTGGCTCGCCAGCCCACCGAGGTAGGCGCGGGTGACCTCGTTCAATTGCAGCGGAAACTCGTGCTGCTGCAGGCGAACCAGGGCGTGCGCGAGTTGGTAGATCGCATTGTCGGGCTGCGGGCGGCTCGAATGTCCGCCGGGATTGTGCGCGCGCAACTCGAAACTGGCGTAGGTTTTTTCCGCGGCCTGGAGCTTGAATGCCAGCGGCTTGCCGTCGCTGCCCAGAGGATTGGCATCTCCGTCGGTATTGATCACCAGCCAGGCGCCGCGCAGCTGCGGGGTAATCCCGCGCGTGCTGATCATGGTGGTTTCCTCGTCACCGCTCAGTGCCAGCACGATATCGCGCGCCGGCACATAGCCCTCGCGCTTGAAGCGCGCCAGGGTGGCCACCACCATGCTGAGCTCGAACTTGTTGTCCATCACGCCGCGCCCGTAGAGGAACCCGTTCTCCTCGGTCAGCACAAAGGGATCGCGCTCCCAGTCCGAGGGATTTGCCTCGACCACATCCATGTGCGCCGAGAGCACCAGCGGGGCGCCGTTGCCGGCTCCGCGGTAGCGGGCGATCAGCGCCGCGGTTTCACCGTAGGGCTGGATTTCGATATCGCCGGGCGCGAAACCGCTGGCGCGCAATTGGTCCGCAAGCCAGGCCGCGAGCACCGGGACCTGTGCCGCGCCGGCCACGGTTCGCGTATTGACCGCATGTTCGAGAATGGCGCGGGCCTGTATTTCCGGGGCCACGGCGGCTGGGGCGGCATGGGCCGACGCAACCAGTACCAGCAGCGGAAGCATGTGTCGAATGCGCATGAACAATCCTTTTGACCGTATGGTGTGAAGCGCTTCCCTGGCGGGCGAGCGAAAAAAAATGTCGCGGCCGTTACCGGTCGCGACACATTGTGGAAGTGGCACCCGCCCGAAGACGGGAGCCGATGGCACTCAGAACTGCTGTGCAAACCGCAGGCCCACGGTGCGTGGCTGGATCACGCCCGAATAGACCTGCGCGCCACAGATTCCCTCGGCGCACTGTGCGTACTTGTTGGTCTCGGCGTTTTCGTCGGTCAGGTTCTTCACATACAGTTCCACGCTGTAGGTGTCATCACACCAGCTCGCTCCGGTCGACAGGTCGACCAGGGTGTAGGCGTCCATCTTGCCGAGAATGCCGCGTTCGACGGTGCGCAGGTCGGACTCGCGGCTGCCTTCGTAGACCACCGTCGCCTGGGTGTAGGCATCGTAGCCCGCTACGTTGAAGGTATAGCGCCCGGTGATGTTCCCCTTGCTCTCGGCGGTGACCGGGAGCTCCTGGTATTCCGGTGCTTCGGCAACCGCGCAGTTGGTCACCGGCGAGCCGCTGGAGTTGGTGAATCCGCAATAATTCTCGGACAGGTAGGCGTCATACAGCGCAAACCCGCCCGAGAGCGTGAACGCCTCGGTTGCAGCCCAGTTCAGCTCGACCTCGAGCCCGTTGATCTTCGCCTGCGCGGCATTGCGGATTTCCGTCAGGCCGTTGGGGCCGAGGATCGAGAACTGGAAGTCTTCCCATTCCTCCTGGAATACGGCACCGTTGAAGCTCAGCGTGTTGTCGAACCAGGTGGTTTTCCAGCCCAGTTCATAGTTTGTGAGGGTGTCCGAACTGTACGGTGGAAGGGTGCCGCGGCGGTTGAGGCCGCCCGCACGATAACCCTCCGACCAGGTCGCGTACACCATATGGTCATCGGTTATGTGGTAGGTCAGGTTCACCTTGCTGATATTGTCGTCCTCGTCGGTCTTCTTGTTGAATACCGTGCAGGGCGCACCGTTGAAATCGGCTTCATCGACGCAGTTGCGCTCACCGCCACCACCGCTGTACGGGAACTCCAGACCATAGCCGAAGAAGCCCTTCAGGTCATTGTTGGTCCTGAAAAAGCGGGTACCGCCGGTGATGCTGAATTGCTCGGTGATGTCGTAGGTGATCTCGCCGAAGATCGCCTCGTCCTGGTCATCGCGTTCCTGCTTGGTTAGCCACACCGTGTCGGGCCAGCCGGTGACTTCCCGCGAAACCGGGATATCGTTCACCATGTAGCGCTGCTCGATATCATGGAACTGGTCCTGCCAGAACAGGCCGGCCACGAATCGCAGGCGCTTGTCGGAGGGCGAGGAAACGCGCAGTTCATGGCTCTGCTTCTCGAAATTGTCCTCGCTCTGGATGTACTGGCTGGGATTGCCGCAGTAGCCGCTGTTCGCGGTATCGAACAGCAGGTAGCAATGGTAGTCGTTGGCATAGTCGGGACTGTTGACGAAATACTCGTTGTACCAGAACGAGTAATCGCTGTAGTCGAGTTCTCCCTCGACATCGCGCTTCAGGTAGGCACCGGCATAGACCAGGTCGAAATTGCCGATCCGTCCTTCGATCGTGAGGCCCGCCTGGTACCACTGGTCATCCGACCCGTCCTTGGAGAAGTGCATGACCTGGCGGTCGCCCAGCGTGTTGTCCTGGGCGAATACGCCGTTCACCGACTGGCTCTGACCCATCAGCGTGGGTGTGATTGTCCAGCTGTCGTTCAGATCGATACGCAAGGATGCGCGCCCGCCATACGTGTCGACATCGTTGTAGTCGTTGTCGGCATATTTCGAGTTCTCGCTGACGACGCCCAGTGCGCGATAACCGCGCCGGCCGCCGACATTGTCGATGTAGCCGGCATCGTGCTTGGCCCAGCCGACCAGGCGGATCGCCGCGTTGTCGGATATCGGCAGATTGACATAGCCTTCACCGAGATAACCCTGGTCGCCATCCTCGACGGTATTGCCTTCCAGCCCGTATCCCGCCGAGAACTCGCCGAGTTCCGGCTTGTTGGTGATGATGCGGATGGTGCCGGCCTGCGAGCTGGCGCCGTACAGCGTGCCCTGCGGGCCGGCCAGTGCCTCGACCCGCGCGATATCGTAGATATGGATATCGAGCGCGCCGGTAATCGTCGTGATCGGCTGCTCGTCGAGATAGGTGCCCACGCTCGGTGAGGAACCCGAATGGTTGCCGTCGCCGCCGCTGGCCACGCCGCGCATGTACACCAGCGACAGGCCGGGGCCAAAGCTCTGTACCGAGACGCTCGGCATCATCTTCGAGAAGTCCTCGAAATCGTGCACGTTCAGCTCGGTGAGCTTCTGGTTGCCCAGGGCCTGAATGCTGATCGGTACGTCCTGCATGCTCTCCGAGCGCTTCTGTGCGGTAACGATCACCTCCTCGAGCTGGCCTCGTGGCACAGCTTGCTGGGCAAGCGACAGCGGGCTGAGCGCAACGATCGCAGCGGCCAGCGGCAGCCTTGCGAATACGGAAGAATTGTTTTTCTTGATGCGTTTCATCGGCATTTCCCCTTGAAAATTGTTGATTGGTAGCTCTGCTCTTGTTGTATTCAGACGAACGAAAAAGATTCTAACTCAATTGCGCGGTGTGGCGGGATAGGCCGCCAGCACCGGTCCCAACGCGATTTTCAGCGCTTCGAGCCAGGCTTCATAGTGGTGCCACTGCTCAACCCCCCCCGGTGTAGATGGGTTGGCGCACCTGTTCCGAACTGGCGGTGCGTACCGGGCGTTCGTTCTCGAAGAAACGCAGGCAACCCGCTTCGAAGGGCAAGCCGCAGTAGTCGAGCAGGCGGCGTACTTCGACTTCGGTATCGCCGACCATGCGTTCGTAGAACACGCGGTGCACACGACGTGGCAAGACCGCGTCGAAATGCGCCATCAGCCGCACGTAGTCAGCGTAGTAACGTCCGATATCGGGAAGGCTGTAGCTGAAATGCTGACCACGGGCAAAATGCTGTTTGAAACCCGAGAAACAACAGGCCATCGGGTGGCGCCGGGCGTCGATGATGCGTGCGTTCGGCAGGATCAGGTGGATCAGCCCGAGGTGCATGAAGTTGTTCGGCATCTTGTCGATGAAAAACGGCGCCGCCGTCTTGCGCTGGATGCGGGTTCGTTCCAGGTAGCTCTCGCCCAGGGCGCGCAGTTGCGCGGCATCCATTGCGGCGAGCGCCGCGTGGTAGCTGTCGCCGCCCTCGGCGCGCTCGCGCAGCATGTCCCCGAGGGCGCGAATCTCCGGCAGCTCCATGGTTCCCTCCACCGCACTGTGGCTGGAGAGGATCTGCTCGATCAGCGTCGAGCCCGAGCGCGGCAGGCCGACCACGAAGATCGGATCGCGGGCTGCGCAGCCGAAGCCGGCGCGGGTCGCGAAGAAATCCGCGGTGAAGGTTTCGAGCGTGCGCTGCACGCGCGCGCTGGTCGCATCGGCCGAATAATGAATCCCCGCGCGCCGCACCCGGTTGCCCTCGGCGTAGTGGGCGAAGGAATCCGCATACTCGGCGCCATCCTCGAGCGCCTTGCCGATCGCGAACTCGAAATGCAAACGGTCTTCATCGGCCAGGTCCTCGCGTGCCAGCGCGGCGCGCATCGCGGCCAGGTCGGCGGCATCGAAGCGCAGCGTCTTCAGGTTGGCGAGGCTCCACCAGGCTTCGCCGAGACCGGGCTCGAGCGCGATGCATTTGCGGTAGGCGACGACGCTCTGTTCGGTATCGCCGGCGGTTTTCAGCGCGTGTCCGTAGCTCATCCAGACCTTGGCGCTGCCGGGGTACTCGGCCAGCAACTCGCCAAACAACTCGATGGCCTGTGTGTATTCGCCGATATGGCCGAGCACGATCGCCTTCAGGTTGCGGTAGCCCGGGTTGCGTGGCTCGATCGCGAGCAGGGTGGCGATTTCGGCCAGCGCGGCCTCGGGCTTGTTCGAGCGATACAGCACCAGCGCGTAATTCTGGCGCGCGGCATCAAAACCGGGCGCGAGTTCCAGGCAACGCTCGAGCAGGTGCTCGGCGTCTTCCTGGCGCCCGAGTCGCGCCGCGACCTCGGCAAACATGCGCAAGGCCGCGACATCGGTCGGTGATTCGCGCAGGTGCGCGCGCAGCCTTGCCTCGGCCTCGGGGATCTGGTTCTCGACCAGTGCCGAGGCGGCTGCCAGCAGGCGCGGATCGCGGGTGGATGCCTTGATGTGGCGGGTGTAGGCCGCATCGGCTCCCTCGTGGTCACCGATGGCGTTGCGATGGTCGGCCAGCGCCAGCCAGGCATCCGGAAGATCGGGCTTGAGGGCCACGGCGCGTTCGAGCGCCGCCTGTGCGCGCTCGCCGTTGCCGGCACGCCCGAGCGCAACGCCGAGCGCGAGTTGCGCCAGCGCCCAGCGGGGCTGCTCGGCAACGAGTGCCTCGAGTGTGGCCAGCGCAGCTTCGATCTGCGCGCAGCGCAATTGCGCATTGCCGAGCACCAACACCGCCCGCGGATGCCGGCCCACCGCGCGGATGATCTCGGTGGCCTGTTCCGCGGCCAGTTGCGGATCCGATTGCAGCAGCCGGTTGGCATGCTCGATGGCGGTATCGAAACTGCCCGTCGGTTCGGGCGCGCCACTCATGATCTGCTGTCCTGCATGGTTCCCCCCGGTGCCTGATCGCGGCCGATCTCACGTGATGCGCGCTTCATTGTCAAGCGCTCCTCGGCAGGTTGGCGCGCGGCTGTGACGCACTGCCGGGGCCGGCGGGGAAGCGTGGACCGGCAAGGCGTTCGATCTCGAGCGCGGTGTCGCGCAGCGCCGGCAGCACCTCGCCGAGCGCGCGCGGGCGCGCCTCGTCGCGATAGGGCATGCCCACGTTCAGGGCCGCGACCACGGTGCCCGCGGGGTTGCGCAGCGGCACCGCGATCGAGCACAGCCCGCGCTCGAGTTCCTGCTCGACATAGGCATGGCCGTCGAGGCGCACGCGGCGGATCAGGCGGCGCAGTTGCCGCGGATCGGTACAGGTGTGTTCGCTGACCTTGCGCAGCTCGAGCGTGGCGAGCCAGGCATCGAGCGTCGGATCATCGAGCCCCGCGAGCAGGACCCGGCCCATCGAAGTGCAGAAGGCCGGCAGCCGGGCACCGATGCCGAGCGCGACGGTCATGACCTTGCGCACCGGCACGCGCTGCATGTACACCACGGCGTCGCCGTCGAGCACACCGAGCGAGCAGGATTCGTTCACCCGTCGCGACAGGGCTTCCATCGGTGGCCTGGCGATTTCGGGATAAGCCTGCGATCCCAGGAAGCCGTAACCGAGTTCGAGCACGCGGGGGGTGAGTGCGAAGCTGCGCCCGTCCTGACGCACATAGCCCAAGTGTGCCAGCGTGAGCAACTGGCGCCGCACCACGGCGCGTGACAGGCCGGTGAGCGTGGACACCTCGCTGAGCGTCATCGCCGGACACTGGCTGCCAAAGGCGCGGATCACTGCCAGGCCGCGCTCCAGTGACTGCACGTAGTCCGCGCTGCTCTGGAAATCGGCGGAGCGTTTTTTCCGGCTTGCTTGATCCATGGTGAAGATTTGAATGAAATCCCGATTGACAGGTATCTTAGAGGAAATTTATAGTTGTTCGCAATACGAATTATGGTGCGATTACCGCACAGAATAATGCCGTGAACAAGCAGCAAGAACTCACCGAACGCGACACCGTGATGCACAGCTGGTGCCGCCAGAGCGACTGGAACGCGCCGACCATCGTCGGCGGGGAAGGCGCGTGGCTGCACGCCGCGGACGGCCAGCGCATCCTCGACATGAGCAGCCTCGCCGAGTGCAGCAATCTCGGGCACCAGCACCCGCGGGTGGTGGCGGCGATAAGGGCGCAGGCCGACAAGCTCTGTTTCGTGACCGCCGCCTGGGGCGCCGAGCCGCGTGCGCGGCTGGCGGAAATGTTGCTGGAGCGATCCGGATTCGAAGGCGGGCGGGTATTCTTCTCGCTCGGTGGCGCCGATGCCAACGAGCACGCCATCAAGTTTGCGCGTCAGGCGAGTGGTCACGCGAACGGCTGGGTGATTACCCGCGATCGCTCCTATCATGGCGCGAGTTATGCCGCGATGGCGCTTTCGGGCGACAGCCGCACGCGCGCCCAGGCCGATCCGCAGGCCATGCACGTGAGCCATGCCCTGCCTCCCTACAGCTATCGCTGCCCTTTTGGCACGACCGACGCGGATGACTGCGCGCGCCATGCCGTGGCGCACGTGGCGCAACTGATCGACACGCACGCCACCGACGGGGTCAGCGCGGTACTGATGGAGCCCAATGCCGGTACCAACGGGATCGTGGCGCCGCCGGCTTACTGGCCCGGGTTGCGCGCGCTGACCCGCGAGCGCGGGGTGTTCCTGGTGGCCGACGAAGTGATGAGCGGTTTCGGCCGCTGCGGCGAGTGGTTTGCGTGGCAGCGCTACGGCGAGGAGGGGCGACCCGACCTGATGACGCTGGCCAAGGGGCTGACCGGCGCGCACCTGCCGCTCGGCGCGGTGGTGGTCTCGGCGCAACTCGCGCGGATTCTGGATTCGCAGATGCTCTATACCGGGCTCACCTACTGCGGCCATCCGTTGTCGTGTGCGGCTGGTGTTGCGGCGCTCGAGAGTTACGCGGATGACAAGCTGATCGAACGTTCGCGGGTGCTCGGTCGCAGCATGTACGGTGCGCTGCGCGAACTCGCGGCACGCCACCCGGCGATCGGGGATGTGCGCGGTGGTGATGGCCTGTTCGCGGTGGTGGAACTGGTCAGCGACCGCGCGACCCGGACACCGCTGGCGCCGTGGCCACTGCCGCATCCTGCGCTGAACGCATTGCTTGCGCAGGCCCTGGCCGAGGGCGTGTCGTTTGCCACCCGCGGCAACCTGCTGATCCTCGCACCGCCGCTGGTGATTGCCGAACACGAGCTGAACGACGCGATCGCCTTGCTCGATCGCCTGCTGGTCGGGCTCGATCGGGCCGTTGCCGGCGGTATTTCCTGAACCACGTTGAACACGGGGGCTATCATGAGCTTCAAACTGACCTACTCGACGATGTACAACCCGCCCGCCGAAATGCACCGGCGTTTCGACGAGGCACTCGCCACGGTGCGCGCGGATCTCGGACGCCGCCACGGACTCTACATCGATGGCGGCGATGTGATGGGCGAATCCTTCATCAGCAAATACAGTCCCGCCGACACCGATCTGCTGTTGGGACATTTTTCCGAGGCCAGCGCCGACGATGCGGTGCGCGCGGTAGCGGCTGCACGCGCCGCGTACCCGGCCTGGCGTGCGCTGCCGATGCGCGAGCGCCTCGCATTGCTGCGCCGCGCGGCGGCGCTGATCGAGGAGCGGGTTTACCTGTTGTCGGCGGCGGTCGCGCTGGAGGTCGGCAAGAACCGCATGGAAGCGCTTGGCGAGGTCCAGGAGACCGCGGATTTCTTTGTCTGCTACTGCAACGACTTCGAGGCCCACAACGGCTTCGACAAGGTGCTGCCCGATGATCCGCTGGAGGATTGGCGTTCGCACAACCGCTCGGTCATGCGTCCGCATGGGGTGTGGGCGGTCATCACTCCATTCAACTATCCCTTTGCGCTGGCCGGAGGCCCGGTGGCCGCCGCGCTGGTGACCGGCAACACCGTGGTGCTCAAAGGCGCCACCGATACGCCGTGGGCCGGGCGCCTGCTGGCCGAGTGCCTGCACGACGCCGGCATCCCGGCGGGCGTGTTCAATTATGTGTGTGGCGGCGCGGTGGTCGGCAGCGCGCTGGTCGAGCATCCCCATATCGGTGGCGTGACCTTCACGGGTTCGTATGCCGTCGGCATGGAGATCATGCGCAAGCTCGCCTCGCGGCACTATCCGCGCCCCTGCATCGCCGAGATGGGTGGCAAGAATGCCTGCATCGTGACCGCCGCGGCCGATCTCGAGCGTGCCGCGAGCGGCATCGCGCGTTCGGCGTTTGGCATGGGCGGACAGAAGTGTTCCGCGCTGTCGCGTCTCTACGTGCACGAATCGGTGGCCGACGAACTGATCGGGCGCTTGCGCGCCGAGATCGATGCGATCCGCATCGGTGATCCCTGCGTGCGCGAAAACTGGCTCGGCCCGGTGGTCAACGAGCGTGCCTATCGCCGTTTCGTCGATTGCGCGACGCGGCTCGCGGCGGACGGTGGCCGCGTGTACGCCGGCGGCGAGCAACTGCGCAGCGCTGCGCTCGCACGTGGCTATTATGTGCAGCCGACGCTTGCCGAACTGCCGCGGGAACATGCGTTGTGGCGCGAGGAAATGTTTCTGCCGATCCTCACCGTGGCGCGGACCCGCGACAATGCCGATGCGATGACGCTGGCCAATGCCAGCGATTTCGGCCTGACCGCGGGTTTCTACGGGAGTGCCGCGGAAGTAGACTGGTTCCACGAGAATATCGAGGCCGGAGTCACCTATGCCAACCGGCCCCAGGGGGCGACGACCGGCGCCTGGCCCGGTTACCAGCCCTTCGGTGGCTGGAAGGGTTCGGGCTCCACGGGCAAGGCCATCGCCTCGTTTTATTATCTGCCGCAGTACCTGCGCGAGCAGTCGCGCACCGTGGTGGAGTGAGGTGCCATGGAAATGCTGTCGCTGCGCGAGATGATCGCACGCCATGTCGCGCCGGGCCAGACCCTGGCGCTCGAAGGCTTCACCCACCTGATACCGTTTGCCGCCGGGCAGGAGATCATCCGCCAGCGCATCGGCGATCTGCATCTCGTGCGCATGACGCCGGATATCATCTATGACCAGATGATCGGCTGCGGGCTGGTGCGCGAGCTCACCTTCAGCTGGGGCGGCAACCCCGGTGTCGGCTCCCTGCACCGCTTGCGCGATGCGATCGAGAATGGCTGGCCGCAGCCGCTGGCATGGAATGAACACAGCCATGCCGGCATGGCCGCCGCCTATTGCGCCGGTGCCGCGCGCCTGCCTTTTGGCACCCTGCGCGGGTACCTCGGTACCGATCTGCCGCAGCACAACGCCCAGATCCGCAGTGTCACTTGCCCCTATACCGGGGAGCAGCTGGCCACCGTGCGCGCGCTCAACCCGGATGTGACGATCCTGCATGCGCAGCAGGTCGACCGCGCCGGCAATGTCCTGATCCGCGGCATACTCGGCGCCGCGCGCGAGGCGGCGATGGCGGCCACCCGGGTACTGGTCACGGTCGAGGAACAGGTCGAGAAACTCGCCGCGCCGATGAATGCCACGGTGCTGCCGCACTGGATCATCACCGCGGTGGCGCCGGTGCGCGGTGGTGCCTGGCCATCGTATGCGCAGGGTTACTACCCGCGCGACAATGCTTTCTACCAGGACTGGGATGCGATTGCGCGCGAGCGCGACGGCTTCTCGGCCTGGATGCAGCAGCACGTGTTCGGCACCGCCGATCATCGCCAATTCCTGCTGCGACTGCGCGCGGGGAGGGGTGAGTGATGGAATACACCAGCGACGAGATGATGACGGTCGCCGCGGCACGCCTGCTGCGCGATGGCAACAGCTGCTTTGTCGGGATCGGGTTACCCTCGGCGGCTGCCAACCTGGCGCGTCTCACGCATGCTCCGCACACGGTTCTGATCTATGAGTCGGGCACCATCGGCACCCGCCCCGAGGTGTTGCCGCTGTCCATCGGCGATGGCGAGCTGGCCGATACCGCCGACTGCATCGTGCCCTTGCCGGAGATCTTCGCTTACTGGCTGCAGGGCGGGCGCATCGATGTCGGTTTCCTGGGCGCCGCGCAGATCGACCGCTTCGGCAACCTCAACAGCACCGTGATCGGTGACTACCGCCACCCGAAGACCCGGCTGCCCGGCGCCGGTGGCGCACCCGAGATCGCGGCGCATGCGAAGCAGACCTTCGTGGTGCTGCGCCAGTCGCGCCGCAGTTTTGTCGAGCGTATCGATTTTCGCTCGAGCGGCGGCTTTCTCGGTGGCGGTGACGAGCGCGATCGCTCGGGTGCACCGGGGGCGGGTCCGCAACAGGTGATCACCGATTTCGGGGTGTTGCGTCCCCATCCCGAAACCCGCGAGCTGCTGCTGGCGGCGATATACCCCGGTATCGATCCCGCCGCCGCGCAGGCCGCCTGTGGCTGGCCGCTCGGGCGATTCGCCACGCTGGAATCCATCGAGCCGCCATCGCGTGCCCATCTCGAGGCGCTGCGCGCGTTGCACGAACGTTCCGATCGCGCGCACGCTGTTCATCACCCCCTGCCCATCTGAGGAATATTTCATGCACAACCCGCATATCTGTACCGAGCTTCCGGGACCCAATGCCAGGGCGCTGATCGCACGCGATGCACGCGTGGTTTCGCCCTCGTATCCGCGCGACTACCCGTTCGTGATGGCGCATGGGCGTGGCGCGGAAATCTGGGATGTGGACGGCAACCGCTTTCTCGATTTCGCGGCCGGCATCGCGGTCTGCTCCACCGGTCACGCGCATCCGCAGGTGGTCGCCGCGATCCGCGAGGCCGCGGAGAAATTCCTGCATATTTCCAGCGATTTCTGGCACGAGTACCAGGTGCGCCTGGCCGAGCGCATCAACGAGATCAACCCCTTCGGCGAAGACACCATGAGCTTCATGTGCCAGAGCGGCACCGAGGCAGTCGAAGGCGCGCTGAAACTTGCGCGCTACGTCACCGGCCGCCAGCGCTTCATCGGTTTTCTCGGCGGCTTCCATGGCCGGACCATGGGCTCGCTGTCGTTCACCGCGAGCAAGTACACGCAGCAGAAAGGCTTCTTCCCGAGCATGCCCGGGGTGACGCATGTGCCGTACCCGAACAGCTACCGGCCGCTCTTCAGTGGTGAGGACCAGGGCAGGGCGGTGCTCGAGTACATCGAGAACGTGCTTTTTCGCAGCAACCTGCCGGCCAACGAGGTGGCCGGTATCCTGATCGAGCCGTTCCAGGGCGAGGGTGGCTACCTGTTGCCGCCGCCGGGCTTTCTCTCCGGCCTGCGTGCGTTGTGCGACCGCCACGGCATCCTGCTGATTTTCGATGAAGTGCAGAGCGGCATCGGGCGTACCGGGAAAATGTTCGCGTGCCAGCACGAGCAGGTGCGACCGGACATCATGACCCTCGCCAAGGGGCTTGGCTCGGGCATGCCGATCGGTCTGGTGATTTCGAAAAAACGTTACATGGAAAAGTGGACGCGTGGCGCGCACGGCAATACCTACGGCGGCAACCCGGTTTGCTGCGCCGCGGCGCTCGCGACCATCGACCTGGTGCAGGGCGAGTACATGCACAATGCGGATGCGGTGGGGTCCTACCTGCTCGAACGCCTGCACGAGATGCAGACGCGCTTCGATTGCATCGGCGAGGTGCGCGGCAAGGGACTGTTCATTGGTATGGAGCTGGTGGAGTCGCAGGCCTGCAGGACGCCCGCGGTCGATTTGTGTCAGCGGGTGCTGGAGCGCGGTTTCCACAACGGCATCGTGCTGCTCAACTGCGGCAGCAGCACGCTGCGGCTGATGCCGCCACTGATGATCGACCGGGCAACGGCCGACGAGGCGCTGGCGCTGATCGAGGGAAGCCTGGCAGAGGCGCTGAACGGATGACTGCACAATCGGCCGGGGAGGAGCTCAGGATGGCAGCACCATGGATTCTTCCCCGGCTGCTCATGCTGGCGGCGATATCACTGCTTGCATTGGCGCTTCCCGCGCAGGCCGCGCGCGAGGCGGTGCTCCGGCAGGTGCAGTTGCCACACAGCTATTACTGGCGCGAACTCTATCTGCCGCAACTGACCACGGGTCCCTCGGCGGCGGATTTCACCCCCGACGGCAAGGCCGTTGTCTACAGCATGGGCGGATCGCTGTGGCGCCAGGCCATCGGCGAGGATCGTGCCACCGAACTCACCAGCGGCCCGGGCTACGACTTTCAACCCGATGTCTCTCCCGACGGCACCCGCGTGGTATTTGCACGCCAGCACCGCGACGCCATCGAACTGGTGGAACTCGAACTGGCAAGCGCCACGGAACGGGTCCTGACGCGCGATGCGGCGGTCGCCGTGGAGCCGCGCTATTCACCGGACGGCAAGCGCATCGCCTATGTCTCCAGCCGCGAGGCAGGTCGGTTCACGATCTGGATCGCGGATCACACGGGCGAGGGTTTGCTCGCGCCGCACCGCCTGCTGAAGGAAAATCGCACCACGCTGGCACGCTACTACTACTCGGAATACGATCACGCGATCAATCCCGGCTGGAGTCCGGATGGCAAGCGGCTGTATTTCGTCAGCAACCGCGATGCGGCCTGGGGCAGCGGCGATATCTGGTCGGTGGCGCTGGACGCGCCTGATAACTGGCAGCACGTGTTGCGCGAGGAAACCACCTGGTCGACGCGCCCGGAAATCTCGCCTGATGGTCATCGCCTGCTCTACAGCAGCTACCAGGGGCGGCAATGGCATCAACTCTGGCTGACCACGCCGACCGGGGACTATCCGTTCCCGCTCACCTTCGGCGAGTTCGACCGGCGCAATGCGCGCTGGTCGGCCGATGGTGAGCAGGTGTTGTACATCAGCAACGAGGGTGGCAATACCAGCCTGTGGGTGCAGGACACGGTTGGTGGCGAGCGTCGCGAGATCGTGGCCCGCAGCCGCGCCTGGCTGCGGCCGACGGCGCAGTTGCGGATCGAGTTGCGCGATGCGGCGGATCAGCCGCTGGCTGCGCGGCTCAGCGTGCTGGGGAGCGATGGCCGCCACTACGCACCCGACGACGCCTGGATGCGCGCCGACGACGGATTCGATCGCGCGGTGCAGGAACACGAGACGCATTATTTCCATTGTGCCGACGCCTGCACCCTGCAGGTGCCACAGGGCGCGATATCGGTCAGCGCCAGCGCCGGTTTCGAACGCCGTCCGCTCACGCGCAAGCTCAGGCTCGCGGCCGCGGGTGAACGGCTGCAACTCGCATTCGAGGACAACGCGCTGCCGCCGCAGTTCGGTCCCTGGACCAGTCTCGATCAGCATGTGCACATGAATTATGGCGGGCACTATCGCAACACCACCGCAACGCTGGCCGACGCGGCGCGCGCGGAAGACCTCGACGTGCTCTACAACCTGATCGTGAACAAGGAACAGCGCCTCAACGATATCGCCGAGTTTCGTCCCGGCGCGAGCGAGATCGGCGGTGTCACGCTGGTACAGGCGCAGGAATTCCACTCGAGCTACTGGGGCCATCTCGGCGTGCTGCATCTTGGCGATCATGTGCTGACCCCGGATTTCTCCGCCTACCGGCATACCGCGCTTGCCTCGCCGTGGCCGCACAACGGAGTGGTAGCGGCGCTTGCGCACCGTCAGGGCGCGGTGGTCGGTTATGTGCATCCGTTCGATTGGCCAATCGATCCGGCCAAGGAAAAAGCACTCACCAACACGCTGCCGGCGGATGTGGCGCTCGGCAACATGGACTATATGGAAGTCGTATCATTTGCCGATCATCTGGCAACCGCGGATGTGTGGCACCGTCTGCTGAACCTGGGTTATCGGCTACCGGCGGGGGCGGGCACCGACGCGATGGCGAACTATGCTTCCATGCGCGGGCCGGTGGGGCTCAACCGTCTGTTCCTGAACCAGTCCGGACGCAGTCCTGCTGCGCTTGCCGAAGGCATCCGCAGCGGACATGGCTTTGTCAGCAACGGTCCATTGCTCGGCTTCACGCTCGAGGGCAAGCGCCCCGGCGAAGTGCTGGCGCGGGCGAACGGTGGTGCTGCCGTATTCCGCGCCTCGCTGCGGACCGGCATTCCGGTGGATCACCTCGAAGTCCTGGTCAATGGCGAGGCGGTCGCGCAGCTCAAGCCCGGCCGCAACGGCGGCGGAGACTTCGAGGGGAGCATCGATCTGCAGCACAGTGGCTGGGTGTTGTTGCGGGCCTGGGGGCCGTCCACACCATTGCTGATGGATATCTATCCCTACGCGAGCACCAACCCGGTGTGGATCGAGATGGGGGATGCGCCTGTGCGTTCACCGCGGGATGCGGGCTATTTCGTAGCCTGGCTCGAGCGCACGATCGCCGATGTGGCAGCGCGCGATGATTTCAATACGGCGCGTGAAAAGGAGGCCACGCTCGCGTATCTGCGCAGTGCACGTCTTCGTTTCGAGGAGGCGATGTGAGATCTGCTTCGACTGCGAGATCGACCGCGATCGGGGAATGTTTCAGGCGCCGCGCGCTTGTCGGATTGATGTCCGGCGCGCGGGCACGGCGCGTCGTTTCCGCCATTCGTTTTCTGATTGCCGGTGCGCTGGCGCTGGCCGCTGCCGGCGCGATGGCGCGCCCGATCGCGCTGGACGATATCAATCGCCTCGAGGACGTCTCCGGGCCGCGGCTCAGCCCGGATGGATCGGCGGTGGCTTACTCGCTCGGCACTCGCAATCTCGACAGCGATGCCTCGGTCAGCGATATCTGGGTGGTCAGCTGGGCGGACGGCAAGCGGCGCAAGCTCACCGATACCGCATTCAACAGCGAATGGCAGCCGCAGTGGCGACCCGACGGCAAGGCGCTGGCATTCCTGTCCGATGATACCGGGGACGACACGACCCAGATCAAGCTGGTGGCCGCCAGCGGGGGCAAGCTGCGCACTCTCGGCAGGATGCCGGGCGGGGTAGAGGATTTCGTGTGGGCACCGGATGGCAAAC
This sequence comes from Gammaproteobacteria bacterium, assembly GCA_016705365.1. NCBI lineage: Bacteria > Pseudomonadati > Pseudomonadota > Gammaproteobacteria > Gammaproteobacteria bacterium. The sequence continues at coordinate 59,000 of JADIYI010000006.1, read as the reverse complement.
GCATCGCCTTGATCGCGACCGATCCGGCACCGGTGGCCACCAAGGACAGCCGGGGCGAGGATCGTCCCGCGCCACCGATCGAGATCGATCGCTTCCAGTTCAAGGAGGATGGCCGCGATTACCTCGCCGGGCAACGCCTGCGGCTCTACATCCTGGATGTCGTGAGCGGCAAGACCACGGTGCTGAGCGGCGCCGACGAGGACGTGTGGCTGCCGTCCTGGTCGCCGGACGGGAAATCGATTGCCTTCGTCGCCAAGCGTAACGCTGATCCCGACCGCACCATCGATTTTGATGTGTACGTGACCTCGCCGCAGGCCGGTGCCACCGCGCGGCGGATTTCCACGCTGAAGGGCGCCGACAACGATCCCTACTGGGAGGCGCGCCCGGACTGGTCACCCGATTCCCGCAAGCTGGTGTGGCTGCAATCGGGTGCTGACAAGTGGGTGAACTACGAGCCCTGGCAGATGGTGGTGGCGGATCTCGACAGCGGCAAGCTGAGCACGCCAGGGCGCATCGACCGCAGCTACTATCATCCGCGCTGGAGCCCGGACGGCAACAGTCTTTACGCGCTGATCGAACAGCCCGAGAACACCTGGCTGGCACGGATCGATCCGCTGAGCGACGAGGTCGAGTATCTCACCAGCGGCAAGCGCTTCGCCCTTCAATACGATATCGCCGCCAATGGACGCATCGCGCTGTTGCAGGGCGACGAACAGACGCCCCATGCGATTTATGCGCTGCCGGGCGAGCCGAGAGTACTGAGCGCGCACAATGAATGGCTGCGCGATGTGCAGCTGCGTGAGTCGCGTGACCTGGTGGTGCACGGCGCCGACGGTACCGAGATCCACGCCCTGCTGAGCACCCCGGCGGGCTACGACGGCAAGAGTCCGCTGCCGACCATCGTGCGCCTGCATGGCGGACCGGTATACCAGTTCAGCCACGAGTTCATGTATGACTGGCAGCTTTACGCGGCCCATGGTTATGCGGTGCTCGGCGTCAATCCGCGCGGCTCTTCGGGACGCGGTTTCGATTTCGCGCGGGCCATCTTCGCGGACTGGGGCAATCACGATGTGCAGGACGTGCTGGCGGTGGTCGATCATGCGATCGAGATCGGTGTTGCCGACCCGCAGCGCCTTGCCGTGGGCGGGCGCAGTTATGGCGGGATCCTCACCAATTACGTGATTGCGAGCGACCGGCGTTTCGCCGCCGCGGTAAGCGAGGCGGGTTCATCGAACATGTTCGGCATGTACGGTGTCGATCAGTATTCCGCTGCCTACGAGATCGAACTCGGCACGCCATGGCACGATACCGATGCCTACATGCGGGTCAGTTATCCGTTCTTTCACGTGGACCGGATTGTCACGCCCACCCTGTTCATGTGCCTGCAGAGCGATTTCAACGTGCCTTGCGCGGGTTCCGAGCAGATGTACCAGGCGCTGCGCTCGACCGGCATCGCGACGCGCCTGATCATCTACCCGGGACAGAACCACCAGCCCACGGTGCCGAGCTACCTGTATCATCGCCAGAAGCGGCATCTTGACTGGTACGATAGGTATCTCGGAAAACCCTGACGGGACGACCGCATGGAAATGGAAAGCAACGAGAACATACCGTTGTGGCTGGCACTGGTACCGGTCGCGGCACTGGTGCTGCTGCTGGGCGCATCGGTGTCGCTGTTCGGGGATGGTTCCTCGGGCGGGCCAAACCAGATCGCCTTGCTGCTGGCGGCGGGCGTGGCGCAACTGATCGGCATGCGGCTCGGCTGGAATGCGTTGCAGGAGGCGATGGCCGCGGGCATCGGGCTGGCGATCAATGCCTGCCTGATCCTGCTGATGGTGGGCTTGCTGATCGGTGTGTGGATGTTGTGTGGCACCGCGCCGTCATTGATCTATTTCGGACTCGGAATGCTCGAGCCCCATTTTTCTACCCGGCCGCGTGCCTGATCTGCGCGCTGGTGTCGCTGACCATCGGCAGTTCCTGGACCACTGCCGGCACCGTGGGGCTGGCGCTGGTCGGCATCTCCCAGGTGATGGGGCTGTCATCCGAGGTGACGGCCGGCGCGGTGATATCCGGGGCCTATTTCGGTGACAAGATGTCGCCGCTCTCCGACACCACCAATCTCTCGCCCGGAATCGTCGGCGCCGAACTGTTCGATCACATCCGTCATATGGTGTGGACCACCTTTCCCAGCCTGCTGCTGGCCCTGCTGATGTATTCGGTGTTGGCGGGCATGTCCGATGCCACGGCATTGCCCGATAGCGCCGTCGAGGCCACGCGCGCACAACTGGCGAACCAGTTCAGGCTTGGCGTGGTGCCGCTGTTGCCGCTGGCGTTGTTGCTCGGCATGGCGGTGCGTGGCGTGCCGGCCTACCCGGCGCTGGCGGCGGGCTCCTTTGCCGGGGTGCTGGTCGCGGTGTTCTACCAGAGCGATGCGACACTGGCCTTCGCCGACCCCGAGGGAAAACTGCCGGTTGCGGAGGCGCTGGTGCGTGGTGTGTGGGTGGCCATGGCGAGCGGTTACGAATTGCACAGCGGCAACGAGATGATCGACCAACTGCTCTCGCGCGGCGGCATGGGCAGCATGCTGAAGACGGTATGGCTGATCATGGCGGCGATGGTGTTCGGTGCGTCGATGGAGCGTACCGGGCTGCTGGCGCGTATCGTGCGGTCGTTGCTGACGGGCGTGCGTGGCACCGGTTCGCTGATCGCCACGACCGTCGCTACCTGTATCGGCGCCAACATCATCGCCGCTGATCAGTACATGGCCATCGTCCTGCCGGGGCGTATGTACCGCCTCGAGTTCGAACGTCGCGGCCTGCACCCGGTCAACCTGTCGCGCACGCTCGAGGATGCCGGCACCATGACCTCGGCACTGGTGCCGTGGAATACCTGTGGCGCGTTCATGGCGGCTACCTTGGGTGTGGCAACGTTCAGCTATCTGCCTTATGCCTTCCTGAACCTGCTGAATCCGATATTCGCGATCGCCTACGGATTTTTCGATATCAAGATCCGCCGCCTCGAACCGTCAGCGGCGCCGTCGGTTGCGAGCGTGGCCGAGGTAGTCTGAACATGGATGTGATCAGGGATCTCGATCTCGAGGGCGTTCAATCGGGTACTTGTCTCGGTCCGGGTCGCTGGCTGCACGATGCGCAGGCGGCGCTGATCGAATCGCTGAACCCGGCCAACGGCGAGCTTCTCGGCCGCGTTCGCGCGACCACCACCGCGCAATACGAGCAAGTGATGGACAGCGCCCGCGCGGCGTTCCTGGACTGGCGTCGTGTGCCGGCGCCGCGACGCGGCGAGATCGTGCGCCAGATTGCCGGGGAATTGCGCCGTCACAAGAGTCTGCTGGGTTCGCTGGTCACGCTCGAGATGGGCAAGATCAAGGCCGAAGGCGATGGCGAGGTGCAGGAAATGATCGACATGGCGGATTTCGCCGTCGGTCAGAGCCGCATGCTGTACGGCCTGTCGATGCACTCCGAGCGCCCCGAGCACAGCATGCGCGAGCAATGGCACCCGCTTGGCGTGGTGGGTGTCATGAGCGCCTTCAATTTTCCGGTCGCGGTATGGAGCTGGAACGCGTTCCTGGCGGCGATCTGCGGTAATGTCACGGTATGGAAACCTTCGCCCAGGACACCGCTCTGCGCGATCGCGGTACAGAAGATCTGCAACACGGTGCTGGCACGCAACGACGCGCCGCCGGTATTCCAGTTGTTCATCGACGGCGCGGACAACCGTCTCGCCGAGCGCTTTGTCGCCGATACCCGGGTGGAGAAGCTCTCGTTCACCGGCTCGTCGCGGATCGGGCGCGTGGTCGGAGCGAAAGTGGCGGAGCGCTTCGGCAAGTGTCTGCTGGAGCTCTCCGGCAACAACGCGGTGATCGTCGACGAGAGTGCCGATCTCGGGCTGGCCTTGCCGTCGATCGTGTTCGGTGCGGTCGGCACCGCCGGACAACGCTGCACCAGCACCCGGCGTCTGATCGTGCACCGTTCGCGCGAGCGCGAGCTGGTGGCGGCGCTCGCCAATGCCTATGCCCAGGTGCGTACCGGTGATCCGCTGCAGCCCCGGACCCTGATGGGTCCGCTGATCGATGCGCAGGCGGTGGCGAATTTCGAAGCAGCCATCGGCCAGGCACTCGCCGAAGGCGCGGAGCTGATCTTCGGCGGCAAGCGCATCGAGGGTGAGGGTCATTTTGTCGAGCCGACCATGCTGCGCGCGCGCAACACGATGACCGCGGTCCAGCACGAGACGTTTGCGCCGATCCTGTACGTGATTGGCTACGACACGCTGGAGGAGGCGATCGCGATCAACAACGATTCGCGTTTCGGCTTGTCGTCGGCGTTGTTTACCCGCGATCTGCGGCACGCGGAGCTGTTTCTGTCGGCGCTGGGCTCCGATTGCGGAATCGCCAACATCAACATCGGCACCAGCGGTGCCGAGATCGGCGGTGCGTTTGGCGGCGAGAAGGAAACCGGCGGCGGCCGTGAAGCCGGCTCCGATGCCTGGAAAGCCTATATGCGGCGCCAGACCAACACGGTGTTCTACGGCGCGCGCCCGGTGCTGGCCCAGGGCATCGTGTTCGATCTGTGACGAGCCTGGCTGCCAGAAAAGAAAAAGGCCCGCTACCGCGGGCCTCTTTTGTCAGAGTCCTGAATCGCGGCAGCGATCAGAAATCGTAACGCACACCTGCCGAAAAGGTATCGGTCTCGGAATCGACGGCATAGGAGTAACCGCCGCCGATCGAGAATACCGGGGTGGCGTAGAAGCGCGCACCGATGCTGGCCGTGAAGTCGTCGGTATCGGCGCCGGCATCATCGAGATCGCCGGAGAAGAGATCGAGATAGGTGCCTTTCACATCGAGCTCGAGCTGCGGAACGATCCAGGCGCGCATGCCGATTTCCGCGCCGAGACCGTAAGCGTCCAGATCGCTGCTGTACGGGACGTCTGAAACCTTGCTGTAGGCGCCGATCACGCCGAGGTACATGTCGATGCAATCGGTCAGCGATGTGCGCCCACCCACGGTCACCGAGTAATCACGGCCGTCGAGCGGCGTGTTGTCCAATTCGGAATAGGCAAGATCGATGCGCGTGTAGCTGTTCGCGGTCGGTGCCCAGCCGGCGCCGATGCCGTAGCTGTCGACATCCACGTCATCCCTGCCCACGTCGATTTCGGAATTGGCATAACCCAACTGTACGTAGTCGTAGCTGAAGTCCTGCGCCATCGCGGCGAGCGGCAGCGTCAGGCAAATGCCGAGAATCACTTTCTTCATGTCTAACCCCTGTATGGCGAATCGTTGTAGCAACGGCCGCACGATTGCGGCTGTGTTCACCACCTTAAGTAGCCCAGTTCGAATGCACATTCCAATAGTTCGTGTATAAATCACACAATGCAAACGGCTAAACTCGTGCTTTTTCAACCTGCAGAAGCGGAATCGGAAGCATGACACTCGAAGGCAAGCGAATCGTGATCACGGGCGCCAACGGGGCGCTGGGGCGTGGCGTTACCCGCTGCGCGCGCGCGCTCGGCGCCGAAACCGTGCTGCTCGATCTGGATTTTGCCGCCAACGCGGGAGCGGGGGAGTCGCGGGCGATACGCGTCGACCTCGGCGATGAAGCGGCGACGCGCACCTGTTTCGGACAGATTGGCGCGGTCGATGCGCTGTTCAACCTGGCCGGAGGCTTCGCCATGGGCCCGTGTACCTGGGAAGTCGACGCGGCCGGGTGGTCGCGGATGTTCGCCATCAATGTGGACACGATGCGCAATGCGGTGCGTGCGGTGCTGCCCGGGATGCTTGCCCGCGGACGGGGTGCGATCGTCAACGTGGGCGCGCTGGGCGCGTTGCAGGGGCAAGGGCGGATGAGCGCCTACTGCGCCGCGAAAAGCGTGGTGATGCGATTGACCGAAAGCCTGGCGGCGGAACTGAAAGAGCAGGGTGTCAATGTCAATGCGGTGCTGCCGAGCATGCTCGATACGCCACGCAATCGCGCCGATATGCCGGAGGCCGATTTCAGCCGCTGGGTCAGCCCCGAGGATCTGGGCAACGTGATCTGTTTCCTGGGCAGCGATAGCGCGCGCGCGATACACGGTGCACTGATTCCGGTGAGCGGGCTGGTGTAGGCATTCACACCCACAGCGCGGCGGCGCTTGCACACACGGTCATCAGGAACAGGAACCACCTGAGCACGTCCTGGTGCAGCCGGATGGCGAGCTTCACCGCGAGCGCGGCGCCGGTCATGGTGCTGGCACCGAGGATCAGGCCGGGAATCCACAGCACCAGGCCATCGGCGATGAACACCACCAGCGCCACTACCGTAATCGCTCCGGTACACAGCATCTTCAGTGCATTGGTTCGTGCCAGGTCGTAGCGCAGCGTTCCGGCCAAGGCTGCAATCAGTACAAAGCCGACACCCGCCTGCACAAAGCCGCCGTAGACGCCCGCGATGAACAGCGCAAACCAGGCCGCGGGTGTTTCGCGAATCCTGCGTGCGACGGTGCCTTCGGGGGGTGCGACCACGCCGGGGCGCAGCAGGATCAGCAGCGACATGCCGACCATGGTGCCGAGCAGCAGCGGTTTCAGCCAGGGAACCGGCAGCGCGGCAGCGCACAGGGCGCCCACCAGGCCGCCGAGCAGATTGGGGACCAGCACCGGCAGGGTGTCGCCGGAGTCGAGCTTGCCGTGGCGATGAAAGCCGCGCACACCGGCCACCGATTGCAGCAACACGCCGACGCGATTGGTTGCGTTGGCAATATCCGCCGGCAGACCCATCACCATCAATGCCGGAATCGTGAGATTCGATCCGCCGCCGGCGAGTGTGTTGATCACTCCCGCGATCAGGCCCGTGACGATCAGCAGCGACACGGTGAACAGGCTGAATTCCGTCATTGAATATAAGCTGCCATGGCAGGAGGGGCGAGGTGTGCGGCGCAGCCCATGAACGCACCGTGCAGTTGGGGGATTACTCAGGCTGCACGGGTGGCGCGTTCGTAGACATTCTTTTCAGCCCACACCGTCGATACCTCGTCGCGGCTCGTACAAAACTGGAGTATATGCGCTTCAGTCCCGATTCTGCATGCTCCGAAGCGGCGAAGATGCGGCGTTGCGTCCCGCGTGGCGCCCGAAAAAGCTCGCATCACCGATCGACATGCCGCTGGAATAAGTCGCGCCGCAGCGCGGCAGGCCACAGCAGTTGCGCCCCGCCGAGTACAGGCCCGCGACCACTTCGCCATCCTCGCTCAGCACCTCGCCGCCGGGACGTACGCGTAATCCGCCAAAGGTGAATACCGGGAAGTATGCGCCGGAATCGAGCGATATATCGCAGGCCGCCCAGGGCCCCTGGTCCAGCGCTCGCAGGTAGTCGGCGTGTTTGTGGAACAGCGGATCCTGGCCCTCGCGGGCGTGCCGGTTGTATAGCTCCAGCGTGAAACAGAGCGTGCCGGGGGGCAGCTTCAGTTCGGCTTCCAGTTCCTCGACGGTCTCGCCCGTCGCCACCACCCGGAAGCCGCCGAGCGGCGGGTGCTCGAGATCCCCGAACTGGCGGCTGTCGAGAACGAGGTAGTGTTTCTCCTGCGGATTGCGCAGGATCGCCTCGCCAACGCGACCGTGATAGCTGTCTTCGTTGATGATGCGTTGCCCCTTGCCGTTGACGATGATGCCTTCGACAAAGCCGGCCGGGGGGTAGAACGGAAGACACACGAAGCCCTCGTGCATGTTCATCACCGCGCCACCGGCGCCGAGACCGATGCGGATTCCGGAGCCATTGTCATTGGGGTTGCCGTTGGCAATGGTGTGATGCAGGAACTGGGGCGCATGCCGTGCCACCATGTCGGTGTTCATGATGAAGCCGCCGGCGCACAGGATCACCCCGCGCCGTGCACGGATCCGGCGCTCGACACCGTCACAGCGCGCCACCACCCCGACCACCGCGCCGTCATCGTCGAGTATGGCATTGAGGGCGCGGGTATCGCAGCGCACCCGGACACCACTTGCGAGCGCTGATGCGATCAGCTTGTCCATCAGCATGCGCCCGCCACCCTCGCCCTGTGCCTTGCCCTTGTGGCCGCGCGGTGCGGGCCGTGCCTGTTCGCTGAAACCGTGGCAGGCTTCGTTGCCGGAGTAGATCAGGCCTTCATCGCCCGGGGTATTGGTGTTTTTCGACGGGTAATACTCGGGCTTGAACTCCATGCCCTGCGCGAGCAGCCAGTCATGGTGCTCGAGACTGCCCTCGGCGTAGATCCGCACCCGCTCCGGGTCGGCGTTCGGGCCGCTGGCGAGCAACAGGTAACGGTACATGTCCTCGACGCTGTCCTCGATCCCGCAGGCGAGCTGCGTGGGCGTGCCGCCGCCCATGTAGATCAGCCCGCCGGCCAGCGCGGTGGTGCCGCCCCCGGCGCTGGCGGCTTCCAGCACCAGCACATCGCAACCTGCGGCGGCAGCTTCGATCGCCGCGCTCGCCCCGGCGGCACCAAGACCGACGATCACCACGTCGGCAGTATCGAAATAGTCGAGCTCCGCGCTGGCCCGCAGCGCTCGCGTGGGCAGGGTCCTGGTGCTCATCGGTATTGCTTCCTTCACGGGGAGTGCGCTGGTCTTTGCTGCGGGGCTACCGGATATCCGGGCCGGCCCGGCTGGCTGGACAACCGACAAGCCTAGGCGGGGTGCTTGTGAAAACAAGTACCGTGGCGTTCAATTGCGGTTGTCCCGAGAGTTCATGGAGTCCGGCCTGGTGGCATCGAGCAGAGATTCAGCGGCAACGACCGATATCCCGGGCTTGCCTGTGCACAAATTCAGGCGCTTGCTGGCATATCTCGATGAGATGGGGGTCGAGGGCAGTGCGCTGGCGAGTGCCGTGGGTCTCGACCGGCGGGTGATCGATGCCGGCGACGCGATGCACACGGTTCCGGCACTTTTCTATTGTCTGCTGTACAACGAGGCGGTCAGCCGGCTGCAGATGCACGAAGTGGCGCTGCCGTGGGGTGCGGGCATCGGCGGCAAGGCCTTCAGCCTGATGGCCCATTGCATCATCAGTTGCCGCACGCTCGGCGAAGCGCTGCAGCGAGCCGGCGAGTTCGAGTCGCTGGTTTCATCGCGTCATATGGGGCATCGGATCCAGCTCGAGGTTTGCGCCGAAAATGCCCGCCTCAATTATCACTATCGCCTGCTCGACAGCCAGCAACGCTATATTCCGCGCGCGCTGCAGAGGGGTACGCTGCCGCTGACGGTGGGGCGTGCCTCGGGCCTGACCGTGTGGCATGCGTTCTGCGGCTGGCTGATCGGTCGGCCGCTGGAACTCGCCGGGGTGGGCATCGCGACGCCCACATTGCCCGAGCGCTACCGTGACAAGCTGCAGGGAATCCTGCATTGCCCGGTGGCTGCGGTGGAGGGCTGTTCCTGGCTGGATTTTCCGGCCGAGTTTCTCGACTTCAAGCTGGTCCATGACGCGGCTTCGCTGGAAGACCTGTTGCGCACCGGGCCGTATCAGCTGATGCGCATGGACAGCGGTACCTCGAGTACCAGCGCGGCGATCCGTTCGCTGCTCGGCAACAAGTTCCGCGACGGCCTGCCGAGCTTCGAGGACATCGCCGGGCGGCTTGGCGTTTCCGCCTCGAGCCTGCGGCGGCGCCTGATGAGCGAGAACAGCAGTTACCAGAAATTGAAGGACGAGTGCCGGCGCGACGCGGCGATCCGGCTGTTGCAGCAAAGCGACTGCAGCGTGGCGGATATCGGCGAGCAGCTCGGGTTCACCGAGACCAGTTCCTTCATCCGCTCGTTCCGCGGCTGGACCGGCACTACCCCGCGCGGTTTTCGTGACCGCTTGAACCCGAGCGCCGCCTGACCGCTATTTGCGCAACAGGAGTCGTGCCGCGTTGCGACCGCTGGCGCCGCTGATGCCACCGCCGCCGTGCACGCCACTGCCACACAGGTACAGCGATTCGATCGGGGTGCGGTGGTCCGACCATCCCGGCAGCGGGCGCAGGAAAAAGAACTGGTCGAGAAGCAGTTGTCCGTGGTTGAGATCGCCTTCGGTGAGCCCCCAGCGCTGTTCGAGATCGAGCGGCGTGATCGTGTGACGGGCGCGTATCGAGGATTTCAGCGCCGGGAAATGGCCGGCGAGGGTGTCGATTGCCAGTTCTTCGACGCTGGCGCGGGAAGATTGCCAGTCGCTGTTCCTGAGTGCGTAGGGCGCCGCCTGGAAATGCACCGAGACCACCATGCCCGAGGTGGTGATTTCCAGGTAGGGAGCGGTGGAAATCTCGCCGTACTTCGCTGCGTCGCAGGCGCGTTCGAGATGCACGATGGAGGGCGCATGCACCAGCGTACCCGCGGGCAGACCATGCGAACCATCGGTCAGCAGGTGCACTTTCGCCACCGAGCCGCGCATCTTGATCGACTGCACCTGCCACACGAACTCCGGCGGCAACTCGGCGGCGCCCACCAGTTCCAGCAGCGTGTGGCGCGGGTCGGCGTCCGAGAACACCGCGCCGGCGGCGATTTCCTCGCCGCTGGCGAGCACCACGCCGGTGGCGCGCGTGTTGGCGATGCGCACGCGGCTCACCGCACAGCCGGTGCGGATCTCGCCGCCGCGTGCGGTGATCAGTTCCACCAGTGCGCGGGACAGGGTTCCCACCCCGCCAGCGATCTGGCGGTGGGCAATCCCGCCGCGGTTCAGCCAGTTGTGCATCAGCGTGTAACCGGTGCCCGCGGACATGGGTCCCAGCGTGAGGCCATGGATGCCGAGCGAGGCGATCGCGGCTTTCAGTTCGGGTGATTCGAACCACTCATCGACCAGTTCCAGCGCCGTCATCGGCAGCGCGCGGATCACCCGGAACATATCCCTCGCACCGAGCCGTCGCAGCCTGAGGCCGAGCATCGCCAGCGGCACCCCCTCGCTGCGCGGCTTCACCCCGGGCAGGCGCGGCATCGGCGTGCGGTAGGCCGCGTCGAGAAATCCGGCCGCCTTGTTCATGAAGGCCACGAATTCGGGCCAGCGTGCGGCGTCCCTTTGCGACAGCACCCGGATCGAATCGGCGCTGGTGGCCAGCGTGTCGAGTTGCAGGCGCGCGCCGTCGGGCAGCAGCGAGGTGAACACGCCGGGCTCGGCCGCGGGCAGCGACAGGCCCAGTTCGCGCGCGATATCGGGGCGCAGCCGGGCACCCGCATGGATGGCATCGATGGTGAAATCCTTGGCGACCGTCTCGCTGACCAGTTGCCCGCCGGGCACTGCGCGGCGCTCGAGCAGCAGCACTTTTTTTCCGGCGCGGGCAAGGTATGCGGCCGCCACCAGGCCGTTGTGCCCGGCGCCGATGATGACGATGTCGTACTGGCTGGTCATTCGGGAATTCTCCGTGGAGCGCAATATCGGGTCAGACCGCATGGGCCAGATGGCATCGGTTCACCAGTCCCTGAGGATTTCGGTGGCCGCCATCTTGCCGGCCGCGCCCATCACGCCGCCACCGGGATGCGCGCCGGCGGCGCCGAAATAGTAGCCCGGCAGCGGGGTGCGGAAATCGGCCCATTGCGGCGCCGGGCGCAGGAAAAACAGCTGGTGAAGCAGGAGTTCGCCGTGAAAGATATTGCCCCCGGTGATCCCGGCGATGCGCTCGATATCCTTCGGCGTGATCACCTGCATGCCGACGATGGCGCGGCGGATGTTGGGTGCGTACTGCTCGATCGTCGAGATCACGGTTTCACCAAAGGCGTCGCGTTTGGTGTCGTCCCAGCCACCTTCGATATCGTAGGGTGCGTACTGCACGAAACAGGAAGCCACGTGGTGCCCGGGAGGTGCCATGTCCGGATCGATCTTCGACGGGAAGATCATGTCGATGTAGGGGTTTTTCGAGAATTGCCCGTACTTGGCCTCGTCATAGGCGCGCTCGATGTAATCGATGCTGGGGCTGATCGAGACCGCGCCGCGATGCAGCGCGCCCTCGCCGGGCAGCGCGCTGAAATCCGGCAGTTCGCTGAGCGCGATATTCACCTTGCCCGAGGAACCGCGCACCCGCAGATTGCGCAGTGACTCGGTGAAGTCGTCGGGAAAATGCTGTTTGTCGACGAACTGCAGGAAGCTGCGCTTGGGATCGGCCGCCGACATCACGACCTTCGCATGCAATTCATCGCCGTTCTCGAGCGCGACCCCGACTGCGCGCCCGCCCTTGACGATCACCTGCGCGACCGGCGCGCTGGTGCGGATTTCCACCCCCAGCGCCCGCGCCGAACCCGCGATCGCGGCTGTTACACCGCCGGTGCCGTTCTTGGCAAAACCCCAGGCGCGGAAAGCACCGTCGATCTCGCCCATGTAGTGATGCAGCAGCACGTAGGCCGTGCCCGGCGAACGCGGGCCGAGAAAGGTGCCGATGATGCCGCTCGCGGATTTGGTGCCCTTCAGGGCGTCGAGTTCGAACCAGTCATCGAGCAGGTCGCCGGAGGACTGGGTCACGAGCTTGGAGATCTGGTAGAGCTCGCGCTCGCTCAGGCTGGCGCCAAAACGCCCGAGCTTCAGCAGGCCGAGCAGGTCGCGCGGGCTGAGCGAGGAGGGGTCGGGCGGCACCAGGCCGATGATCGGCTTGATCGCCTTCGCGGCCCGCGCCATGACCCGCGAATACTCGTCATAGCTCTCGGCGTCGCGTGGCGAGTGGCGGTAGAGTTCGCGCCGGGTGAGGTCATGATCGTCCCAGGAGGCGAGATAGTCGCCATCGCGCAGCGGCGTGAAGGTGCTCGGCAGCGGCAGGATCTTCAGACCATGACGTGGCAACTCGAGATCGCGGATGATCTCGGGGCGCAGCAGGCTCACCACGTAGGAGAATTCGGTGAAGCGGTAGCCGGGAAAGATCTCCTCGGTCACTGCCGCCCCGCCCACGATAGGGCGACGCTCCAGCACCACCACCCGCTTGCCCGCGCGCGCGAGGTAGGCGGCGGCGATCAGGCCGTTGTGCCCGGCACCGATCACTATCGCGTCGTATGGCTTGGAAGACATATGGCTCTCCGTGATGAGACCGTTATGCGGGATCCGGGTCCGGCCATGTCGTGTCGGCCTGCCGAATACCTACTTCTTTTTCCACTCGGGTTCGTAGAACGGCAGCTTGACCACCCGCGCCGGCGCCTGGCGTCGCTGGTGCTCGACCGTGACTTCCATGTTCACCGCGGTGCCGGGCTCGTGGTACGGGCGCTGCAGGTGGGCGAGGGCGATGTATTTCTTGAGCACCGGTGACCAGGTGCTGGTCGAGGCGTAGCCGACCTGCTTCTTTCCCGCGTAGATGGGCAGGCTGCCACGCACCGCCATGCCGGGGATCTGCGGCGGCAGCCCGACCGCGGCAAAGAGCCGCTCCATGCCTTCCCAGTCGACTTCGACGCCGACCATCTTCCAGGCGGCCCCTTCGCGTTGCTCGCGCTCGAGTGCCTGGCGTCCGACGAAATAGCCGGGCTTGTCGAGATGTACCGTCCAGTCGAGACCCAACTCGTAGGGTGAGGATTTCTGGCTGTCGATCCACGCCGCGTGGGCAGAGGTGTAATCGACATCGATCATGAACAGGCCCGCTTCGACGCGTGCCATGTCCATCGCGAGAATGCCGCAGGGCGTGATGCCGTAGCCATGGCCGGCCGCGATCAGGCGGTCCCAGATCGCGAGCGCAGCGCCGGTCTCCATCCAGATTTCATAGCCGAGATCACCGGTATAACCGGTACGCGAGATCGTGACCGGCACGCCGTCGATGCGGTTGTGCATCAGGCGAAAATACTTCAGCGTGTCGAGCGGTTCCTCGGCGCAGCCGTTGAGGACAGCGCGCGATTTCGGACCCTGCAGGCTGAGGGCTGCGAGGCGGTCGCTCTCGTCGTTGATCTCGACCCCCATGCCGACTGCGTTCATTGCCAGCCAGCGCAGCGAGGGCTCGGCGGCGGTCAGCCGGAACGTGTCCTCGGCCAGCCGCGCGATGGTTCCGTCATCGATGAGTTTTCCGTGTTCGTCGCACCAGCCGGTATAGGCGACCTGCCCGACAGCCATTTTGTGGATATTGCGCGGCGTGACCCGGTGCAGCAGGCGCGCGGCATCCTTGCCGCTGATCCGGTACTTCATCAGCGGCGATATGTCGATCAGGGCCGCGGCATTGCGGATCGCCCAGTACTCGCGATCGAGCACCAGGTCGTAGGACCCGGCCACGATATGACCGGCCCAGCGCCGCCAGTTCTGCGCCAGGCAGAGGCTCGAGGTGCGGGCATGGAAGGCGCTGCGTTTGAGTTCCAGCATGGGCTGCTCTCGTAGGTTGGCAGTGGCGGATGACAATGACTTTGGTCGGGCGGCTTCAGCGCTCGAACTTGGTGCTGAGCACGATCGAGCTGATGGTGCGCTCGACACCGTCGAGTTCGCCGATCGCATCGATGCTGGCATCGAGCTCCTGGGTACTGTTCTCGCGCACCATCGCGAGCAGGTCGTACTGACCGCTGATGGTATACAGCGCGCGTACCCGCGGCATCTTTTGCAGGGCGCGGGTGAGCATGGCCTGCTTCTTGGGATCGGCCGCGATCATCACGTGCGCGGTAATCTGCTGCTTCTCGTAGGCCGGCGCCACGCGAATCGTGTATCCGCGCAGCGTGCCGCTGCGCTCGAGACGCTGCATGCGCTCCTGCACCGTGGCACGGGCGCTGCCGAGTTGCTGCGCCAGACTGGTGATGCTGGCGCGGCTGTTGGCCTCCAGCAATTCGAGCAGGCGGGTATCGAGTTCATCCATTTTAATCAATATGCCAAGTGAATCTATCAAAAAGATAAGTTGATAATAGCAAAATGTCTATTCTGATCATACGGAATGCCAGCCGGTTCCTCTAGAGTGTCTTGTATCTGCGTACCGCTCAGGGGTCGCCGTAGCAGCCGGAGCAACTGGCGCGCAACATACTGAACGCACGTACAAGAAGTCAATTCAGGAGCGAATCATGGGTACTGCAATATTGGAGAATCCGGGTCTCGGGAACGTGCTGGCGAGCGATGGCCCAGCGACCGTGCGTTCCCTGCCGCATGCACTCGAGTTGCCCGAGGAACTGCAGGCCTTGCAGAACACGCCGGTACCGGCGTCGCTGAAACCGGCGGTCGAACCGGCTGCGCTGCACCATCGCGGTTTCGACGATACCGAGTTCTGGCGTCGCGTACCCGCCTACCGGGAGGTGAGCCGTGCGACTTTCCTCGATTACAAGTTCCAGAACAAGCAGAGCATCACCGCCATCGACCAGCTCGAGAAGGCGCTTGGATCGCTGGTCTCGCGCGAGTTCCTCGAGGATGTGCGTGCCGGCATCGAGCGTGCGCCGATGAACCTGCGCCTCTCGCCGTACACGGTCAGCCGGATCCACTGGGAGAATCCCTATGCCGACCCGATCCGGATCCAGTTCGTGCCGGTCGCCTCCGCGCAGCTGCCGGATCACCCGCGGCTCTCGCTCGATTCGCTGCACGAACAGGCCGACTCGCCGACCCCGGGGCTTACCCACCGCTACCATGACAAGGCACTGTTCCTGCCGCTCGATGTGTGCCCGGTCTATTGCCGTTTCTGCACCCGCAGCTACGCGATCGGTGGTGACACCGATACCGTCAGCAAGGCGCGCCTCAAGCCCAATACCGCGCGCTGGCACGCGGCGATCGCCTACCTGGCCTCGCGTCCGGAAATCGAGGACGTGGTGGTCTCCGGCGGCGATGCCTTCATGCTGCCGGCGGCCCATCTCGAGACGCTCGGCAAGATGCTGCTGGCGATCCCGCACATCCGCCGTATCCGGATTGCGACCAAGGGTCCGGCGGTGTCGCCGATGAAGATCCTGAGCGATCACGCCTGGACCGATGCGCTGCTCGACATGGCGCGCCGCGGCCGTGCCGCTGCCAAGGAAGTCTGTCTGCACACCCACTTCAACAGCCCGACGGAAATCAGCTCGATCACGCGCGAGGCAATGGACCTGCTGTTCCGCGAAGGGCTCACGGTGCGCAACCAGAGCGTGATGATCCGTGGCGTGAACGATTCCGCCCCCGTCATGACCGAGCTGGTGAAGCGCCTGAGCTACATGAACGTCAGCTCGTACTACGTGTACCAGCACGATATGGTGTCGCAGGTCGAGGACATGCGCACCACGGTCGGCGCAACCTGCGAGATCGAGCGCAGGGTGCGCGGCAGCACCGCGGGCTTCAACACGCCGCTGTTCGTGCTCGACTGCCCGGGCGGCGGCGGCAAGCGCGATATCCACAGCCACGATCATTACAACCCGGTGACCGGCATCAGCGTCTACCGGGCGCCCTCGGTATGCGCCGACAAGATCTACCTGTATTTCGATCCGGTCGGGCTGTTGCCGCGGGAAGGGCGCGAGCGCTGGGCGCGTCCCGCCGAGCATGCGCCGATGATGGCCGAAGCGGTCGCCGCCGCGGGTCTGTCCCACCTCCGGCTAGCGGTGCAATAAGCAGGACGTCGCGCGGCGGGTCCGCATCCACGCGAACCCGCTCGAACCGGGCGCCGGATCCGGGAACGATTGATCGAGACGAAAAAAAGGGCCCCGCGGGGCCCTTCACATCAAGCAGCGTTGCTGACCGGGATCAGAACTCGTAAGTCACGTCCACGCCGTAGGTCAGGGGTTCGCCGTATTGCGCGGTTTCCGGGCCGATGGCGGGGAAGTGGATGCCGAAGGTCCGGTATTCCTCGTCGGTGAGATTGCGGCCCCAGATCGACGCGCGCAGCGTACCGTTCGACAACTCCACGTTCTCGATGCCGACTCGTGCATTCACGAGCGCACGGTCCTCCATCATGATCGGTTCGTAGACGACGGGGTACGCGCCAACCGTGGCGCCCGATGCGTCGCGAACCGCGTAGGTGTCGGTCCAAAGCGCGGAGGCTGCGGTCTCATCCTGCCAGAACACCTCGACGTGGGCCATGAAGTCGGCCCAGTCGGTGCTGGCGAACACCCAGTCGGTGACCAGCGAGAGCTGGTCATCGGCGGATTGGGCGCGGAGTGCGTCGTCCTTGGTCTCGAGGCAGACGTTGGCATAGGCGCCGGTGCCGCAGTGGGCCGGGAATTCCTCGAAATCGCCGTCCATGTGCGCCCAGCTGGCCGCGACCAGCAGGTTGTCGAGCGGCGACCACTGCAGCTCCAGCTCCGAACCCCAGCGCTCCGCCTTGCCCGCGTTGCCGATGAAGGAGGTCGCTGCGCCGCCCGGGCCGGCCGCGATCTGGCTGACCTGCATGTCGTCGTAGGTGAAGCTGAAGATCGAAGCGTTGAGGCGCAGCGTGCCGGGCAGGACGTCGGATTTCACGCCGAGCTCCCACTGTTCGATCGTCTCTTCCTCGAACGGGTCGTTGTAGATCTCGCCGTTGTACCCGCCGCTGCGATAGCCCGTGGACCAGCGCACGAACACGTTGGTGTCGTCGGTGATCTGGTAGGCCAGGGTTGCCGAACCGGAGTCGTTGCTGAAGTCCTGGTCGAACTGGCTGCCGTAGACATCCTGGCCGTTCACCAGACTGTTGTATTTGACCTCGCCGGTGTAGGACTGGTTGATGCACAGGTAGCCCTGGTTGACTCCCGTGCAGGAGGCCGTCGGGATGATCAGGCCATTGCCGCTCGACGAGCCGTCGTCGCGGTAGCGATACGTTATGCCCTTGGTCTCCTCGGTGTGACGGTAGCCCAAGGTGAGCGCCAGCTTGTCGTCGAGGATAGGCGGCGTCCAGGTGGCCTGCGCATAGAACGCGTTCGCCTCGGTCTCGTTGTCATATGCGGTCGACGCTGGCTGGCCGAAGGGCATCACCGCGAGCCGGTAGTTGTCGAAGCTGCCGTCATCCTCGAAATAGTAAAAGCCGATGGCGTATTCCAATCGGTCGGTCGAACCGACCATCTGCAGTTCCTGCGAGAACTGCTCGTAGCCGAAGCTGGCATCCTGTACGAAGAAGCCGCCGCCGTATTGGTCGACGAGGCCCCACAGCTTCGACATGGATTGGCGCGGCAGCGAAAGGAAGGACTCGGGGAATCGCGCTTGGGCTGAGTAGAACGAGTACATCGCTCCCAGCGCGGTGTCGTTCAGCGCGCCGGCCCCACCCGGGGCGATGGTGTTGTCGAAGCCGTCGAGGTCGCCGACGTTGCGCGAGTCGACGTCGCGCCAGCCGGTCATCGACTTGAACTCCACGGCGCCGAATGGGCCGAGGTCGTCGAAGTTCCAAGCAACGGTCAGGCTGTGGCCTTCCGCGTCGGCCGTGGTGCCGCTATGGGCGTCGGCCGTGCCACGGTTGGGGCGGTCGCCCGGATCGTTGAGATTCCCAAACTGCTCGCGCATCAGCTTCACCGAGTCGAGCCAGCGGCCGAAGGTCGGATCAGATGCGGCGGCTGCCAGCGGTCCGGCGCCGAAGTTGAGGGCGGCGTTACCGGCTGCGATATACCCGTCCAGCGCCGTCAGGCGACTGGTCTCGGCGCCGGTCGCGGGATTGATCGCGAGCGGGTGCAGGCCGACGGCCGAGACGATCGTGTTGTTCTCGTCCAGTTCGCTCTTGTCGTAGGCGTAGTCGAAGGTCACCGCGTCGCTCGGCTCCCAGCGCAGTACCGCGCGGTAGGCCTGGCGGTCGAGATCGTCGTAGTCCTGGTCGTTGAAAGCAGCCTCGTCGTAGAGGCCGTCGCGCTTGCGCGTCTGCGCCCCGAAGGAGGCCTTCAGCGTGCCCGCGCCTTCGCCCTCGGTGCCCAGGGTCGGGGTGTCCACGGAGGCCCTCACGCCCCACAGGCTGTCGCTGCCCAGGGTGCCAGTGACCTTGCCGCCGAATTCGCCGGTGGGCTTGCGGGTGATGAAGTTGACCGCGCCGCCCGTGGAGTTGCGCCCGTACAGGGTACCCTGCGGGCCGCGCAGCACTTCCACGCGCTCGAGTTCGGCCACGTCCAGCGCGGAGGCGATCTGCTTGCCGAGCAGGAAACCGTCGATATAGACGGCGATGGCGGTATCGATCGACAGATTGCTGGGGCTGCCGCTGCTCACGCCGCGCAGCGAAATGGCCAGGTTGCCCTTCGCGCCCGGGGGCTGGAAGCCGCCCATGTTCGGGATGGTGCCGATCAGGTCCTGCGTGTTCTGCAGGCCGCGGCGCTCGATGTCCGTCGCGCTCAGGGTCGAGATCGAGATCGGTACCGCCTGCACGTTTTCCTCGCGCTTCTGCGCGGTGACCACGACCTCCTCGATGCCGAGCTGGGTCAAATCGTTCTGCGCGCTGACGCCGTTGGTGAACAGCATGGTTGCGGCGATATTCAGATAAAGGGCCTTGCGGCGGAATTTGATACGGCTCATCTGTGTTGTTCCTCTATGATTATCCGGGACCGATTAACATTGTAACGCCAGCGGGTGGGCGACGCGCAGACTTTAAGCGGGCGGGGCTTGTGGCAGGAGTGAGGCGGGCCGTGGCATTGCGTGAATTTGGCGCAAAAGCCGCGCAGCTGGACCCAGAGGTATCCCTTTGCCGAACTCTTGTGTACATCGGCTGACGTAGGGCGTGCAGATGCCGGTCCACGCGTAGGAGGAGGCAAGGGTGCTGACGCCGGGGCAGGAACGACTGCGGGCCGAGTGGATCCTGATCGCAATGTCGCGCGGCGTTTCACGTTGTAGCCGCGCTGCTCAGGTGAAATCGCTGCTGCTCCGGGCGCGACCTCCCGGGCCGCTGTAGGACATCGAGTAGCCGGGTTCGGTGGTGAACCTCACCTGCGGCATCGTCTCGAGCGCGCGCTGCCAGGCCGCGCGCAGCGCGTCCTCGGCGGCGTAATCGAACGGATCCTCGAGCACCATTTCCTCGGCCCCGCCCGGCACTGGCGGGCTGGCGGCGAGCAGGCGCACCGTGCGCGCCAGCGCCTCGCGTGCGGGCACCACATCGCGATAGCCGAGCTCGGTGCGGATCCGCGCCGTATCGAGCACCCGGTGGGTGCTGAGTGGCTGCATGACCAGCGGTCGGGTGCAGGGAGCAATCTCCCATGGCATCGACACGATCTCGATCGCTTGCCCCAGCGTTGCCGCGGCGATCTCCGTCATCTGTCTCAGGCTGAGCACTTCCTCGTCGGCGCAGTTGTAGATCCGCCCGCGTGCATTCTCCGGCCGGTCGACGGCCAGGAGCACCCCGTGCGCGACGTTTTCGGCATAGCCCATGTGCATCAGCGTCAGCCCGCCGTCGGGCAGGATGATGAACGGCCGGCGGTCGAGCAGGCGGCGCAGGATCGACCACTCGCGTGGAAATGGCTGGTATTTACCGTACACATACGGGTAGCGGATATGCGTCGCTTCGGGGTGCAATTCGAACAGGGCCTGTTCGGTGCGCACGATGCGCCAGCCTTTTTCATCTTCCTCGGGCAGGCCTACGCGGACCGCATCTTCGGCGGTCGGTACCGGCAGCCCGGCGGGTTCGAACAGCGCGGGATTCATGTAGCCGCGGTAGGCCGGCACGCCACCGGCGGAGATCAGCCGCCCCACCTTGCCGACGGTCTCTGCTGCGATCGTGCGCAGGCGCCCGTAACTGGCGATGCACAGATCGAAACGGCGGTCGTGAAAAAATCCGGCCAGCGCCGCGGGGTCGTAGGGGTCGAGGTGGTGGTGGATGACCTCGGACGGGATCTCGTCGACCTCATGGGTGCCGCGGTGGAGGATCGCGACGCGATAACCGCGTGCAATCAGGCCGTTGACGATGTGATGTCCGGTCGGACCCGTGCCGCCTATGACCAGTGCCTGCATGATGCTTTCCCCGTGTCGATCCCGCACCGCAATATAGCGCTTTCGGCGGCTGCGGGTAATGAATCGATTTGTCAGCCAAAATCGTTCCCTGACGTCATGGTCGGCGCTTGCGCGATATGGAATGATCCGGCATCGGATGGGCTGGTCGGGCTGACCGGGTTCATCCACGGAAACATGGGCGCGGGCACCCCGGTGGAGCGAACGATGAGCGAGACGACGGCTGAAGTCCTTACCAAATCCTTCGAGCTGGGTTACACCTACACGCGCTCGACCGGCCCGGTGATCGGACGCTTCCTCACCGCGCTGCGTGAAGGGCGGATCCTGGGGGTGCGCGGTTCGGATGGGGCGGTGATCGTGCCGCCGGTCGAGTTCGATCCGCGGACTTTCGCGGCGCTCGATGACTTTGTCAGCGTCGGCGAGAGTGGCACCGTCACCAGTTGGGCATGGGTGAAACAGCCGACCAAGCACCATGTACTGCAGCATCCTTTTGCCTTCGCCCTGATCCGCCTCGACGGCGCCGATGTGCCGATGCTGCACCTGGTGGATACCGGCGACGAGGCGGCGATGGCTACCGGCATGAGGGTCAAGGTGCGCTGGGCGGCCGAACGCCGCGGCTCGATCACTGATATTGCCTGCTTCGTGCCGGCCTGAGGAGAACACGCCAATGAGCAATGCCGAGCAACCCGTCACCGGCATCGAGGTGCCGATCTACCTGCAGTACGAATTCACCGCGGGCGCGGCACTCACGCGCTTCCTTGCCAGTATCAGCGAGGGCAGGATCGTCGGCCAGCGTTGCCCGGAATGCGCCAAGGTCTATGTGCCGCCGCGCGGTTCCTGCCCGCGTTGCGGCGTTCCCACCGACGAGGAAGTCGAAGTCTCTGACCATGGAATCATCGAGTCTTTCACGATCACCCATATCCCGCTGCCGGGCAACCCGCTGAAGCCGCCATTCATCGCGGCGAACATCTTGCTCGATGGCGCCGACATCGCCTGTCTGCACCTGGTAAGCGAGCTGGAGACCGACAAGGTGCGTGTCGGGATGCCGGTGCGGGCGCACTGGAAGCCGCGCGAGGAGTGGGGCTACACCTTCGAGAATATCACCTATTTCAAGCCCATCGAGGGAGCCTGAGTCATGCGTGAGGCGGCAGTCATAGCTTATGTACAGGGCCCGCAGCGGCGCTCGGCCGGCGCGGTCAATGAAAGCGAGCTGGTCATGCCGGTGGTGCGCGACGTGATGGCGCAGGCGGGCCTGAAGCAGAAGGATATCGATTTCACCTGCTCGGGGAGCTGCGATTATCTGCAGGGCGCCGCGTTCGCCTTCGTGGAAGGGCTGAGCGCCATCGCAACGGTGCCCCCGATCAAGGAGTCGCATGTCGAGATGGATGCGGCCTGGGCGCTCTACGAAGCGCTGCTCAAGATCTGGAGCGGCGAGGCGGATGTGTGCCTGGTCTACGGTTTTGGCAAATCGTCCCCCGGCGAGTTGCGCACGGTCATGACGCTGCAGCTCGATCCCTACTACCACGTGCCGTTGTGGCCGGATTCGATCAGCCTTGCCGCGTTGCAGGCACGCCTGCTGCTCGACAGCGGCAGCATCAGCGAGCGCGACATGGCGCAAGTGGTCGTGCGCAGTCGCGCCCATGCGCGTGACAATCCGCGCGCCCAGCTTTCCGGCAGCTTTAGCGTCGAGCAGCTTCTCGCCGAGCCGAGCTTCGTTGCGCCGTTGCGGCGCCACGATTGCGCCCCGATCACCGACGGCGCCTCGGCGATGATCATTGCCTCGCGCGAAGCCGCCGAGCGCCATTGCCAGCGCCCGGCCTGGATACGTGGCATCGATCATCGGATGGAGACCGGGGTGTTCGGCGCCCGTGATCTGTGTCGCTCGCCCTCGACGCGGATGGCGGGCGAGAACGCCGGCGTCGGGCGCTCAAAGGTCGATATCGCGGAGCTGCATGCACCGTTCAGCCACCAGGAGATCATCCTGCGGCGCGAACTGGGGCTCGATGCGAGCGTGCCGGTGAACCTCTCGGGCGGAGCGCTCGCCGCCAACACCATGATGGCGGCCGGCCTGGACCGTATCGGTTACGTGGCCGAGCGGATCATCAGCGGCAAGGCCAGTCGCGGGGTTGCCCACGCAAGCTCGGGTCCGTGTCTGCAACAGAACCTCGTCGCCGTACTGGAGGCTTGAGCATGGGAAATCGGGTAGCGGTAGTCGGGGTCGGCCAGACCAAGCACAAATCGAAGCACAAGGAGGTGTCCATCGCGGGCCTGGTGCGGCAAGCGGCCGAGCGGGCACTCGAGGACGCGGGCTGCAGCTGGAACGATATCGATGCGCTGATTCTCGGCAAGGCGCCGGACATGTTCGAGGGCGTGGTGATGCCCGAACTGTATCTGACGGACGCGCTGGGTGGCAACGGCAAGCCGGTGCTGCGGGTGCACACCGCGGGCAGCGTCGGCGGTTCCACCGCGGTCGTCGCCGCGAGTCATGTGCAGAGCGGTGCTTTCAGGCGCGTGCTGACGGTGAGCTTCGAAAAGCAGTCGGAATCGAATGCGACCTGGGCATTGTCGCCACGGATGCCGTTCGTGCCGCACGTGAATGCCGGCGCGGGCGGTTTTTTCGCGCCGTACATGCGCCAGTACATCGACCGCTACGATGTGCCCGGGCACATCGGCTGCATGGTGGCGGTGAAGGATCGCCTGAACGCGTGCAAGAATCCCTATGCGCATCTGCATCTGCCGGATATCACGGTCGAGATGGTGCAGCAGTCGCCGATGCTGTGGGACCCCCTGCATTTTCTCGAGAGCTGTCCGTCCTCCGATGGCGCCTGCGCCCTGGTGCTTGCCGACGAACAGCACGCCGCGCGCTCGCCGAACAAGCCGGCCTGGATTCTCGGCACCTCGACGCGCGCCGACGGCACAATGATTGCGGGCAAGGATCATATGCACCCCGCCTCGTTGATCTCCTGCGCCAGGGACGTGTACGCCAAGGCCGGAATCACCAACCCGCGCAAGCAGATCGATGTGGCGGAACTCTATGTACCGTTCAGCTGGTACGAGCCGATGTATCTCGAAACGCTCGGTATCTGCGACAAAGGCGAGGGCTGGAAACTGACCGAGTCGGGTGCGACCTCGCTCGTCGGCGATATCCCGATCAACGCCTCGGGTGGCGTGTTGTCATCGAACCCGATCGGTGCCTCGGGGATGCTGCGTTTCGGCGAAGCGGCATTGCAGGTGCGCGGCATGGCCGGTGAGCACCAGGTCGAGGGGGCACGGCTGGCGATCGGTCATGCGTTCGGCGGCGCGCATTCCTACTACGCGATGTGGGCGGTCAGTTCCGACAAACCCTGATGGCCGGCACCTGAAGCTGCGGCACAGCGCCCCGCAGGAGCGCCCCCGCGCACGAGCGAACCGTTCTCCGGCGCCCTCGCCCGTCAATTGCTCCGCGGCAGGGGAAGTGACTCTTCAGCCGTTACGCGTCAACCTTCATTGTCTGTGCGAGCATCGGTTCGCGTTGCCAGAAAAGCGCCTGTTACGACATGGGAAGGTGACAAATCATGAAAACCGGGATTTGCAAACAGCTTGGGATCGATGTGCCGATATTTGCATTTACGCATTGCCGGGACGTCGTCGTCGAGGTATCAAAAGCCGGCGGTATTGGTGTACTTGGCGTGGCAGGTTTTACCCCGACACAGCTAAAGGCGGAGTTGGACTGGATCGACGATCGTATTGGTGATCACCCTTACGGAATTGATGTGATCATGCCAGTGACAGATCTTGCACAGGGCGTATCGGATCTCGCTAGCCTTATTCCGGAGCAGCACAAGGCCTGGGTAGAACAAGTGATGCAGCGTTACAACATTCCGCCCATGCCAGAAGAGGCGGATGGCAAAAGTGGCCACGGTATCTCAGGCGATCAAATTGGCTGGCAGCACGCCATCGCTCGAGCCTCGCTCGAGGAGGGATTCAAGCACTCAAATTGCAAGGTGATGGTCAATGCCCTGGGTACGCCTCCCGCTGACATCATGGCCGAGTGCAAGGCGAAGGGTATTCTGGTGGGCGCGCTGGCCGGACGACTGAAGCATGCATTGGCGCACAAGGCGGGGGGCGTCGATTTCATTATTGCCCAGGGCCACGAAGCGGGTGGCCATACGGGCGACGTCACCACCATGGTACTCGTTCCCCAAGTCGTTGACGCTGTCGCGCCGCTTCCGGTATTGGCTGCGGGCGGTATTGGCTCGGGTCGGCAGGTGGCGGCTGCCATGGCGTTGGGAGCCCAGGGTGTTTGGTGTGGCTCGATCTGGTTGACATCGCCGGAATCCGAAGTCGCGCCGCTGCAGAAATCCAGGTTGATCGATGCGAGTTCCGAGGACACTGTCAGGACTCGCATGCTCTCGGGGAAGCCCGCGCGCATGCTGAAATCAAAGTGGACCGAGGCCTGGAATGAGCCGGATTGTCCTGGCTTTCTGCCAATGCCGTTGCAAGGCATGCTGGTAATGGAGGCCAATCATCGCATTGATCGTGCTCAGGATAAGGAGTTGGCTTTTTACCCTGTCGGCCAGGTGGTGGGGCAGCTGAACCAGGAGAAAGCCTGCCGGACGATCATGTACGAATTGATGGAAGGGTATGCCGATACCGTGGAGCGAATGCATGCCAATTTGCATGAGTGATGGCTGTGCTTGCTGCGTCGGGCGTTGTCATGACAAGTGTGGCGTGCGCCTCAGACCTCGATGATTTTCAGGGTCGTGGTCGATCCGCCGACCCCGAGCAGATCACCCCGGGTCAGGATCACCCTGTCGCCCCCCTGCACCAGACCACGGTTTTGCATTTCGGTGACCGCGACTTGGCCCACTTCGGCCGCCGGGTAGCGGGTGTAATCGAACAGCAGTGGTTGCACGCCGCGGTACAGGCACATGCGCCGCACGATTTCCGGATGGCGGCTGAGCGCGAAGATCGGCAGGCCGGAGCTCAGCCGTGACATGCGCAGAGCGGTGGTTCCCGACTCCGTGAGACACACCATGCCGGCCACGCGCTCGAGGTGATTCGCGGCATAGACCGCGGCCATCGCCACGGTCTCGTCGACGCGGCTGAACTCACGCTCCACGCGGTGTTGCGAGCGCCGGAGATCGGGATAGGTCTCGGCGCCGAGGCAGGTCGATGCCATTGCCTTCACGGTCTCCACCGGAAAGCGCCCGCTGGCGGTCTCCGCCGACAGCATCACCGCGTCGGTGCCGTCGAGCACCGCGTTGGCCACGTCGAACACCTCGGCGCGGGTCGGGATCGGACTCTGCACCATTGACTCCATCATCTGGGTCGCGGTGATGACCAGGCGGTCCATGCGCCGCGCCTTGAGTATCAACTGCTTCTGGATGCCGATCAGCGCCGCATCGCCGACCTCGACCCCGAGGTCGCCGCGCGCCACCATGATGCCATCGGAGGCCGCGATCATCGCATCGAGAATCTGCTCGTCGTGCACCACTTCCGCGCGCTCGATCTTGGCGATGATGCGCGCCTGGCTGCCGCTTGCCTGCACCAGGCGGCGTGCGTGGTGAATGTCCTCGGCGCACAGCGGAAACGAGACCGCCATGTAGTCGAGTCCGATTTCCGCGGCGTCGCGAATGTCTTCGCGGTCGCGTTCGGTCAGCGAGGGGGCCGAGAGTCCGCCACCGAGACGGTTCAGGCCCTTGCGATTCGACAGCCGCCCGCCCATCCGTACCCGGCATTCGACCCGGGTGCCATGCACCGCGAGCACTTCGAGGCTGATGCGCCCGTCATCGAGGATCAGCACATCGCCGGCCGTCACACTCTCGGGAAGGCTCGGCAGATCGCAACCGACCCGTTCATGATCGCCGTCGCCATCGGGCAGCGCGCAGTCGAGCACGAAGCTTGCGCCCTCGATGAGCTCCGCCGCTCCCTCGCGGAAACAGCGGATGCGGATCTTCGGGCCCTGCAGATCGCCGAGCAGCGCCACCTCGTGGCCGGCGCGGGATGCCAGTCCGCGTACCAGCGCGGCGCGCGCCCGATGATCGTCCGTGCTGCCATGGGAAAAATTCAGCCGGAACACATCCACGCCGGCCTCGATCAGCGCGCCGATGATCTTTTCGGAACTGCTGGCAGGGCCGAGCGTGGCGACGATCTTGGTGCGTCGCCTGAGGCTCACGCCGGTTGCTCATGTTGCAGCACCGCGCGGCCCAGCACCCGGCCGTGACGCAGATCGTCGAGCACCTCGTTTGCCTGGTGTGCCGGACGCACACTCACCGGAATCGGCGGCATCTTGCCGGCGCGCGCCAGCGCTACCAGCTCCTGAAAGTTTGCCAGGCTGCCGACATTCGACCCCTCGATCGTCTTGACCTGCATCGCGATCAGGGCCAGCGGCACTTTCAGCGTGCCGCCGAACAGCCCGACCATCACCAGCTTGCCGCCGGTCCTGAGCGCGTGAAAGCCGAGCGGGGCGGTGTGCTCGGAGCCGACGAAATCGATGGCCGCATCCGCACCGCCACCGGTCAGCTCCATGATCTTCATCAGGGCGTCGGGGGCGTGTGCATTCACCACGGCGCCGGCGCCGGCCGCGCTTGCGGCGGCGAGCTTCGCATCGTCCACATCCACCACGATAGGCGTCACGCCGTGCACGCCGTGGAGGACGCTGAGCCCCATCATGCCGAGACCGCCCATGCCGATCAGTACCACCTTGCTGTGCGGGCCGAGCGCGGGTATGCGTTTGATGGCGCTGAAACTGGTGAGTCCGGAACAGGCCAGCGATCCGGCCTGCTCCGGCGCGATGCCCGCGGCATCGGCGAGATAGCGCTCGTGCGGCACCAGCACATGATCGCCGAAGCCACCTGGATTGGCGCCGCCACCGAGCATCAGCCCGGCCGGACAGATGTACTCGCGCCCGCTGTTGCAGAGTTCGCAACTGCCGCATCCCACCCACGGATAGACGATGACCTTGTCGCCCGGGCGCACGCTGCTGACCGACTCGCCGATCTGCGCGACCTCGCCGTAGATCTCGTGGCCGAAGATCGCACCGTCCTCGAAGGGCAGATCCAGGCTCTGGCCTTCGCCGAGGTCGAACTTGCCCTCATGCAGGTGCACGTCGGAATGACATACCCCGCAATAGCGGGTGCGCACCAGCACCTGGTGGGCGCTCGGCCGGGGAGTCGGCAGTTCGCGCAGGCTGAACGGTTGCAAGGCGCCGGTGTAGGCATAGGCTTTCATCATCAACTCCTGATTTCAGTGGGTGTTCGCGCGCGCGGTCATTGACCTGACCCGGGCCAAGTGAGTATATGGCGCTCTACTTTATAGCGCGACCATTGACGATGAACGAATTCCTGCGACGGGCACAGGGACACGACACGCGCATTGCTTTCCGTGCCGGCCCCGGCGCGATCGACTACCGTGAACTGGTGCGCCGCAGCGGCGCAATTGCCGGCCAGCTGCTCGACGGCGGGCACGATCTGGCCGGGGAGCGGATCGCGTTCACCGCTGCGGCCGGCGTTGATTACACGGCGTTGCAGTGGGGAATCTGGCGTGCGGGCGCGGTTGCGGTACCGCTGAACCACGCGGCAACGACTCCGGAATTGCAGCATGTGCTGCAGACCGCGGGCGTGCGCAGGGTACTGTGCGCGCGGGTGCCCGGCGCGGCGCTGATGGATGCGGCGGCCAGCAGTGCCGCGCATTGCATCGTGCTTGATATGACTGTCGATGCCGGGGCGCGGAGCTTTCCGGATATCGACCCCGCACGGCGGGCGATGATCGTGTTCACCAGCGGCACCACCAGCAAACCCAAGGGCGTGGTGACCACACATGGCATGATCCGCGCCCAGATCGAGACCCTGGTGCGCGCCTGGGAATGGCAGCCCGGGGATTGCATCCCGCTGTTCCTGCCCTTGCACCACGTGCACGGCATCATCAACGTGCTCGGCTGTGCCTTGTGGAGCGGCGCCTGCGTGGAGCCCTTCGACGGATTCGCGCAGGAACGGATCCTGGAGCGCGTGCGTGAGCATGCCTACAGCGTCTTCATGGCCGTGCCGACGATCTATGTGCGGTTGATCCAGGCCCTCGAGACCATGGACGAAGCGCAGCGGCAGGCAAGCTGCGCGGCATTTGGCCGCATGCGCCTGATGGTTTCGGGCTCGGCGGCGCTGCCCGCGAACATCCATGCGCGCTGGCAGGAACTCACCGGCCAGCGCCTGCTGGAACGTTACGGCATGACCGAGATCGGCATGGCGCTGTCCAATCCGCTGCACGGCGAGCGCCGCCCCGGCAGCGTCGGCCGGCCGCTGCCGGGTGTCGCTGTGCGCCTGGTGTCGGAACGGGGCGAGCCGATCGCGGGTGAGGATCTGCCGGGCGAGATACAGGTGCGTGGCCCGGGGGTGTTTGCCGAATACTGGGACAACCCGCAGGCGAGCGCGCAGGCTTTTGTGGATGGCTGGTTTCGCACCGGCGACGTTGCCGTTCGCGAGCAAGGTTACTACCGCATCATGGGCCGCCAATCGGTCGACATCATCAAGTCCGCGGGCTACAAGCTCTCGGCACTCGAAATCGAGAACGTGCTGCTCGCGCACCCGAAGATCGCCGAATGCGCGGTATTCGGGCTGGAGGATCCGACCTGGGGCGAGGTGGTCGCGGTCGCAGCGGTGCTGCGGGTGAATGCCACGCTGGAACTCGAGGAACTGCAGCGCTGGTGCGCGGAGCGCCTCTCGGCCTACAAGCAACCGCGGCGCCTGCGCACGCTCGGCGCGTTGCCGCGCAACGCGATGGGCAAGGTGCTCAAGCCCGGACTCAGGGAACTGTTCGGTGCCGATGCATGATACGTGGCAATATGCGCCCTGATTTTCCGGGGCGTGTGATATACGAGCGGGAGGATGGGAGGCGATGTCCGGTTTCGACAAGGTGGTGAATTCATACGACGAGGCGCTGGCCGGTCTGTGCGATGGCATGACGGTGCTGGCCGGAGGCTTTGGCCTCTGCGGTATCCCGGAAGGGCTGATCGCGCAGATCCGCAGGATGGGCGTGCGCGAGCTGACCGTGGTGTCGAACAACTGCGGTGTCGATGGCTTCGGACTCGGCATCCTGCTCGAGGACCGCCAGGTAAGGAAAATGATTTCCTCCTATGTCGGGGAGAACAAACTGTTCGAGAAGCAGTACCTGAGCGGCGAGCTCGAAGTGGAGCTGACGCCGCAGGGTACGCTGGCGGAAAAGATGCGCGCCGGCGGCGCCGGCATCCCGGCGTTCTATACCGCCACCGGATACGGCACGCCGGTGGGCGAGGGCAAGGAGGTGCGCGAGTTCAATGGTCGCCACTACATCCTCGAGCAGGCGATCACCGGTGATTTCGCGATCGTGCGCGCGTGGAAGGCTGATCGTTATGGCAACGCGATCTATCGCCACACCGCGCAGAACTTCAATCCGATGGCTGCCACCGCGGGCAAGGTCACGGTGCTGGAAGTGGAGGAGATCGTGGAGCCCGGAGCGCTCGAGCCGAGCCAGATCCACACCCCCGGAATCTACGTCAATCGCATCATTCAGGGACATTTCGAAAAACGTATCGAACAGCGCACCGTGCGCGCCGGCAAGGGAGTCTGAGCGATGGCACTGACACGCGAACAGATGGCCACGCGGGTCGCGCGCGAACTGCACGACGGCTATTACGTGAATCTCGGCATCGGCATTCCGACGCTGGTGGCGAACTACATACCCGAGGGTGTCAGGGTGATGCTGCAATCGGAAAACGGGCTGCTCGGCATGGGGCCGTTTCCGTACGAGGACGAGGTCGATGCCGACATGATCAATGCCGGCAAGCAGACCGTGACGGCAGTCACCGGAGCGGCGATCTTTTCCTCCGCGGAATCCTTTGCGATGATCCGCGGCGGCCATGTTGACCTGACCGTGCTCGGCGCGTTCGAGGTCGATGTCAACGGGGATATCGCCTCGTGGATGGTGCCTGGCAAACTGGTCAAGGGTATGGGCGGCGCGATGGACCTCGTTGCCGCCGCGCGCAACATCATCGTGATCATGACCCATGCCGACAAGGCAGGAAATTCGAAGCTGCTGGAGAAGTGCACGCTGCCTCTGACCGGCAAGGGCTGCATCCACCGGGTGCTGACCGATCTTGCCTACCTGGAAATCGCCGACGGTGCGTTCGTGCTGAAGGAACGCGCGCCGGGTGTCAGCGTCGAGGAAATCCGCGCCCTGACCGGCGGACGCCTGATGGTACCCGCACCGGTGCCGGAAATGAGTTTCTGAACCGGGCCTGAGCGCTATCCGATCTCGATGACGCATTTCCCGATGGCCCGTCGCGCGGCCAGCTCGCCGATGGCCTCGCCGGTACGCTCCAGCGCATAGCGGGTGATCGGCGGCTCCCTGATGAGCCCGGTGGCAGACAGCGCCAGTACCTCGCGCACGATGCCGTCTGCGCGCTGCGGATGCCGACCCGCGAAACCGCCCCAGTCGACCCCTACCACCTGACAGCTCTTGAGCAAGGGCAGGTTGAAGGGTAGCGAGGGTATCTCGCCGCTGGCAAAGCCGATCACCAGGTAGCGGCCGTTTTCGGCCATGGAACGCAACGCGAGCAGCGCATGTGCGCCGCCGACCGGGTCGAACACCAGGTCTACGCCACGGCCCGCGGTGATGCGCTTGAGTTCGGCGCGCAGGTCCTGCTGCGCATAGTCGATCAGGAAATCCGCGCCGAGTTCACCGCATGCGGCGAGCTTTTCCGGGCTCGAGGCCGCCGCTATCACTTTCAGCCCCGCCGCTTTCGCGACCTGAATCGCGGCGCCGCCGGTGCCGCCGGCGGCACCGAGCACGAGAAGCGTCTCGTTGCGGCGGGCGCTGCCGCGATCGTGCAGGGCGAACCAGGCCGTGGCATGCGCCTGAAGGAATACCGCCGCGGCGGCGAAATCCATCGTGTCGGGGATCTTCACCAGGGATGCGGCGGGCAAGGCAATGCGTTGTGCAAACGCACCGATGCCGGGGCTCGCGAGCACCCGGTCGCCGGGCGCGAAGGCGGTGACGGCGCTGCCCACCTCCAGCACGGTGCCTGCCAGGTCACCGCCCGGCACGAACGGCGGCGGTATCTTTATCTGGTAACGCCCGGAGATCAGCAGACTATCGACAAAATTCACCCCGGCCGCATGAATCCTCACCAGCACCTGCTCGGGCCCGGGAACAGGATCCTGAATCTCCTGCAGCTCGAGTGTGTCGGGCGTTCCGTATTCCGTGCAGACAATGGCGCGCATATGGGTTCTCGTGACTTGAATTGATTTGCCGCGAATGAGTCTGCTGTCACGAAATTTCCTGTCACGAAATTCCACGAAATCCCGTCAACGCGTTTCCCGGATCCGGATCAGGGTCGGCTTGCCATCCTCGATCTGCCAGCCGGGAAAATTCGAGTTGCTGGTGAAAACGCTGCCTTCGTCGTCGATCTCGATATCGCGGGTGAAGCTGCGGTAACGGCTGAGTGGATAGATTTTCCACGATTCGCTGGCTATATCAAAGCGCAGGATGGTATCGGACTGGTTGCCATTTACCCACACCAGGTTGCGCTCGCGATCGACGTTCAGGGAGTAGGGCGTTTCGCTGCGTACCGGCAGTGGCCAGCGGTCGAAGTTGCCCGCCGCGACGTTGTAGCGGGCGATCAGGCCCGAGGAAAAACCCACGATCCACGGGTTTCCCTGCGCGTCGCAGCGCAGTCGTCGCGGTCCCGTGAAGGGGGTCGGGATCATCTGCACCTTGCCGGTGGCCGGGTCGATGCGCGCGATATCGTTGGCATAGAGGCGTGCCACCCATACCGTTCCGTCGGGCGCGATATCGATGCCGTAAGGCATCGGGAAGCCATTGTTGTCGCGGTCGTATTCGGGCGGTGTCCGGGTCTTGCCGCTGCCGAGGCGCCACTGGGCGATCCACAGGATCAGCCGCTCCTTCAGTCCGCGCGGCGGGAGATCGTAGTAACTGAACCGGCGGCTGGAGCGGTCGAACATCGCCACCCGCGAACTCAGTGCCAGGCTAAACCAGACGCGGTCCTGCTGGTCGATGCGCACCGTGTGCGGGTAGAAACCGCCGTCCATCTTCCACTCCGTGAACTGCTTGCTCACCGGATCGAACTCGAGCAGCGAGCGACGCATGGAGGGAGTGATGAACAGGTGTCCATCGCGTGGCGAAAGCGCAAACGAGTGCACGCCGAAATAATTGTCGACCTTCGGGTAGCCGCCGGCAAAGCGGTTGCCGAGAATGCCACCGAGCGCGTCACCTGGTGCGTGCGGAACCTTGTATACGCGATACTCGCCCGACAGCGGATCGATCTCGTAGAGCCGGTCCATCAGATTGTCACCGACATAGACCATGCCGTTGGGATGGAGAATGAAGTCGTGCATCTGCGACAGCGAGTCGCCGATCGCCCACTCGGTGATTTCCACCGCTGCGAGGTCCTTGTCCCATGCCTCGAAATCGGGTACCAGGTCCGGTTGCTTGCCAAGCTGGCGGTAGCGATCGTGGAGATACTGCGCCAGCGGCTCGCGAAAATCGTGGGCACTTTGCGCGCCGTAACGGTTCATGCGATCGATCGTCTCGATCCATTCGCGCGCGGAGCGATCCCGGCGCATGAACGGCGAGGCCTGCTGGTGGCAGAATCCGCAGTGGAGCAGGAAATGCTCGCGGTCGGCTTCATTGCCGTCGAAATCGAGCAGGCTCAGCCACAGGTTGGCGGGCTTGGAGTCGGCAAGCTTTTGGGGATCCGTTTCCGCTTCCAGGATCAGTTCGGGTTGCTCGTCGCCGCGAATCGCGGAGATCCGCTGGTCGCGATAACCGGGTTTGCGGACCCGCAGGTTCACCAGTTCCGCGCTGTCCTCGAAGCGCACGGAGCCCGCCTGGTCCGTAAAACGGGTAGTCTCGGGGCGCGCGATATTGCGCATCCCGGGGGCCGGGTAGCCGTTGTCGGAAGTGTCGGCGGGCTCGCCCGGCACAAAACTGCGACTGACCATCGCCCCGGACAGTGGCATGCCGCGGGTGTCACGCACGATGAGCTCGGCCGCCGTCGCATCGAGCGCACAGATACCCGCGAGTACCAGCCAGAAGACCGAGAATCTGGTCATGAAAATGTCCTGCAATCACTGGCCGCACCCGCGGCATCCGGCTGCGGATGGTGCCTGCTTGCCTTGGTGGATGCAAACCGTCGCCGCGCGCAGCAGTCGGCGAGATCGATGATCCGAGCGGGTCACCGGCAACGTAAAACAAGATATGGCACGAGAAGCGCAGCGCAAACGGGTATAGTGCCCGGGCGCCCCGTTGCACCAAGGAGGTTGTGTTGGAGCAATTGACGACCATCGAACTCGCCAAGGAATACCTCAAGTTTTCCGCGGCCCATTTCACCATATTTTCCGCGACCGAACGCGAGCGCCTGCACGGCCACAATTTCAAGGTTGCGGCGCGCCTGACGGCGCCCGTGGGCGATAACGGCATGTGCTTCAGCTACCGCATCTTCAAGGACAAGCTCGAGCAGCTGTGCGAGACACTGGATGAGTACATGTTGCTGTCGCTGGACTCGCCGCATTTGCGGATCAGCGAGCAGGGTCTCCAGTACCGCGTGGAGTTCAATGGCGAGGAGATGTTTTTCCTGAAGGCCGATACCTTGCTGTTGCCGGTGCGCAATGCCACGGTCGAGGAGTATGCGCGCTACCTCCTCGAGCGGCTGCTCGAGGATCGCGACCTGATCATGGGGCACGATATCCGCGAGGTGAGCATCAAGGTGTCCTCCGGACCCGGGCAGTGGGGTTCTTGCCGCTGGAAGAGGGCCGCGGCATGAGGACCCTGGTGGTGACGGGTGGCAGCAAGGGCATCGGTCTCGCCACCGCGGAGCTTTTCGCTGCGAACGGTTACCGGATCGTGAACCTCTCGCGCAGCGCAATTCCGCTACCGGGTGCGATCCAGTTGAGCGTGGACATGGCCGAGCCCGGGTGGGCGGAGCTGCATGCACCGGCCGTGCTCGCCGCGCTTGGCGACAGCGCGCAGCTGGTGGTCGTGCACAATGCGGCCTGGCTCAGCAAGGACCGCGTCGAGGACCTCGACGGCACCCGGCTTGCCCGCGTGCTACAGATCAACGTGGTGGCGCCCCAGCAGCTGAACCGTATCCTGTTGCCACGCATGGGCAGCGGTTCGGCCATCGTGTATGTCGGCTCGACGCTGGGGGAGAAGGCGGTCGCGGGCTCCTGCGCCTACGTGGTCTCGAAACACGCGCTGCTGGGGCTGATGCGCGCGACCTGCCAGGACCTGGCCGGTCGCGGGATTCACACGGCGTGCGTGTGTCCGGGCTTTACCGACACCGAAATGCTCCGTGCCCATGTCGGTCAGGATGCCGGGATTCTTGGCGCACTGGCTCGTGGCGTGACCTTTGGTCGCCTGATCGAGCCCGGGGAAGTGGCGCGAACCATCCTGTTCTGTGCCGAGAACCCGGTGATCAACGGCGCGGTCATTCACGCCAACCTCGGCCAGGTGGAGCACTGAATGCGGGTTGTGGGAATTGCGCAGGTCGGATAGATTCTGCCGGCCGATCAACGGCGCAAACCGATAACCCCGTGGAGACCACGATGAAAAAATACCTTCTTGCTGCGATATTGCTTGCTCCCCTGATGACTCCGATCGCCTTCGCCGAGTGCAGCAAGGAGGCTGCGCCTGCGATTCCGGATGGAGCCAGCGCCACCGAGCAGGAGATGATTGCCGGTCAGCAGGCGGTCAAGAGCTATATCGCCAGTTCCAATGCCTATCTCGAGTGCCTGGATGCGGAAGGAGTGGCGGCTGGAGCTGATGAACTGCCCGAGTTCAAGGACGCGCGTCTCTCCACCTACAACGCCGCGGTGGACGAGATGACCGGCGTGGGCGACCAGTTCAACGCCGCGGTCAAGGCCTTCAAGGCCCGCTGAGCGAGCTCGAGCTCGCTGGAGGCGCACCGCCCGGGTGGTGCGCCTTCGGCTTCTGGCTGATCACGCCGCCCTGATTGCGCCCTGCGGCGCGATTCATGTTTTTACAGGATTTCCGCATGTCCGATTCCGCCCGCAAGGATAGCCCTGAACAGGCCGAGTTCCGTGCCCACTGCCAGCAATGGCTGCAGCACAACCAGCCGGCACCGGCACCGGTGCGGCTGCCGCAATCCCCACTCGAGATCATGACCACGGAGCAACTCGACTATCTTTGCGCCTGGCAGAAAGCCGCTTACGAGGCCGGCTTGGTCGGCTGCGATTACCCGCGGGAATACGGTGGCGGTGGACGCAACGATTGCCAGCGCATCGCCAACGAGGAGATGCAGCGCGTTGGCACGCCGTATTTTCCCAATGTGATCGGTCTCGGCATGGCTGCTCCGACCATCTATCACCACGCGCAGGAGCCGCTCAAACGGCAACTGTTGCCGGCATTGCTGTCGGGTGAGGAGATCTGGTGCCAGGGTTTCAGCGAACCGGGCGCGGGCTCCGATCTCGCCAGTGTGCAGACCTTTGCCGAGCGACGCGGCGACAAATGGCTCATCAATGGCCACAAGGTATGGACCTCGCTGGCGCACTTCGCGAGCTGGATGATCATCCTCGTGCGCACCGACAAGGTGCACCGCTACGATGGGCTCAGTTATTTCGTGGTGCCGATCCGTGGCGCGCTCGGCAAGGGCGTGACCGTGCGTCCGCTGATCAAGATCACCGGCGAAACCGGCTTCAACGAAGTGCTGTTCGAGGATCTCGAGATCGACGACAGCATGCGTCTCGATGAAGTCGGCAAGGGCTGGCAGGTGGCCATGACCACGCTGCTGCACGAGCGCGGCGCCGGTCCGCTGGTGACGCCGCAGTCGGGCGGACGGCGCGCCGAAGCGCAGGATTCCGGCATGGCCCAGGCGTTGATCGGGCTCGCCCGCGAATGCCATCGCAACGGGCAGTGTGCCGCCGACGATCCTTTGATCCGCGATCGACTGATGCAACTGCTCATTCGCGAGGAGGGCTTCAAACTGAACCAGAAACGGGCGCGCGTTCCCGGGCTCACGGATGATCCGATGCGCATTCCGCTGCAGTGGAAACTGGTGATCAGCGAGATCTCGCAGGACATCGCCGCGCTGGCTCTGGAGATCGAGGGGGCGGCGGCCTCGTTGTATCTCGCCGACCCGAACGCACCGCAGGCCGGGCGCTGGCCTCTCGCGTACATGAACTCCTTCGGCATGACGATTGCGGCCGGCACCAGCGAGGTGCAGCGCAATATTCTCGGCGAGCGGGTGCTCGGACTTGCCAAGTCCAAGTAGCCCGCGCCCTGTCCACCCCGCTCGTCACCCCACACAATTGGTTTGAAGGTACCGCATGAGCATGCCAAAGGATTTCGGATTCGGCGCGGAAGAGCTGATGTTGCGCGATGCCGCGCGCAAATTTTTCCGGACAAATTTCCCGACCGATCGGCTGCACCGCCTGGTCGCTGGCGATCCCGAGCCCAACCGCAGCCCCGAATGCCTGTGGGATCGCGATTTGTGGGCACAGCTCACCGAGCTTGGCTGGACCGCGCTGGCGGTACCCGAACGGGCCGGTGGTATCGGCATGTCCTGTGTCGCGGTGGCGGCGCTGGTCGAGGAGGCGGGCCGTGCCGCGTTTCCCTCGCCGCTGCTGGCGACGATTCATGCGACCTACGTGCTGGATGCCTGTGCGAGCGCGGATGCCGATACCACGCTGGCCGAAATTGGCGCCGGCGCGACCGCAACGCTGGTGATCACCAATGACCGCGGTGGGTGGAACGACGAGGTGGCCGGAGTACGGGAGTGCGATGGCCGGCTCGATGGCAGCGCCTTCTACGTCCAGGATGCGGCCAAGGCGGATTTGCTGGTCGTCAAGGCACGCGGCGCGCAAGGCTGCGGGCTGTACCTGGTGCGCGCGCAAGCCGATGGCGTGACCATCACCGCGGATTCGATTGTGGATCTGACCCGCGACCAGGCGCATATCCGCCTCGAGAACGTACGCGCGGAGCGGGTACTGGCGGCACCCGGTACGGCGCTGGCCGCGATCACCAAGGCGGAACCGGCGCTGTTCAGCGTGCTGGCGGCGGATATGTGCGGTGCCGCCGAATGGCAGCTGCAGGCCACGGTCGAGTATGCCAAGGTGCGCCAGCAGTTCGAGCACGCGCTGGGTTTCTTTCAGGCCGTGAAGCACCCGCTGGTGAACGTGATGATCCAGATCGACCAGGCGCGCTCACATGTCTACAACGCGGCCTGCACGGTCGATCATCAGCCGGCGTACGCGGCGCGGGCGGCGCATATGGCCAAGGCCGCGGCCAGCGACGCCGCCGCTTATGCCTCGAGCCGTTCGGTCCAGTTCCACGGCGGCATCGGATTTACCTGGGAGTGCTTCGTGCATCTGTATTTCAAGCGCCAGTTGCACAACCAGATGTTGTTTGGCGACGCCGGCTATCACCGCGGGCGCCTCGCCGCCCTGTTGCTGGGCTGAGTGCAGCCCGCGGCACCGAGAACGATGGTGCGATCAGTCGTCGGCGTGTTCGGCCTTCAACGCGTTGCGCTTGGCGATCGGTCCGGTTTCCTTGCCGCTGTTGCGGATGAAGTCATCGATGGCGATCATGGCCAGAATACTCAGGGTGATCCCCCCTACTATCTGCGAAAACATCTGATACCTCCTTGGTTCAGTTGTTCGGGGCTGGTGCAATTACCTGTCCCTGCGACACAGATTGGGTGTGATTCGTAGAATTTTTATTCTAAAGCGGCAAAAAGATCGGTATTCGGTGCAAATACTTGAGATGCATCGTGTTTCGCGACGAAAAGCGCGCAGCGCCTTGAAATTTGCACAGCAGTGGTTACCCGCGAGGCGTTGCGCATTTGCTCGCGGTCGACGGTCCGCAAGTGCTTATACTGGGTCCTCGACAGCTTCGGGTATCGATTCACATGGCGCGCATGTCCCGGCTGGCCATCGCCGGCTACCCCCACCACCTGATCCAGCGCGGCAACAACCGCGTGCCCATCTTCAAAGACCCGGAAGACTACCAGCGCTACCGGGCATTGCTTGGCGAAGCCGCCGCTCGCTGCGAGGTGGCGATACATGCTTATGTGCTGATGGGCAATCACGTGCACCTGCTGGCTACTCCGGCGAGCGCCGGGGGGCTCTCGCGGATGATGCAGACGCTCGGGCGCAACTACGTGGGCTGGTTCAATCGCAAGCATGCGCGCAGCGGTACCTTGTGGGAAGGGCGGTTCCGCTCGAGCCTGATCGAATCCGACGGCTACCTGCTGGCCTGCATGCGTTATATCGAGCTCAATCCGGTGCGCGCCGGACTGTGCGGCGAGGCGGCTGCCTATCCGTGGTCCAGCGCACGACACCACCTGGGACAGGGCAACGACCCGCTGGTGACGGATCACCCGCTGTACTGGTCGCTCGGCAATACGCCGTTCGAACGTGAGGCGGCCTATCGCGACCTGCTGGCGCAAGGCGCCGATCCGCAGGAGACCCGGCGCATTACCGAGGCCTGCGTGCGGAGCTGGGCGCTGGGTTCGAGCGAGTTCCTCGAGCGATTGAGCCCCGGGAGCGGGCGGCGCCTGCGGCCCAAGCGTCGTGGGCGTCCTTTCAGAAAGGACTCTGACCCCATTTAATTTGATGAGTTGACGAGAAGACAAATTAAATGACTCTGACCCCATTTAAATTTGCTTGGCGGGTTTGTGCGGGTGGGTTATTCTGTCCAGCCACGTTCCAGTCGAAGCGAGTCCCGCACCGTCATGTCATCTTCGGAAATCGAGCTAGCCACCCGCCACGGTCTTTATGATTCCAGCCGTGAACACGACGCCTGTGGCGTCGGTTTCGTGGCTCATATCAAGGGGCAGCGTTCCCATTCGATCATCGAGCAGGGCCTGCTGATCCTGAAGAATCTCGATCACCGCGGCGCGGTTGGCGCGGACAAGCTGATGGGTGACGGCGCCGGGTTGCTGATCCAGATCCCGGATGAACTCTACCGTGCCGACATGGCCGCACGGGGGGTAGAGTTGCCGCCGCGCGGCGAGTACGGCGTGGGAATGATATTCCTGCCGAAGGAGCATGCATCGCGGCTGGCCTGCGAGCAGGAGCTCGAGCGCGCGGTGCGCGCGGAGGGGCAGGTGCTGCTCGGCTGGCGCGATGTACCGGTGGACACGGCGATGGCGATGTCGCCCACGGTGCGTGCCAAGGAGCCGGTGATCCGCCAGGTATTCATCGGGCTCGGGCCGGATATCATCGTGCCCGATGCACTGGAACGAAAGCTCTACGTGATCCGCAAGACCGCCTCTAGCGCGATCATGGCGCTCAAACTCAAGCACTCGCACGAGTACTACGTGCCGAGCATGAGTTGCCGCACGATCATCTACAAGGGCCTGCTGCTGGCCGACCAGGTCGGCTGCTATTACAGGGATCTGCGGGATCCGCGCGCGGTATCCGCGCTGGCGCTCGCGCACCAGCGTTTCTCGACCAATACCTTCCCCGAATGGCCGCTGGTGCATCCCTACCGGATGGTCGCGCACAACGGCGAGATCAACACCGTCAAGGGCAACTTCAGCTGGATGCGGGCACGCCAGGGGGTGATGAAGTCCCCGGTGCTCGGTGAGGATCTGCGCAAGCTCTACCCGATCAGTTTCGAGGGCCAGTCCGATACCGCGACTTTCGACAACACGCTGGAACTGCTGACCATGGCCGGCTATCCGCTGGCGCACGCGGTGATGATGATGATCCCGGAGCCCTGGGAGCAGCACACGCTGATGGACGAGCGCCGCCGCGCGTTCTACGAGTATCACGCGGCGATGATGGAGCCCTGGGATGGTCCGGCCGCGATCGCGTTTACCGACGGGCGCCAGATCGGCGCCACTCTCGATCGCAACGGCTTGCGTCCGTCGCGCTATATCGTGACTGCCGATGACCTGGTGGTGATGGCTTCCGAATCCGGCGTGCTGCCGATCGACGAGGGGCGGATCGTCAAGAAATGGCGTCTGCAGCCGGGCAAGATGTTCCTGATCGATCTGGAGCAGGGCCGTCTGATCCATGACGAGGAACTCAAGAACCAGTTTGCCTCGGCGAAGCCTTACCGCCAGTGGATCGAGAACGTGAGCGTGCGGCTCGAGGAGATTCCGGCCGCGGGTGGGCCCGGCGAGTTCGCCGAATCGCTGCTCGATCGCCAGCAGGCGTTCGGCTTCAGCCAGGAGGACATCAAGTTCCTGCTCCAGCCGATGGCGGCCAGCGGCGAGGAAGGCATCGGCTCGATGGGCAACGACTCGCCGCTGGCGGTGCTCTCGTCGAAGAACAAGCCGCTCTACAATTATTTCAAGCAGTTGTTTGCCCAGGTTACCAATCCGCCGATCGATCCGATCCGTGAATCGATCGTGATGTCGCTCAACAGCTTTATCGGTCCGAAACCGAACCTGCTCGATATCAACGACGTGAATCCGCAGATGCGGCTCGAGGTCGCGCAACCGGTTCTCGACTTCACCGACATGGCGCGGCTGCGCGATATCAACCGCCACACCACCGGCAAGTTCAGGATCTGGGAACTCGATATCACCTATCCGCTCGCCTGGGGCAACGAGGGCGTCGAAGCCAAGCTCGCCTCGCTGTGTGCCGAGGCGGTGGACGCCCAGCGCGGTGGCCACAATATCCTGATCGTGACCGACCGGCGCATGGATCGCGAGCACGTGGCGATACCGGCGCTGCTGGCGGTCTCGGCTATTCACCACCACCTGGTGCGCAATGGTCTGCGCACGACGGTGGGCCTGGTAGTCGAGACCGGCTCGGCGCGCGAGGTCCATCACTTCGCGGTGCTGGCCGGATACGGGGCCGAGGCGATCCACCCCTACCTCGCGCTGGAAACGCTGGGCGAACTGCACCGCGACTCCCCCGCGGGTGTTGCGCCCGAGCAGGCGATCTGCAACTACGTCAAGGCGATCGGCAAGGGACTGTCGAAGATCATGTCGAAGATGGGTATCAGCACCTACATGTCCTATTGCGGTGCGCAGATATTCGAGGCCATCGGTCTCGATCCCGAGCTGGTGAGCCAGTATTTTCCGGGTACCGCCTCGCAGGTCGCCGGTATCGGGGTGTTCGATGTCGCCGAGGAGGCGATCCGTACCCATCGCGCGGCCTTCAGTGCCGACCCGTTGCTCGAGAACATGCTCGACACCGGCGGCGAATACGCCTGGCGTACCCGCGGCGAGGAGCATATGTGGACGCCGGATTCGATCGCCAAGCTGCAGCACAGTACACGTTCCGGCAAGTTCGAGACCTACAAGGAATACGCGCAGCTGATCAATGACCAGTCGCGGCGGCACATGACACTGCGCGGGCTGTTCGAGTTCCGTTTCGATCCCGCCGGGGCAATCGCGATCGACGAGGTCGAACCGGCTGCGGAGATCGTCCGTCGCTTCGCGACCGGGGCGATGTCGCTCGGCTCGATCAGCACCGAGGCGCACACCAATCTCGCGATCGCGATGAACCGCATCGGCGGCAAGTCCAACACCGGCGAAGGCGGTGAGGACCAGGCGCGTTACCGCAACGAACTGAAGGGCATTCCCATCGCCGCGGGGACGCGGGTCTCCGAGGTGATCGGCGCCGGCGTGATCGCCTCCGACTATGAATTGAGCGAGGGTGATTCGTTGCGCTCGCGCATCAAGCAGGTGGCTTCGGGCCGTTTCGGCGTGACCACCGAGTACCTGCTCTCGGCCGACCAGATCCAGATAAAGATGGCCCAGGGTGCCAAGCCCGGGGAGGGCGGTCAGCTTCCGGGTGGCAAGGTCAGCGAGTACATCGGTTACCTGCGTTACTCGGTGCCGGGTGTCGGTCTGATTTCGCCGCCGCCGCACCACGACATCTATTCGATCGAGGACCTTGCGCAACTGATCCACGATCTGAAAAACGTCAATTCACGCGCGGAAATCAGCGTGAAGCTGGTCTCCGAGGTCGGTGTCGGCACGATCGCGGCGGGTGTCGCCAAGGCCAAGGCCGATCACGTGGTGATTGCCGGGCATGATGGCGGCACCGGTGCCTCGCCGTGGTCATCGATCAAGCATGCGGGCACGCCGTGGGAACTCGGGCTTGCCGAAACGCAGCAGACACTGGTGCTGAACCGTCTGCGTTCGCGGATCCGGGTGCAGGCCGATGGCCAGATGAAAACCGGCCGCGACGTGGTGATCGGTGCGCTGCTTGGCGCCGACGAGTTCGGCTTTGCCACCGCACCGCTGGTGGCGAGCGGCTGCATCATGATGCGCAAATGTCATCTCAACACCTGTCCGGTCGGAGTGGCCACCCAGGATCCGCTGCTGCGCGCCAAATTTGCCGGCAAGCCCGAGCATGTGGTGAATTTCTTTTTCTTCATTGCCGAGGAAGTCCGCCAGATCATGGCGCAACTCGGCATCCGCCGTTTCGATGAGCTGATCGGACGCTCGGACCTGCTCGATACCCGTAAAGGCATTGAACACTGGAAGGCAAGCGGTCTCGATTTCAGCCGTGTGTTTTATCGCCCGGATGTCCCGGCAGATGTGTCGCGGCGTCAGGTGGAGCTCCAGGATCACGGGCTCGAGCGCGCCTTTGACCGCTCGCTCATCACACGTTGCCAGCCCGCGCTGGAGCGGGGCGAGCGGGTGCAGATACTCGACGATGTGCGCAACGTCAACCGCAC
Source organism: Gammaproteobacteria bacterium (assembly GCA_016705365.1). Taxonomy (NCBI): domain Bacteria; kingdom Pseudomonadati; phylum Pseudomonadota; class Gammaproteobacteria; species Gammaproteobacteria bacterium. The sequence goes on along the minus strand of JADIYI010000006.1, from coordinate 15,681 downwards.
GGTCGGCGCGATGCTCTCCGGCGAGCTGATCCGTCATCATCCGGACGGCTTGCCCGACCAGACCATATTCGTGCAATTGAACGGCACCGGCGGGCAGAGTTTCGGCGCCTTCCTCGCAAAGGGCATCACGCTGTACCTGGCGGGAGATGCCAACGACTACACCGGCAAGGGGCTCTCGGGCGGGCGCATCGTGGTGCGCCCGAGCATCGATTTCCGCGGCAATCCCACCGAGAACATCATCGTCGGCAACACCGTGCTCTACGGCGCGACCAGCGGCGAGGCCTTCTTCCGTGGCGTCGCGGGCGAGCGCTTCGCGGTTCGCCTGTCGGGCGCGACCACGGTTGTCGAAGGCACCGGCGATCACGGGTGCGAATACATGACCGGCGGCACGGTGGTGGTGCTGGGCAGCACCGGGCGCAATTTTGCCGCGGGCATGTCGGGCGGCATTGCCTATGTTTACGACCCGGACGAGGAGTTCGCCAGCCGTTGCAATACGGCTCAGGTCGCGCTCGAGCCGCTGCTGTCGGCGAAGGAACAGCAGGAAAAGGTGGATCGCTCGCTGTGGCACAAGGGCGAGACCGACGATGAGCTGTTGCGCAGCCTGATCGAGAAGCACCATCGCTGGACCGGCTCGTTGCGTGCGCGTGACCTGCTCGATGACTGGGAGGAAGGTCGTGGCCTGTTCGTCAAGGTGTTCCCGCACGAGTACCGGCGGGCGCTGGTCGAGAACGCCGCCAGGGAGGCGCCGCTTGCGGCCGTGAATGCATGAGTGGGAAATTCCGCGGAGGATCTGAACAACATGGGTAAAGTCACCGGTTTCATGGAATACGATCGGCTCGAGGAAGGCAGCGAGCCGGTCGAGGAGCGGCTCGGGAATTACCGCGAGTTTGTCATCGCGCTGGATTCCGACCAGGCCAGCGTGCAGGGTGCGCGCTGCATGGATTGCGGCATCCCGTTCTGCACCAACGGCTGCCCCGTCAACAACGTGATCCCTGATTTCAACGACCTGGTGTATCGCGGCGACTGGCGCAACGCATTGACGGTGCTGCATTCGACCAATAATTTTCCCGAGGTCACCGGGCGTATCTGCCCGGCACCCTGCGAGGAAGCCTGCACGCTCAATTACAACAACGTGGCGGTCGGCATCAAGTCGATCGAGCATGCGATCATCGATCGCGGCTGGGAGGAGGGCTGGGTGGTTCCGCAGCCGCCCGCGGAGCCGAGCGGCAAGCGTGTCGCGATCGTCGGCTCGGGTCCGGCGGGGCTGGCGGCGGCGCAGCAGCTGGCCCGCGTCGGGCATGCGGTGACGGTGTTCGAGAAAAACGATCGCATCGGTGGACTGATGCGCTATGGAATTCCTGACTTCAAGCTCGACAAGAACCACATCGACCGGCGCGTTGCGCAGATGGAAGCCGAGGGCGTGTCATTTCGCACCGGAGTGCTGGTTGGCGCGTTGCCCGAGGACAGCCGCGTGACCAATCTCGCGAAGGAAACCATCGCGCCCGCGGAATTGCTCGCCCAATTCGATGCCGTGTTGCTGAGCGGAGGTGCGGAAAATCCGCGCGATTTGCCGGCCCCCGGCCGCGAGCTCGAGGGGGTGTATTTCGCGATGGAGTTTCTGCCACAGCAGAACCGCGTGAATGCCGGCGACAAGGTCAGGAAGCAGATCTCCGCCGCCGGAAAGCACGTGATCGTGATCGGTGGCGGCGATACCGGCAGCGACTGCGTGGGCACGTCGAACCGTCACGGCGCGGCGAGCGTCACTCAATTCGAATTGTTGCCGATGCCGCCGGAACAGGAGGACAAGGCACTCACCTGGCCCTATTGGCCCTACAAGCTGCGCACTTCCTCGAGCCACAAGGAGGGTTGCGAGCGGGTGTTTGCGATTTCCACCAAGGAATTCATCGGCAGCAGGGGCAAGCTGAGCGCGATCCGTACCGTCAATGTCGAGATGAAGGATGGCAAGTTCATCGAGATCGAGGGCAGCGAGCAGACCCTGAAGGCCGACCTGGTGCTGCTCGCGATGGGCTTTCTCGGACCGATCGGCACGGTGCTCGAGGCGTTCGGGGTCAGCAAGGACCAGCGTTCGAATGCCAGGGCCGTTACCGAAGGCAGTGAGGCCTACCGGACCGACATCGACAAGGTGTTCGCGGCCGGCGATATGCGCCGTGGCCAGTCGCTGGTGGTGTGGGCGATCCGCGAGGGGCGCCAGGCCGCGCGCGCGATCGATGAGTACCTGATGGGCAGCAGCACGCTGCCGCGCTGACGCGGGCGCTCCGCGGGCGCGGATGGCCGAAGCAAAACGCCGCGGGAACCGCTCGCCTTCAACGGGTGGCCTCGCGCGGCGTGGCGGTTGCGCGCACATGCTGTGCCAGCAGCGGCGCGAGTCCGAGCGCATTGCTCGGGTGGGGGATGGAATCGCTGGTAACGATGTCTTGCAGGCCCGCGGCGCGCAACCGGGCTTCGCTGTCAGCGGCGAAGATTCCGTGAACCGCCAGCACCCGGGCCTTGCCGAATCCCGCCTGCTGCAGCAAACGGCTGCCCTCGATCAGGGTGCTGCCGGTGGAGATCATGTCATCGATCAGCACCGGTGTGAGCCCGCGCAGGCTCGCATCGATGGCACCGCGCACTTCGACCAGCCGATCGCCCTGGCGTGATTTCTCCAGCACCCGCCACGGGCAGCCGAGCATCTTCGCGGTATCCGCCACCCACTGCCGACTCTCGGCATCGGGTCCGAACAACACCGGGGCACTGATATGTTCCGCGATCCACGCACCGAGCAAGGCGCTGGCCGATAGGTTGGCAGCCGGTATCCGGTACAGCTCGGCAAGCGTTTTGTAGCGGTGGAGATGCGCATCCACCGTGAGCAGCGTATCGAAGTGACTGCTGATCAGTTCCGCGAAATGGCGCGAGCTGACCGACTCCCCGTGGCGAAACGCCCGGTCCTGGCGCATATAGGGGAGGTAGGGCGCGATCAGGCCGATACTGCCCGCGCCCTGCGCGCGCAGCGTGGCGGCGAGCAGCAGCAGCGGCAGGATGCGGGTGTTCGCCCGCGACAGGTCGGCGACCACGAGGCAATCGCACCCGGCGACCTCGTCATCGATTCGCAGATAGGTCTCGCCATCGGGGAAGCTGCGCATTTCGTGGGCAAGCGTGGGGCAGGCGAGTTCGCGTGCCAGGCGCGCACCGAGTCCGCCATCGTGATATTCGACGACCAGCGTCACAGCACGCGCTCCTCGACGCTCATCGTCTCCTGGTGTGTGGCCAGGAAATCGAGCGCGTAGTGCAGCTCGCCGGTGGTGTCGGCGTGCATCGTGAACAGCGGCTGCCCACGCTCCACCTCGTCACCGAGGCGCACATGCATTTCGATGCCGGCGGCCTTGTCCGCGGGAGCGCCGGCAAGCTTTGCGGCCTTGGCCAGGCTGCGCATGTTCATGTGCGCCACCAGTCCGCCGCGCCGGGCGAGCACGGCGTGCTGGAAGCGCGACGACGGGGGTTCACGCATGCCGCCCTGGGCCGCGCAGATGGCGCGAAACTTGTTCCACGCCGCGCCGCTGTCGAGCACCGCGGTGGCGCGGACCAGGCCCTGTCCGACGGCAGCCGCGCCGCCCATTTCGAGCAGCAGGCCAGCCAGTTGCAGCGCCCGCGCGCGCAGGTCGGCGGGAGCTCCCGGGTCGCGCTGCAGCACCCGCAGCACATCACGTGCCTCGAGCGCGGGGCCGATGCCAATGCCGACCGGCTGGCTGCCGTCGCTCTGCTGGACGCTGACCGCGAGACCGAGTGCCTTGCCGGTTTGAATCAGCTGCTCGCTCAAGCGCTGCGCCACCTGCTCCTGGCGCACCTTGGCGGTCGGTCCGACGGGAATATCGATCAGCACGTGGGTGGCGCCGGCCGCCACCTTTTTCGAAATCACCGATGCGACCAGTTGCCCCTCGCTGTCGAGATCGAGCGCGCGCTCGACCCGGATCACGATATCGTCGGTGGGGCTGAGGCTCACCGAACCGCCCCACGCGATGCAGGCGCCTTCCTGCTCCACGACCGTGCGCATGCGCTCGAAAGACAGGCTGACCGGCGCCATCGTCTCCATGGTGTCGGCGGTACCCGCTGGCGACGTGATGGCGCGCGAGGACGTTTTCGGCATCAGCAAGCCGCAGGCGGCGACGATTGGCACCACGATCGGGGTGGTGCGGTTGCCGGGCAGTCCGCCGACGCAATGCTTGTCCATGACCGGCGTGCGGCCCCAGTCGAAGCGTCGTCCCGATTCGACCATCGCGCGCGTGATCGCGATGGTCTCGCTGGTGTCGAGCAATTGATCGGCACTGGCAGCCACATAGGCCGCCAGCTGGATATCGGAGTAGCGACCGTCGCGTATGTCGCCGATGATCGCTGCCGCGCTCGCGTCGGTGAAGCGCGTGCCGTAGAGCTTGCCGCGCACATGACTCATCGATTCCACCGGCGCCGGATGGCTGAAGCGCGCCTGTGCCCGCTCGCTGGCGCCCAGCAGATGCCACGCCGCTTCCGACAGGCCGGCCTCGTCGTGATGCAGCAGTTCCGACCTGACCATGTGCACAGTGGCGATTATGCGCCGCTGATCCACGCTCACCTGTACCCGGTTCTGGCTGCTGAAGCCTTCGGCACGGCAGATATCGCTGTCCTCGCGCATATAAACCACGGGCTCCTGATAGGTATCGATCCCGAGTCGCCGGAGGTACAGAAAATGGTTGTTCACGGCTTTGTGTTCGCCTTAGCATGAATTGCCATGCATGTTAGTTGAATGGAGCGACACAATTGAAGATACAGTTTCTCGGCGCTGCCCAGACCGTTACCGGCTCGAAATACCTGGTGAGCGCGAACGGCTCGCGGATCCTGGTCGACTGCGGACTGTACCAGGGGGTGAAGAACCTGCGGTTGCGCAATCGCAGTCCGTTGCCGTTGCCGGTCGGAGAGATCGATGCGGTGGTGCTGAGCCATGCGCATATCGATCACAGCGGTTTTCTTCCGGCCATCTACCGCCAGGGATACCGCGGCCCGATCTATTGCAGTCACGCCACCCTTGCCTTGTGCAAGGTGCTGCTTCCCGATGCGGGCTACCTGCAGGAGGAAGATGCGCGGTATGCCAATCGCAAGAAATTCTCGCGCCACGACCCCGCCGAACCGCTCTACACACAGCAGGATGCCGAGCAGGTGCTCCGCCAGTTTCGCGCCATCGAATATGGCGAGCCCTGCTCGGTGGGGAAGGGGCTCGATGCGACGCTGACGCCGGCCGGACACATTCTCGGCGCCTGCTGCGTGCTGCTCGATGACGGGCACCGCACGCTCGCCTTCAGCGGCGATCTCGGGCGCCCGCACGACCCGATCATGCGCGCACCCGAGCCGGTTCCGCGCGCCGATTACCTGGTGGTCGAATCGACCTATGGCGATCGCAGGCACGGCGACTTCGACGCCGAGCAGGTGCTCGGCGAGATCATCAATACGACGGTGAAACGTGGTGGCATCGTGCTGATTCCGGCCTTCGCGGTCGGCCGGGCGCAGTTGCTGCTCTACCTTCTGCAGCGCCTGCGCGCACGCAAGGCGATTCCCGATGTCCCGGTGTACCTGAACAGTCCGATGGCGATCAGGGCGACCGAGATATTCTGCCGCTTCCACCGCGAGCACAAGCTGAGCAATGACGATTGCGAGTTGATCGACGCCACGACCACCTTCGTGCGCAGCGTCGAGGAATCGCAGGCGCTCACGCGCCAGGGCTATCCCTGCGTGATCATCTCGGCGAGCGGCATGGCCAGCGGCGGGCGCGTGCTGCACCACCTGAAATCGCTGGTCGGGGATCACCGCAACAGCGTGGTGTTCGCCGGCTTCCAGGCAGCGGGTACCCGTGGAGCCGCGCTGGTGGGCGGCGCGGAGCGGGTGAAGATCCACGGCAGCTGGTTTCCGGTGCGGGCCGAGATTCATTCGCTCGACGCGCTCTCGGCGCATGCCGATGCCGACGAGATCATTGGCTGGCTGGAGGGTTTCGAGACGCCTCCGCGCCATACCTTCGTAACTCACGGCGAGCCGGCCGCGGCGGATGCGATGCGTCTGCGGATACAGGATGAGCTGGGTTGGCGCAGCAGTGTGCCGGAGTATCTCGACGAGGTTGCGTTCGATTGACGGGATGCGCATTCACGCCGCATGATTGGCGCGCCCCGTTTCATCGCACATCGGAGACCGCCATGCGATCACATTTCCTTGCCATCTGCGTGCTGCTGTTCGGCGCCACGCTGTCTTTTGCGGTCCTGGCACAACCGGGGTCCGGCATCCGCTGGGAGATCAGTATGGAAATGCCCGGCATGCCCGCCGGGATGGGCTTTTCGTTGCCCAAACAGACGGCCTGCCTGTCCAGGGATGAGAACGAAGCGCCACCGGCCGACGATAAGTGCACGTTGCTCGAGCAGCACAGCAGGGGCAATCGTCATTTCGTCAAGATGCAGTGCCCGGATGGATTGACGGAGCTCGATCAGACCCGCACCGCGGACTCGATGACTTCGCTGATGAAGATGACCGACCGCAGCGGCGAGGTCACCGAGATGACCATGAAGGGAATCGCGATCGGGGATTGTGATTACACCGCCGAAACGGCCGAACAGGCACGCAAAATAGCCGAACTCGAGCGTCAGGCCGAGGCGGCCGAGAAGCGCGGCAAGGAACAGGTGACGCGCATGTGCACGGACGCGGTGACGAAAATGCAGGGCACCCTGTTTACCAAGGATGGAATGTGCAAGGCGCAACAGGGCGAGTATTGCAAGCGGGTCGATACGCTGGATGGCTACCGTTTGCTGGCGGAAGGGGTCGATCGCACCCATGCGGACAAAACCGGAGCGAGTCTCGACGAACAATTGGCGGTGTGTGGCACACGCGGCGTGGATTTGCGGCGCCGGCACTGCACTGGCGCCGCAAAGCAGTCGAACTTTGGTTTCGTGCAGAGTTTTTGCCCGGACGAAGCGCCGGCGATGTGCCCACAGGCGCTCGACACAAAGCAGCTCGGTTTCCTGTTGGCGAAATGCGAGGCCCAGACGGCGGTGCTCGCCAGCGCGGAATGTGAGGGACGCGAGTATTCCAGCCAGATAGCCGAGCAGTACCGCAGCTTCTGTGCGGCTGCGGCGTCGAATGCGGCCGGGGGTGGCGCGGCGCTTTCACAGCAGCGGGATGCGGCCGATCAAGGGGGCGCGACCGAGGGCAAGCAGGGTGTCACCAAAGACGTGAAGGCGGGGGTCAAGGAAGGAGTCAAGAACCTGAAGAAAGTATTCGGCTTCTGAGTTGTCTCGCAGCTGGCGCGTTGGCTGGTGTACGCGCGATTCGTGACGGTGTTGTTGGGTCTGCTGCTGCCGCTGGCCGCATCGGGTGATGGGCCCATTGCCACGGCGTGGTTGCTCGAGCGTGACGGGGTGGTCCGCGGCGAGCGAAATGCGGATGCGCATCTGCCGGCGGCAAGTCTCGGCAAGTTGATGACCGCGGTGCTCTGGTTGCAACGGCCCGAGCGCCTCGAGCAGACCCTGAGCATCAGCGAGCGCGCGGCCGCGGCTACTGGTGCCCGCGCCGGGCTGGGGCAGGGGGAGCGCTACCTCGGCCGGGATCTGCTGGCGGCGATGCTGGTCCGTTCCGCCAACGATGCCTGCCTCGCGCTCGCCGAGAAGCGCTTCCGCATCGGTCGAGGATTTCGTGCAGGACATGAACCGCGCGGTCGCGGTGCTGGAACTCGCCGATACCCGATTCGTCAATCCCTGCGGATGGGATGCCGAGGGGCAATACTCCACCGCGCGTGACCTGCTGAAACTTGCGCGACTGGCAATGGAGTACCCGGAAATTCGCACTGCGGTTGCACGGCGTGAATTCCTGCTGGAGTCAACCGATCGCAGGCATTCGCGGCAACTGCGCAGCACCAACCTGCTGCTCGGCAATCTGGATGGCGCACGCGGCGTGAAGACCGGGTTCACGGCCAGGGCCGGGAAGTGCCTGATTGCGCTTGCCGAGCGCGGGGGGCACCAGGTCTGGCTGGTGCTGCTCGGCGCGCCGGAGCGCTGGTGGACCGCACACGCGATGATCGACGGGGCATTCGATGCCGGATCCGCACGCTGAGGGCAACGGACGCGCGCTTGCGTGGCTGCTGCTGCTCACCGCGCTTGCCTATCTGAACAGTTTTGCGGGCATCCCCCAGTTCGACGATTACGTGGTGATCATCGACAACCCCGACGTGAGTTCGCTGGCGCACTGGTGGCGGAGCATGCCGGGGATGCGGCCCTTGCTGAAGCTGAGCTATGCGTTGAACTGTTCGTTTGGCGGATTGTTCGGGTTTCACCTCGTGAACCTGCTGTTCCATGGCGCCAACGTGCTGCTGGTGCTGATGCTGTTGCAGCATCTGCTACCGACGGGCCAGCGCGGTGCCGCGTTTGCCGGAGCGCTGCTGTTCGCGCTGCATCCAGTCAATACCGAGGTCGTCACGATGTTGTCGGGGCGCTCGGTATCGTTGGCCACAATGTGGATGCTGGGCAGCATGGTGGCCCGGTTGAGGGGTTCGGTGGTGCGCTCGCTGCTGGCGTTTGCGCTGGCCATTGCCAGCCGCGAAACCGCACTGGTGCTGCCCGCGCTGCTCACGCTGGTACTGTACTGGCAAGCACTGGTGCATCCCGGGCAACGCGATGGAGCATGGCGTGCTGCGCTCCGTGGCGCGCGCTGGCATTGGTTGATCTGCGTTGTCGGCTTGCTGCTGGTAGCGGCGTTGCCACGCCATCGCGAGTTGTTGCAGGTGTCCCTCGCCATCCGCACACCCTGGGACAACCTGGTAACCCAGGCATTGGCCACCTGGTATCTGGTCCTCCAACTGCTGCAGCCCTTCGCGCTGAACGTTGATCCGCGGCTCGCGGTGTTTCACGACTGGGAACCGCGCTGGGTGGTGGCACTGGGCCTGTGGGCCGTGGCGCTGGCATGGAGCCTGCTGCGCATCCGGCGTGGCTCATGGCCTGCATTGTCGCTGTTGTGGCTGGCGCTGGCGCTGCTGCCGACCAACAGCGTGCTGGCGCGGCTCGATGTGGCCAACGAGCGCCAGTTGTACCTCGCGGCAATTCCGTTGTATGCGCTGGTAGGCATGATGTGGAGCCGGGCATGGATGGGTTCGCGGCGCCATGCGCGCGTGATCACGGCTTTGCTGACGGGCATCCTGCTGGCGGCAACGGTGATGCGCAACCTGGTCTACGCCTCGGAAACCGCCTTCTGGCAAGCGGCGGTGCGCGCAGACGGGGGCAATGCCCGCGCCTGGAACAACCTCGGCTTTGCGCTCGAGCGCGAGCAACCGCTTGCGGCAGACGCGGCGCTCGATGCGTACCAGCGCGCGATCATGCTCGATCCTGCTGGCTACAAGGCGCGAATCAATCTCCGGCGGCTGTGCGCGAAGCCGGCGAATGTGGGACGATGCCAGGCGTCACGGCCACAGGGCCCGGAGTCGCGCGGGGAATTTTGAGATGGGCTCCGGTATCTGCCGGAAAATCCGCATCAGGGGAGTCAGCGTGTGATCAAGGTTTTTGCATTTATCGCCAAGCGCCGGGATATCAGCGAGCAGCAGTTTCATGCGCACTGGCGCGAGCCGCACGGACGCCTCACGCAAGCGGTCGGGCAGATCCAGCGTTATATCCAGAACCATGCGATCGGTGGCGCCGGGGAATTGTCCGGCCTGGCGGCCATGCGCTACCAGGGTATCGCCACGATCTGGGTCGAGGAGCCGGCGACGCTGGACGAAATCTTTGCCAATCCGGCGTTTCTGCCGGTAAAACAGGATGAGGCCAATTTCCTCGAGCAGGAACACCTGGCCTGGCTGATTTGCGACAGCCATGTCCACGGCCAGACTGCGGATCCCGCCAATATTTCTGCGGTGCCCGGGAAGATCATGTTGTTCCTGCGGCGTTCGCAGTATTTGTCCGGTGTGGAGTTTGCTCAGCGTTTGCAGGGCGCCGCGCAGTGGGGCAAGCGCACCCTGCCTGGAATTGCGCAGGTGTCAGTCGATCTGCCGCGAGCCGATGTGTATGACGATGCGAACCCTTCGCTGTTCGATGGTGTGCTGGAATTGTCGTTTGGCGATCGGGAATCGGCCGAAGAGGCATGGTGCACGCAGGGCGCGGCGTGCCTGGGACAGTTGCAGGATCTGGTGCGCATGGACGCATCACGCGGCTTCCTGGCCCAGGAAGAGCGGTTTATCTGGCCGCCTTTCGCTGCTTGAGTTTTCATCAGTCACCGGGCTGAGCGAACCCTTCCTGGAAGACCCGGAGTTCCGTGCGTTCTGGGAAAAGAAAGCACCGGTCGGCCGGCTCGGTCTGGCGGAGGATGTGGCGCGGGCGGCACTGTTTCTGGCCAGTGGCGAGGCGCGCTTCATTTCCGGCGCGGGTCTTCATGTCGATGGCGGGGCAAGGGTGAATTTCTGAGGCACGCCTCGTTATACTGGGCGCCCTTCGAGCCTGTGCCGGTGGCGTCCTGAGGAACTGCCGGCCGGGCCGCTAGCCTGCCTGGAAACCCTTGTCGATGACCGTCCGTACCCGTATCGCTCCTTCGCCGACCGGCGACCCCCATGTCGGGACCTCCTATATCGCGCTGTTCAACCTGTGTTTCGCGCGCCAGCACGGCGGCAAGTTCATCCTGCGCATCGAGGATACCGACCAGGTGCGCAGCACCGCCGAATCGGAAGCCGCGATCCTCGAGTCATTGCGCTGGCTCGGACTCGAGTGGGACGAGGGCCCGGACATTGGCGGGCCGCATGCTCCTTATCGCCAGAGCGAGCGCGGCGAGATCTACCGCCACCACGCCGATCTGCTGCTCGGCAAGGGACATGCGTTTCGCTGCTTCTGCACGCCGGCGCGGCTCGACGAACTGCGCCGCACGCAGGTCGCCGCGCAGCAGACGCCGGGCTATGACGGACACTGCCTGCAACTCGATGCGACTGAAGTCGCCGCGCGGCTCGCGGCCGGCGAGGCGCATGTGGTGCGAATGAAAGTGCCGCGCACCGGTACCTGCACGGTGCACGACATGTTGCGTGGCGCGATCGAAATCGAGTGGACACAGGTCGATATGCAGGTGCTGCTCAAGGCCGATGGCATGCCGACCTACCATCTCGCCAACGTGGTGGACGATCACCTGATGCAGATCACCCACGTGCTGCGCGGCGAGGAGTGGATCAACTCGGCGCCAAAACACATGCTGCTGTACGAATATTTCGGTTGGCAGATGCCGGTGCTGTGCCATCTGCCGCTGTTGCGCAATCCGGACAAGAGCAAACTGAGCAAGCGCAAGAATCCGACCAGCATTCTCTATTACCGGCGCATGGGTTATCTGCCGGAAGCGCTGCTAAATTATCTCGGGCGCATGGGCTGGTCGATGCCTGATGAGCGCGAGAAATTCACGCTCGCGGAGATGCTCGAGCATTTCGACATCCAGCGCGTATCGCTGGGCGGGCCGGTATTCGATCTCGACAAGCTGAACTGGCTGAATGCGCTGTGGATACGCGAGAACTTCACGGTGGAACAACTCGCCGTGCGGCTCACGGAGTGGGCGCTGAACCACGACAACCTGATGCGCATCCTGCCGCACCTGCAGCCGCGCATGGAGCGGCTGAGCGATTTTGCCCCGGCCGCATCCTACCTGGTGTCCGGCATGCTGCCCCTGACGGAGCACAGCTTTGCCGCCATCGCTACCGAGCGCGAGTTGCTGCTGCGCCAGCTCCAGTTTGCGCAGTGGCGCCTGGAGGGGCTGCCGGCGTGGCAGCGCGAGGCCATTTTCGCCGCGATGAAGGATCTGGCAGAGGCGATGGGCCTGAAGATCCGCGATTTCCTGGCGCCGCTGTTCATCGCGATAGCGGGAACATCGGCCACGATATCGGTGATCGACTCGATGCATATGCTGGGCTCGGATCTCTCTCGCGCCCGTATCCGTCATGCCATCGAACTGCTCGGCGGGATTTCCAGGAAAAAGATGAAGGACGTGGAAAAAGCCTACGCGGCACTGAGCGACGGGCAGACTGATCCCGCTGTGGGGAACGAGCAGTAATCCCCGCCCGAACAGGTTTTCGCACAGGCGGGAAAACCGCTCTGCTGTCCGCCTCAACCTCGCATCATGGGTTGAGGCCTTTCACCGCGATGTGCACGCATTCAGACAAAGGACGCGCGCGGCATCGGCAGGTTGAGCGTGGTGAGTCCGCCGTTCACGCCGATCACGTCGCCGGTAATATACGCGGCAGCCGGGGAGGCGAGATACAGCGCGCAGGCGGAAATATCCTCGACTTCTCCAAGGCGTCCCATCGGTGTCAAATCGACCATGGTCTTCTCGATGGCAGGCGAGAGTACGGTGTTCAGTGCCTCCGTTTTGGTTGATCCGACGCCAATCGCATTGACCCGGATACGCGGGGCAAACTCCTGCGCAAGTTCACGCGTGAGCATCGTCAATGCGCATTTGGCGGTGCCATAGGCGACAAAGCCGGGTGAGGCGTGTTGTCCTGCCACCGACGAGATATTGATGATCGATCCGCCACCGGCGCTTTCGATCATCTTCGGCGCCGCGATGCGCGACAGTGCGAACGCGGTCCCGACATTGAAGCGGAAGGCGTTCACGAACTCCTCTGTGGTGGTATTGAGCGCAGGCTTCGGTGGCGACCCGCCGGCATTGTTGACCACGATATCGATGCGTCCGAATTCCGCCAGTGCGGCGGCGACCAGCGCCTCAAGCTGATCCTCGCGCATCACATCGGTGGGCACGGCCAACGCCCTTGCGCCCGCGGCACGCACCTCCGCGGCGGTGCGTTCGATCTGCTCCAGCGTACGCGCACCGATCACCACATTGGCGCCCGCTTCGGCAAAGGCGCGGGCGCAGGCGGCCCCGATACCGCGACCGGCGCCGGTGATGATTGCTACCTTGCCGTCGAGACGAAACAGATCGAGGATGCTCATGGTGATTTTTCCGGTTCATTTGGGTTGAAGCTGCAGGCTAGCAATCGGAACGCGGCCTGCCAATGACCGATGTGATTGTTCGTCCCTGTCGATTGTTGACAGCCCGCAGGGTGCTCCATAGAATTCGCGCTCCCTTCATGGGGCCATAGCTCAGCTGGGAGAGCGCCTGCATGGCATGCAGGAGGTCGGCGGTTCGATCCCGCCTGGCTCCACCATTAAAAACAAGCACTTACGCGATTAGGCCGGGAGTGCTTCAAACAGAAAAGTGCAGGCAAAAGTGCAAACGGCCAGCTTGTGCCCTCAAAATCCGAAATCTCCTACAGACTGCCCGACACACGCACGTTACTGCGTAACAGGCGATATACTTTTGTTACTGCGTAACGGATGGAGTGTCATGGCAACAAATGCAGAACGGCAACGGGCGTACCGCCAGCGCCACCTACAGGACGTGGACGGCTCAGGCGAGCGGTTGAATATGGTTGTCAGCGTCCAGGCAAAGGCGCAGCTCGGCAGGCTGGCCCGCCATCACGGGATAAGCCAGCGCGCCATGCTTGAACGGCTACTTGCTGCCGCTGAACGGGCGACGGAATACGTTACTGCGTAACGGCCATTCGCTTTGTTTCTGACTCAGTGATGACGTGCGCCACCGAGTCGTCGTGTTACGCAGTAACAGCGTAATGTTCGCGATTCGCGAAGTTTCGAAGCCACACAAGCGAAGGAGCGCCAGCGGTCGGCGGGCGCCATGGTGGGCTACCTGTCGCAGCGCCTCATCTGGTGAGGCATGGCCGGGTTATGATGACCCAGGCGCAACAGCGCCACCGCCCCGGCCGGTTGCCGGTGTATGTCGAGGACGTGACCGTGAACGGACAGTGGATAGGACCAGACGAATCGTTAACCGTGGGGCAGGTGGGCTTCCTGGTGGAGCACCACAACACGCTAGCAGGGTGGCGCCGCCATGATGTGCGGGATCTGCCAGCCAGAACCAATCAATCACTAGAACCGCGGCTGCACGGGTGGTGCGGATCCTACAACGACATCAGCACGCACGCCCGCGGCATGGTGAGGGTAGAGCGCATGGCAGAGAATAGCAGGGCCTTTGTGCGGGAGCTGGAAGGCGACGAACTCGCCGCGGCTCTAGAGGATCTGGGGTATCCAGGGCTCGAATGACTAAGGGTCTGCCCCACGCACGCGCGGGGTGAAGTTCTTCGACGCCGCCAACTGGCGGCACCGAGGAGTCTGCCCCACGCACGCGCGGGGTGAAGCCGTGGGTTGAGGCGAATTGTGAGTTTAGTTTCCGCCACGCGCAGCGTTACATGCAGGTAGCAATCGAGAAAAGTGACACGCGTGTCGCATTTGCATGGAGGCAACCGGCAAGATGCCAATTGGCATGTTGAAGTCGTGCCCACGCACGCGCAGGGGTAACGCCAGCAAGATGCAACTTTGCGTCTTGAAGTCGTGTCCACGTGCGCGCGGGGGTGAACTTCCCGCAAATTCTATCGGCGCATCGCACCACGCACGGCAAGGAATGCCCGCTCGGCCAAACCCTGCGGCGGGGTGACGATCTGAACACCCGGATCCGATGGCCTCGGCTCGACGATCACCTCGGCAATTCGGAACGAGCCCGGCCCGTAGTCGGCCGCCTCGCAGAACTCCGCGAAAGAGGCTTTGCCGTACTTCCTCGCAAGCTCCAGCCGCGCCTCGTCGGCAGTGCTGGCGGTGCGGGTGGCGAAACTGATTTCGCCGTCAAGGCTGGTGATCCACCACGCCATTAGAAGCTCCCGTATCTCATCGCGGTCGGATTGGTGATTACCAGTGCGAGCCTTTCGGTCGCCTTCGCCGTCACCATGTTTTTCTGGAAGTTGCTCGAATCGCTCCGGGCAAAAGCCACCTGCGCCGCTTCCCTCGCGAACAGGCTAGCAGCTCGGGAGAGGTCGCCCACCAGGAACACACCGTCAGCAATCGAGGTGGTAGGGATTACCGGCAGGCCCCACACCCTCGACACGCTGGTCATGGGATCGCGTTGGTAACTGTTGCCGGAATCTTTCGACAGCTCAATGTCGCGCCAGGTGGTAGGCGAAACGATTACCGCGTTCGGCCGGAACTTCGAAACCTGAACCTGCTTGATTGCATCCCGCAGCACGTCCAGCCGGGTCGTGAAGGTGAGCGGGCTAGTTCCCGCGTATGCCGTGGCGCCCTGAATCAATCCGGGGTCAGCTCGCCGTTACTGCCCGATCCGTTGATCAGTTGATCCCCTCGACAGCTTGGGCCAGCCCCGCCAGCAACTCGCCCTCGATGAATGCCTGCAACGTGCCGCCGTCCTCGAAAATCTGATTCGAGACCGGCACAAAATGCCCCAGTTCGAACCGGCACTATGCTGAGAGGTGAACGTAGGCACTCTCGCCGAGTGACACATTCTCGACCTGGAACGGGCTTCCGTTGCCCTGCACCGCCGCGTTGTTGGTCGTGGCGGTCTTAACCGGCAGCTCGATAGCACCGTTTGCGGTCGGGAACGTCGGCAGCAGGCGGCGAATCGTCAGCGGCATCCGCACGCCCGCGTCGATGTACGGCTTGCTGCCATGCACCAGCGGATCGCCGGCCGCGCTCGTCCTGGTGATCGCGGTCTTGACCGTGATCAGGTCGGTTTTCTTCTCGGTGAATGCGGCGAACTCTGCCGATTTCAACAGAACTTCCGCGTCAGTCTGCCGGGGCCGGCCCATGCCCATAT